>NZ_QUHK01000040.1:0-15691 GCF_003479665.1 Blautia sp. AF14-40
CGAAGTTCTATGACTCCAAGAATAGTATTGTAGTCGTGCATGATAGTTCCTCCTTTGCACAGTGATGAATAATAGCTACATCACAATAATAAAGGAAAAACGTACCGTTTTGAGCAGAAAACGCATACCGCTAAATCAGAATGAATGTACCGCTGATTTCAGAATAGGCGTACCGTTCGAGCAGAATTTGCAATGCAAAGGCGGTGAAACAGCTACTGGACAGTAAGTAGGTAATCATCCGTACCCTGTTTTTCAAAATGAGCCGCCCAGAAAAAGGCGGCTCAAATTTATTCTGTTGTCCGAAGTTCTTCCGGAAGTTCTTTTGACCAGGGCAGCAACTGATCCAGTTTTTCTTCTTCGGGAAACGATCCCATCCGCCGCAGCTGATCAAGGACGTAGGTAAGATACAGATAGGGTTTCAGCCCGTTTAAAAGTGCGGTTTCTGTGATACTGTATATGGTGGCGCTGGCATCTGCCCCACGGATACTTTTCGAAAACAGCCAGTTCCGGCGGCCAACTGCGAAGTTTTTAATTGCACGTTCCGCGCTGTTATTGTCAATGCTCAGATGCCCATCCTCCAGATAACGGCGCAGATACGTCTCCTGATTCAGCGCATATAAAATGGCATCACCAATAAGGGAAGACCGGTCTACCGAATCTTCCATCGAATGTAACCATTCAAAAAATGCATCCACGACAGGACGGGACTGTTTCTGACGCTCCAGATACCGTTCTTCCGGCGTCTTATCCTGAATCAGTTCTTCTATTTTATAGAGGATTCCGATCCGGGACATCGCCTGATACGCAACGGTTCCACGCAGCTGTTCTTTGGTAAAATCCTTTTTCAGTGCCGTAAGCGCTGCGTCAAACCTCCTTCTTGCATGGGTAAAGCATCCGGATACAACAATCGAATCTTTTACCCCGTGGTATGCCTGATATCCATCACACGTGAGGTATCCTTCGAATTGATCTCCCAGAAAATTTTTGGGATGATACCCGGCTCTGGTCCGCTCATAATCGAAGAGAACCATCTGCGGCGCTTCACTGTAGCGGTCGGTCAGATAGACCCACATCCAGTTTTGGGTAGACCCCTGCTGTTTCGGCTCGTCAATCACCTGAACCCGTGTCTCATCGCAGTGAATGTACCGGCTTTTTAAGAATTCTTCTTTCACCCGGTCGTAGAGCAGTCTCAGATATCGGTCTGCACAGCTGATCATCCAGTTTGCCATGGTTTTGGTGGAAAGCTTCAGGTTATATCTTGCGAATTCCCGTTCCTGCCTGGCCAGCGGCATGCCGTTGACATACTTTGCATTCATGATGCCTGCAACCAGGGACGGCGTTGCAATGCTTCCCTTGATCAGGGCCGGAACTTTTTCCAGACGCTTCATAGCTCCGCATTCCGGGCAGCTGTATACATAGGAGATTTCTTCGACTACCTCAAAACGTGCCGGAACGAACTTTAACCGCTTTACCGTTTCCTTCGTGACGACCTTATATTTTTTACCGCAGTCTGGACAATAACGTTCCTGCCCTGTAAGTTTGTATTCTATCCGCTCTGTTACTTCGAAATGTGAAAGATCTTCCTCTTTCTTTCCGGCATGCTTTTTACGCTTGTGGGAAGTGACTTCGATTTCTTTCTCCGGGTCAGGTTCACCATCTGACGCAGCTTCCGCCTCGTTGAACAGATTCATCTGCTCATATCCATCTGCGTATTTTTCACTGGAAGCCCCAAAACGCTGTTTCTTTGCAAGCGTCAGGCGGTCAGAAAGCATGGCATTTAAAAACTCAAGCTCTTTCTGTTTTTCTTCCATCAGCTTCATTTTGGTTTCTGTTTTGCGCTGCTTTTCCTGCATGACCTGCATCAGCTCAATCAGTGCCTCCCGGCTCATGTTCTTTAACTGATCTTCTGTAAAAATCGGCTCCATCTGGTATTCTCCCGGCTCTTTTTTTTCTACCAGAAGTATACCATACAAACCTGCTTTTTTCGAGGAAAAATGCAGTCTGCAGTTATAGGAAATCAAGCGGATATCTCTGCTTTTTTCGTCCTTACAGGAACCTACACGATGATTTTCGGATGCCGCTCTTCGAACGCCCCCTGGGGTGTCAGGGATAATCCGTCACACAGCCAGTGCATCTCTTTCAGGGTTACCTTTTGGAGTTCATCCGGTGTGTCCGGCCAGCGAAAACAGTTTTTGTCCAGCCTTTTCATCAGAATCCAGAAACCGGATCCGTCCCATTGAAGAATTTTGATTGAGGTCCGCCTGCGGTTGCAGAACGCAAACATACAGCGAGAATATGGGTCGAGCTGAAATTTTAATTTGATGATAGCCGCCAGACCGTGATAACTTTTTCTGAGATCGGTTACTCCGCACGCAAGGTATACCGTTGTGCTGCCTGCCAGTTCAAGCATGCTCTTTCAGACTTCTTACGAAAACATGCAGAAGCTCTGGCGGGCAGTCCGGCATAATTTCAATCCGGATACTGTCTGTAATAAAGATACGCAGAGGTATATTTTCTGTTATGGCTCCTCTTGTGGAAAGTTCCTGCTCCGTTGGCATCTTTGCAAAAACCAGTTCCGGCTGTGATTCGCTTTCGAGTGTACGTAATCTACGGTTCCAGTATGTCATGGTAGAAACAGGGATCTGATGTTCCCGGCACCACTCCCTGCAGGTCTGGCCACTAGCCTGGAACGCCTGCAGACGTTCTGTCCAAAGAATAAGTTTTTCGTCTTTTTTCATGATGATACAATCCTTTCAGGTTTTGAGGAGAGTATATCAGAAAAAAATCGAGGATAACAGGTACGGATGATTACCTACTTACCATCAAAACAAGCATGTTCATGCATTGACAGAGATCTTCGATGCTTTCGAAACTCCGAAATGTCACGGCCTGCGCCTGTTTCCGCTTATAATTCCTCAGAAGCCGTTCCGTTTCATTATTCGTGGCAGGTACCCTAAAATCATGCAGGAACAGCAGATGGTTCTGCTTATATTTCTCCATTCTCAGGAACAAATTGTACCCGTCACGGTAATAATCATTTGCCGGAATGTCTTCGTATTCTTTCCGTGCGGTTTCCAGTATTTTTTGGTACCTTTCTTCAAATCCGGAAACCTTGTCCAGATCCACCTCTTTTGAAGGATTGCATTCATTCCGGAAATGGATCATTTCCTGCAGCAGGGAACGCATCTCTTTGCTCCAGCTGCGTTCCGGCTCATTATCCATGCTGTCCTTCAGATAGCGCAGCACATGGGCAAGACATTCCTGATGATTCGTCCCATAACTGTAAAAGGTAACGTCGTGGTCGTGGACCAGGATTCCCTGGTAGTCTTCCGTAACCGTACCTTTTACCCCTTCATGCCCTTTTTTCTCACGGGCAAAATAAAGAGCCTTACCATCAGGCGTGGCACATACATAAACCTGACAGCTCTTTCCGTTTATCCTTGCATTCGTGCAGTCCGTGTGCATGACAGGGGAAAGCAGCATATCAGCATAAGCAGATTTCCGCCCGGCTTCTGTTTTCCGGGCAAACTCCCTGCTCAGTCTGCAGACCATTCCTTTTGAGAGGTTCAGTTTTCCAACCGTCAGGTCTGACAGAAACTTTCTGCTTTTATCGATGGATGTACAACAGTCCTGGTCGATTAACAAAAAGTATCCCGGTAATTATGAAAAGCGGAAACAACTGCGTCTCGAGAAGGAAAAACCTGTTCTGGAGGCTTTCTGGTCGTGGCTTGACCAGCAAAAGCCCGTCCGGAATACCCGGCTGGATAAAGCCGTGAATTATGTTCTCAACCGGCGTGATATAGCAGAAACTTATCTGGAAGACGGGCGGTGCAGCTTTACCAATAATCTCAGTGAGAATGCGATCCGTCCCTTTGCAGTGGGGCGAAAAAACTGGCTGTTCAGCAGTTCCGTAGACGGAGCGAATGCCAGCGCAGTAGTCTACACAATGGTTGAGATGGCCAAAGCACATGGGCTGAACATTTACGGATATCTTAAATTTCTGCTGGAGCACCGACCGAGTAAAAATATGACCGATGAACAGCTGGCGGAACTGGCACCTTGGAGTGAAAAACTCCAATCTATCAAAAATCGCATGTGAATTATAGTGAATTACTCCAACTCGCAAAGGGCTGGAGTAATCTTGTATCTAACCGCATTATTATTTGGCGCTTACCACTGAAAAAAGTAATTAAAGCTTATCAGAAGATTGATCTCCTGATTCTGGATGAGTTTCTGCTCAGCCCTGTTTCCAGTGAGCAGACCAGAGAACTGCTGGAGATTATCGAAGCACGCAGCGTAAAAGGATCAGTTATCTTTTGTACGCAGTTTGAACCTGCTGGCTGGTACAGCCGGATAGGAAATGAATGCGATGCTACGATCTGCGAAGCCATTATTGACCGCATCGTCCACAATTCGTACGAAGTAATGATTGATGGCCGGGTATCTATGCGGGAGCGCCATGGAATTAAAGATTCCCAGAAAGGGGCTGCCAATGACTGATTACTGCGCTTTCAGTAAAGATCATAAATGTATCAAATGGACCGACTATGAGTTACTTCGTCATGAACTGGAAGAGGCCGATGAATTATGCCATAACAATTGGACAGAAATCCAGCATCTGCGGGAATATATCGGTCAGTTACAGGCGTTGCTTATCAAAAATGGAATAAAGGTTCCGCCTGAGTATTAAATAAAGGATTGCACTCTGCTCCGGAAAGGTATGCTCTTTCTTTCCGGAAAAGGGTGCTCAGAATTTCCGAAAAGAATGCTCATTCCGATCGGAATACTCAAGTTCGCCAGTTGCTGTGTCCAGTAGCAGTTCCGGCTGGTCGCCTACCCAGTCAATATACATCTTTTCACCAGGAATCCGTTCCACAGGCATAGATGTTTTTGAAGTACCATAAGTATCTACCATAAAATCACGATACAGCTTATAAAACTGGGCAAGCTGGTAACCATTGGGATGCTCTTTTTTATAATCGATCCATAGAAAGCTCAAGTCGGCATGCTTTCCCATTTGGATCATCTGCTCATGTATTTTTTCAAAATCAGGTAGTGGAATGTCCTTATGTCGAAGGTTTTCTTTTGGATAGATGAGATCAACAACCTTTGCGGGTGGCATTTGCCGAAGATCATCCAGTGATAATCCTGAATCATTATAGCGGTTCATGATCAATGCAATCCCGCTCCGTCCAATCCGGTAACGTTTTTGTACGGCGTCATAACTGACTTTACTGAGTCGAAGTTCTATGACTCCAAGAATAGTATTGTAGTCGTGCATAATAGTTTCTCCTTTGCACAGTGATGAATAATAGTTACATCACAATAATAAAGGAAAAACGTACCGCTTTGAGCAGAAAACGCATACCGCTAAATCAGAATGAATGTACCGCTGATTTCAGAATAGGCGTACCGTTCGAGCAGAATTTGCAATCTTATTAGCAGGGTTTGAATGATCTGCGCGGGGACGTCCATCTTCATAGCGAATTTCAGTTCTTGTATTTTGATGTTGACAAATTGCTAAAAAGATATTATCATAATGATATTAATAAAAGAAAGAAGTGGAAATTATGAAAAAGAAGATAGAGACTTTGGAATCAAATGAGGAGTATGCCAAAATATATGATGATTCAGAATTTGAGAAACCATCAGTTACTGCAGATATAGTCATCTTTGAAATGTTTGACAGTGAAGAAAATAATTATAGAAAAATATCGGAGAAAAAATTAAAAATTCTTTTAATACAGAGAGGAATGGAACCATTTAAAGATTGTTATGCTCTTCCTGGTGGTTTTGTACGTTCGGATGAAACTGTATGTGAAGCAGCAGGAAGGGAACTTCAGGAGGAAGCTAATTTAAGCTGTGATTTTTTAGAACAATTTGGAACCTACAGTGATCCGGGCCGTGATCCAAGAAGATGGGTCATTACGAATGGATTTATGGCGCTGATTAATTCAAATCATGAAGAAATTAAAGCAGGAGATGATGCATCAGATGCAAAATGGTTTGATGTTTCTTTCAGGAAAGTTGAGGGTGAGTGGGTGTTGCGTTTAACACATGAAGAGGATGTGATTTGCGCAAAACTGAAAGAAGTCACATCTCAATGGGATGTCAAAAGAAAGTTTAAGACAATTGAAAGCGATGATATTGCGTTCGATCATCAGATTATTATTGCAGATGCAATTATGCAGCTTCGTAAATGGATTACAGAGACACACATTGCCTTTCGGCTTTTGCCAGAAAAGTTTACATTGAGAGAATTACAACAGATTCATGAAGCTGTTTTGGATACAAAATTATTAGTTCCGGCATTTCGAAGAAAGGTATCTTCCCTTGTCGAAAATACCGGAGAAATGACAGGAGATGCTGGACATAGGCCGGCAGTATTATACAGAGAAAAACAGCAAAGTAAAGAAAGAGGTTATGAATACAATAGTATATAAGAGGATGACGGGTTATTTTCTAATCAGACATTCATGAGATGTCACCATCAGAAAAAGATAAGTTATTGCAAGAAAGAAATGATTTTGTGTAATATGGTAAATATATATAAAATAATATGGTAAATATATATAAAAATACAACTAGTAGAAAAAAAATAAATATGTTATAATACGTAAAAGAAAATAAGAGAATGCAAAATTGTTGACACTATGATATAAGCAATAATGCATGAAGGCTTTTGAAAATATCTAATTACAGCGTAGAAGAATATAAGATTAGCAATAACAGAAAGACGTTCCTGTAAAATAATTTGTTTACAAGAACGTTTTTGAGAATTATATTGTTATATACGTGCGGATAAGAAGATTCCTAATTACCAAGGAGAAAACGGTTGTGATTGATGAAAAAAGCTTTATTCAAAGAAATATTAATGAAATTATAGAAGTTATCAAAGGCGACATTGTTGAGGAAGCTAGCAAGAGAAAAGTAACAGCGATTGTGAATGCTGCAAAATCAACTTTAATGGGTGGCAGTGGTGTAGATGGTGCTATTCATAAGAAAATGGCTGAAATCTTAAAAGACAAGGATAGCTTTAATCAGAAAATTAAACAGCAATTAGATGGAGAGCCAAGTTTACCGGACAATACAATTCGATGTCATCAGGGAGAAGCTAGGATAACAGAAAATAATCCGCAAGAAGGCAGAGAAGACTTTGTCAGATATATTATTCATGCAGTTGGTCCGAAATATGATGGGGGATCAGAGTGTATTCAAACTTTGGCAAAGTGTTATGAAAGCATAATGCAAATCGTAAAAGAAAATTCAGATATAAAATCATTGGCTGTTCCGATTATCAGTTCAGGAAATTATGGGTTTCCAATGAAACTTGCATTTCAAATTGCATTAGTGTCGATAAGCAATCAGCTATTAGAGTGGAAGAAGCATGACAGCGATACGTTCCAGCGAATCGAGAAGATTTATCTTGTAATATATCATGAACAATCAGATGTTATGAACAGCATATTGGATGTTTATCGTGAATGTGAAACGAATATGAAAGCGGAACGAAGAATGGTTTATATGTCTGGGTACCAATCGCAAAAGGCATATTGCAAGGAAATATGGAAATATGATTCCGAAAAGAGATATTATTTCACAATCACAAAGATGTTTCGACTTTTCCTGGCTGGAATAAGAATGTTTTTTGTACCTTCGATGCTGGTCAGAAGCTTAGCAGGAAAAAGAGGATGGAAATATCGCAGAGAAGTTATAGAAATTGAAACGGTGATCAAAATGTTAATTCCGTTTGTATGGATTTTGTTATTTTCCTGGCAGAAAATGCGTCCCTATATAAATGGAAATGAAAATAGGTGGTATATTATTGCTGGAATTACGACAGTTTATGTGATGCTGGACACAATAACTTGTTTATTGGCATTGATTTTTCTGGCGGATATTCACAGACCGTCGGCAAATCCATTACGGACATTGATATTGTTGGTATTCAATTATTTGGAAATGATTTTTGGAATGGCATTGTTTTATTATCTTGTTTGCAATATAGAAAAAATAAAGATTGGACTGTGGGCGGCTATGGATTATAGCATTTTGGGAAAAACAGTCGAGGGGCAGTTAATGACAATGCTGTTTCGAATAACGGAATATACAAGAACAGGAATTAATTTTCTGTTTGGAGCGTTGATGATTGCATTTTTTGTCGCACATTTGAAACAAAGAAAATTTTTAAGTGAAGATGCGGCAGACAGAGGTTGATATGTTAGTTAAGCTAAACATAAATATTAAAGAAAGGATTTTGAGTGAAAAGGGAAAAAATATGGTTTTAGCAGAGGAAATAGACGCAGTGTATTATTCAAGAACAGATACATTTCCAGGTAATGGGATAAAGGAGTCTTTAATTGATATTGAGAATCAGAATCTAAAAACGACAAGAAAAGAATTAGAAACATTATATAGCATTCCGTATTGTACAAGAATGGATTATGAAATAGAATTTTAAGAAAAAGCGCTCGTATATAGGGCGCTTTTTCTTAAAATACAAATAAAGAGAAAATTAAGAGGAACCATTATGAAACAGATTAGTAGCATTCAATTATACCGATACAATATTGGATCAGAAGGATCATTTCATACCGAATATATGGCAATGGACTATTTTGATGCATTTCAGGTGAAAGAAGAAAAAGATGTTATTCATGGATGCATTGGAAACCAGGAAATGTCGGAGAAAAATTATCTGGCTTTGCAGGAATTGTGCTTTGTGGGTGAGGAAAGTTTTAAAAGTCCCGATCATGAAAAAATGTTTTTAACATTAATACAGGTTTTCATACATCCGGATTTTTGGGGAGAAGCACTAAATCAGGATCATCAGGAGATTGAAAGAATATTACGTGAAGAGCTTAAAACATTTCAGAAAAAAATAAACGATGAAAAGGATAAAAGAAAAATAGAATGTCAGTTATTTTCACTTTTTACAGCGGGGGACTATTTAATAAGTGTCAGAAGTAATGATATTCATATTGCATTTGAACTTTCGACGACTCTCAGAGAAATTTATTTTCAGATTGAAAACAAAAAATATCAGCTTCTTACCACATATAGTATTATGGGAATGCAGAATGTAGATAAAAACCCAGAAGCAAAAAAGATAAAAATAGAGGATATGTTGTTTGAACAGGGAGATCTGGTATCAATAAGGGGAATTTATTCGGACGAGTATAGAAGAGAGGAGACGAAAGAAGAAGAGGAGACAGAAGAAAAAGAGGAGACAGAAGAAAAAGAAGAGATAGAAGAAGAGACGGAAGAAGAAACAAAAAAAAGAAGTGCAGTAGAATATCAGTTATACGGAAGATACGATTATTCTATAGATATTATGTTGGAAGATTTTATACACATACGCCATATTTTGATGATATGCAAACAGGACAGAAAAGTAAATAAAGAAATCTTGGAGCAGTTGAAAAGCCAGGCTGATAAAATGAAATTGGGAGAGAATGCCCAAACACTAATAAAAGATATTTTTTCAGGAAAGCTGAGTTATTGGAATGAGCGTATTTTACTTAAAGGAGTGCCACGAGAAGAAAATAAATTTTATGAGTATCGGAAAGCCCGGACGAAGTGTATTGCTACTTTAAGTAAAAAAGAGACATTAAAACAAAGAAATGAAAAGCAATATGAATATTGCATGAAAGTTCTAAAAGAAATTGAATTGGCAAGTTCTGTAAAGGAAAATGAGCGTGTAAAAGTATATTATGAACTGCTTAAGAGTCTTTTAGAAAACAGTCAAAGTTTGAACGGTCAAAGAGAGCTTAGACTGCAGGTGTCTATTCTGCTTCGGCAAATGAGATATTTGATAGAATCTCTTGAAAAAATCCGTGAATATTGCAGTGACCCGATGGAATTTAAAGATTATGAAAAGGAATTGATAGTAGGTGTAAAGTCTTTGGATGCATTTGCAGGGTACATACGAAATATTAACCTGCAGACACTGCAGGCTCCAAATTATAATCTGCAGATTAATGGAAGTATTGAGAAAATATTAATGGCATATGACTGGTTTATCAGTCATGTATTAGATATAGCAAGGAACAATATAACTGGGAAGACGTCGTATTATCATGTCTCGAGGGATCTGTGTCCGGTATTGATACCATGTATTGAAGAAAGAGATCAATCTGTACGAGTATTGATTGAACTAAGTCGTCGACAGAAAACGCAGAAGGAGCTTTCCAAGAATCTGATGGTTGTTTTTGTACCAAATGTGGAAAGCATGGAACAATATGAAAGTTATATTCCAATTTTATGTCATGAAATTGCACATAATATCAGATTCAGGGAGCAGGAAGTGCGAAATAAACTCTTAGCTTCTTACGTGCTGAATATTTTCAGTTATTCGTTGTTTTGGAAAATCTTTTATGGTGGAATGGATCTTTTTCAGAAAAATAGTATGCTTAAATTGATACAGAATGAAGTATGCAGCGCTCTTTTTGGAATGGGATCGGAACAATATAAGGGAGAACTGAAATGTTTTGAAGAAGTATTCAAACAGAAAATGTTGAGTTTTTGCAAGGGTGGAAATTTGAATCCGGAAACGTATTTGGGCATCGGGGAATTTATTAGAAATACGCAGGATTGTGTTTTAGAATATGACTCGGAATATTTTGAATGTGTAAACAGGATAAAACAATTAGAAGAAAATATACAGAAAAGTCTGGAAAAAGGTTATAAGAGAATGAAAAAGGGGGAATTATCGGAAAAATCTTTAATAGATGAAATAGAAAAAAATTTAGTAGAATTGCAGAAAAACTGTATACAATATGCATGCGCAATTGTTAATAGCCATTGTCAACGAATGGGAGAAAACATAGTAGTATTGGATTTTAAAGATGAGGTAACACTATCAGAAAAAATTCGGAAAATACTCGAGAAAAAAAGAAAAGGCGGTAGAGCAGATTTGGGGTACTGCAAAGTAATTCACAATTGCTGGTGGGAATATCGGGATTTGAAATTAAAGCTGGAAGCATGGAGTGGAACAAAACTGCTGGAGGAATACTTCTACTATTGCGAAAAAGTGGCAATGGGGAGAAAAATTTTTAAAAAAGCAAAACAAATGCTTTCTTTACATGAAGATAATGAAATAGAGTGGAATTGGAGTAATAAAAGCCGAATGGAGATTGAAAAGGTAAAAAATCAGTTGGGAATAGCGCAAAATGATGAAAAAAAGTTTGCTACAGCTTTTAACGGGGCACTTTCTGATTATGAAGAAGAAACCATTTTGAATCTGATAGAAATGACTTTTTCAGTTTATAGAGAGGCTGCGTCAGATTTATTTATGTGTGGTGTTTTTGAATTTAGTATTTTTGGATATTTACAGTTTGCTTCAACACATTTTCCGTTTGAAACGAAAGACTAACTATTAAAAGTCAAGCCTTAAAATGATATTTTTTGAATAAAGTACAGAAATGTATTTTAGATATATTTGGAACTCAGTTAGAGTTCATTGAACCTTGAAAACTGCATGACAAAAAGAGCATCGTGACAGGTGCTCAAAAAAGAGTATTGAATTAGAAAGATTTAAGCTGCTTTTATGTATTGCTGCTTTGTTTTTTCAAGATGATAAATCACTCGAACCAGTTTTTTTACAGCGTGTGATATGGCAACATTGTAATGCTTACCTTCCGCTCGTTTTTTAGCAAGATAGGCTGCAAATGTTGGATCCCAGTGGCAGACATACTTGGTGGCATTGTACAGGGCGTATCGCAGGTATCTGGAGCCACGTTTTTCCATATGTGCGTAGGCACCATCCAGTTGTCCGGATTGATATGTTGATGGCGAAAAGCCGGCATAAGCTAAGATTTTATCAGGAGAATCAAAACGATTGAAATCACCAATCTCGGCAATAATCATAGCGCCCATGCGATAGTTAATTCCGGGAATGCTAAGAATTGGAGAGTTGATTTCATCCATGATGATTTTGATCTCTTTTTCGATTTCATCAATCTCTGAATCAAGTTCCTGAATGAGTTTGATGGTGTGCTTTAATTCAAGAGATTTGGCTGGCATATTTGAGCCGATAGAAGCTCTTGCAGCATCTCTGAAAGTAATAGCAGTATCTTTACCATATCGACCTTTGGAAGCTTCGGAAAGAAGATTTGTAAGTCTGGTAAGGTGTGCGGTGGCTATATGTTTAGCGCCGGGAAATTCAGAAAGCAATGCATAAACAGATGTTATATGGAGAGTTGGCACAAGTTTTTCTAATTCGGGAAATAAGATACAGACAAGTCTTGAAACGGAGGTTTTCAGCTTGGCACGTTCTTTCACTTTGTCAAAACGATAACGAGTTAATGACTTTAGCTCCTCGTTGTGGTAAGATATGTCTGAGTAGGACTTTAAGTTCACATCAGACATGAGCATGGAAGCAATCGTGCGGGCATCTACTTTATCCGTTTTCGTCTGTCTAAGGCTTAGACTTTTTCTGTACAGATTTGTATGTAACGGATTGATAACATAGGTGGGCAAACCTTTATCAATGAGATATCCGAGGAGATTGTAACTGTAGTGTCCGGTGGCTTCCAGTCCTACTTTTACTTTTGTCACATCATCCATAACGGAAGCAATCTTTTGATGAAGTTCATTAAAACCATCTAAGTTGTTGGTGATGGTAAATGCTTTAAATAACACTTCTCCATCAGAGTTGGTGATAAAGCAATCATGCTTATCCTTAGCAACATCAATTCCTACGTAAATCATAATAAAACTCCTTTGAAATGAATTTGATACTGTTTTAGAACCACAGGGTGCTCTTTGCGATTGTAACCTCGTTCTAAATAAACCGTCATGCGGTATCTAACTGATTAACAAATGGACAAAGAGACTGTGGTTGGAGCCTTTCGTAAACCATCTAGTGGTAGGAGAAATTAACCAATCCACAGCATCTTATATATCATAGTCGAACCTACAGAAGAGGTAAAGAATGGACTATGACTTTAATGGTTATAAAGACCTTGGAGAGGGTCTCTAAAAACTACTACTATATAATACGAGGAGAAACAAGGTTTGAAGCAAAACGATGCGGCATAGTTTGCAGGGCAATATGGAAACGTAAAAATAAAAAAAATACGACAGGGAAAATCGAAAAAATTGCGCAGGAGACATTTAAAGAGCTTTCGGAAAAAGTTAGTGAAGAGCATGTAGAGATTGAAACGGAAAGTCCGGAGCTCTGGAGCCTTTTTCAGGAAGAAAGTTTTTCGATGAGTAAATTGGAAAAAGTTATTAGGCTTTTATATGAAAAATTGTATTTAATCAAGGCAGAAAATAGGAACGAAAAAATAAGTGTCTTATATACAAAAATGTATCGCTTTTGTAAAGTGCTGAGATTGATCTGTGAACAGAAGGATTATACGATAGAGAAAATTTTAACTGACTTTATAAGTCAGGGATCATTTTTTGAAGAAAAAGAGGCAGAAGAGATTAGAAGGCAGATTTTTGAGGATGATACAATTCGGAAACAGATCACTACAAGATGGAATGAAAGTTTTGCTATAGATAAGAAAGGAACAGAGGAATATCAGAAAGAACAAATGATGTATGCGGAGTTTCTGATGAATTGTTATAGGAGATGTCAGAACGATGTAAAAAACTGGGAGGGTAGTGAATGATTAATGAATACAATGCATACAGCTTAGCTGACTTTATGAACATTGTGTCTGGGATTGGACAAAAAGCAGGAAAAGTGGCGGGAACGCCGCCGCTTTTATGGTTTCGGGGACATAGAGATTATACATGGGATTTAGCACCAAGTATTTTTCGAAAAGTGAGTGATCGTGAACATAGTTTAAACAGAGAAGAAAATGCACGGAAAGAACATTTTATTGCAAAAAACAGCCAGTTTTTTGAACAAAAACCTGGAGTTCCAGTAGAATGGCTGGAAGTAATGCAGCATCATGATGTAAAAACAAGGCTATTAGACTGGTCTGAATCGGCAATGCATTCATTGATCTTTACATTGGAATGCTTCTTTAAAAATGACGAGCACTTTGAGGCTGATAGAATGAGTGCATGTCCCTGTATGTGGGTGTTTGAACCACAGAAATGGAATGAATACGTGATTCAAAGTGTAATTAATGAGGTGGAGGCTGGAAGCTATGTAGAAGAGCTCGCCATAAATAAGACGGAAAAGGCAAAACTGCAGCAGGCAATAAAGAAGTTAAAAACGAATTCCGGGATTTGGGATATTTCATCTGCACCACATCTTTCCAGAATATTTAATTTTGCTGAAATTGAAAAAAATGCATTGGAATTTTCTGCGAGAGGAAGAAAAATTGGAGATGAAAGTCTGGAAAGGGTGGTATTTTATTTATTGCTATATGCGATTTATGATATGAAAATCAAGGTGGATCCAGAAGAAGTTCCTCCCCTTGCAGTGAACATTCCCTACCATAGTGAAAGAATTCGAGCACAAAAAGGAGTATTTACAATATTTCCTTTATATGAGGAAACTAATAATATGAAATGCATGACATCCTTTCATGTTTCATTAGATGCAATGCAGAATATGAAGAAAATAAACCATTGTCTGCATAGAATCAAATTATACAATCCAAGAAAAATTGCTTATGAAATGATGGAACTTGGGATGAATGTAAGCTGGCTTTACCCTGAGATACCGGTTGTGTCGAATGAGATTGAAGCAAGAAAAATCACCTGAGTTGAAAGATATCCTTGTGCATTAATGCTTGACATTGGGGTCAGACCGTGCGTCCAGCTAAGGGTATATAGTCCGGTGGGTGGAAGCCCCATCAAATAAGCTGCTAACCACAGCATTTGAAGCGAGTCTTGAGTCTGCCGCGGTAACGTTGCAGGCTAAGCGTAGACAGCAAGGTAACAGGGATAGCTAGTGAGCGCCGAAATCCCAAAAGAACCAGAGGGCCGACATCGTGGTCTGGATGGAAGGCAACATATGTACTTATCGTTATGGTGAGATTTTACATACCTCTGCGGCGTTGGTGGGAACTATTCATGTTACACAGGGAATATATATCAACTGGAGAGAACCTGCATTTTCTTTCTGAAGTGTGTAAACAGGAAGTATGCCTGACAATCAAAAGAAGGATGGCAAAGGAAATGTAGGTAGTCGGAGGCCCGAGTAGTACCGAGGATGGCAGGAACAAAATAAATACCGGAGGGAAGTCGAGAGAGAGCGGTTCCTCACAGCTCTGGCCTGCGAAACTATATCAAAGAGGAAACATTAGCTATACACAGGGATAGAGGAACTAATGGAAACGAAATTGGCGAGAATATCACAATTATCAAAAGAAAATCCAGACATGGTGTTCACATCTTTGGGACATCTGATGAATAAGGAAATGCTGAAAAGCTGCCATACCCAGATGGATGGAACAAAGGCCGTAGGAATGGATGGAATCACCAAAGAAGAATACGGAAGAAATCCGGAAGAGAATCTGAACGCTCTTGTAGAACGATTAAAGAGGAAATCCTATAAGCCGAAACCGGCAAGACTGGTAGAAATACCGAAGGATAACGGAAAGCTGCGTCCGCTCAGCATCTACTGCTATGAAGATAAGCTGGTGCAGGAAGCACTGCGCAGAATACTGGAAGCAGTGTTTGAACCGATATTTTACGATGAAATGATGGGGTTCCGGCCGAACAGGGGATGCCATAAAGCAATCCGCAAACTAAATATCATGTTGGAAAGAAAACCAACAAACTA
>NZ_QUHK01000041.1:0-14981 GCF_003479665.1 Blautia sp. AF14-40
TTTCTTTTGTGCAATATTTTGGATTTGCTCATTTATAGTTAGGTAGTATGGCTTCACAAGCAGATGTTAATGAGTTGCTGAAAGAATTTGACCTTTATCAATTCAGGGAAAAACATCCGCAGACTTTATCAGGTGGACAAAAGCAAAGACTGGCAGTTGTTACTGCCCTTTTATCCAATAAGAGGGTTCTGATTTTTGATGAACCTACAAGTGGATTAGATTATGACAATATGCTTCGAGTCAGTAAAACGCTTAAAGCGCTGGCGGAAAAGGACTATTTTGTTTTAGTTATTACCCATGATTTTGAATTGATTGAATCAGCTTGCGACCGTTGTCTTAGACTGGAAAATAACCAAATTTATGATTTATAACTGCACTATTTATAGCAGACAGGAGGTGAGAGTAACTGATACTTCATTCGTCCGGGGAGGATTACCTGGAAGCCATACTTGTTCTCCAAAAGAAATTCGGTATGGTACGCTCCGTAGATGTGGCCCGACACATGGAGGTGTCAAAGCCCAGCGTGTGCCATGCGGTGGCTACCTTGCGGGACGGCGGCTTTCTTACAATGGACGAAGATCACTTTCTCCATCTGACCGATGTAGGCCGCGAGGTTGCCGAAAAAATTTACGAGCGCCATTGCTTTTTTACCGAACAGCTTATCGCAGCAGGCGTTGACCCTAGGATTGCGGAGGCCGATGCCTGCCGGATTGAACACATCATTAGCGATGAGAGCTTTTCACGACTGAAAGAGGCAGCCGTACAAGAATAAGATTAAATCGAATATTTCAAATTATCCTGCCCCGCCTGACGGGGAAAGAAAAAAACCGTTGCTGGGGCAGGCAGTTTCGTGCGCTCATTTTGCATTTATACCCATCGGCGGTTTTGAGAAATCAAGGCCGCCGTTCTTTTATGCCCTCATAAGAAACGACGCCCTGACGCTGGCGAGATCGGCGGCTTACGGAGGGAGCCGCCATGAAGCAAAGAGCGTTTCGACAAATTAGGACAGAAATCTACCTGTCAAAAAAAGTCCGGCCACCACCGGAACCAGTTTTGCTTATTGCTATGAATTATATAATCATGTAAATAGCTTAAATAATTCATTTGCGCCTTTCTGCGTTTTGCAGACGGGCGCCTTTTTTTGTTTATGTGAGCCTCCGTTATACAGCGGAGCCTTTCATAAAAATTTTCTTCCTCTCGCGGTTGCCAAAATTGCCATCCCTGGATTACTGAGGCGAAAGGGAGGAAATCACCACCCCCGCACCTGCGGGCTGCGAAGGGAGGTGAGAAAATGAAAGACTCCTATGAGCAGCGTATTCAGAATCAGTTTGGCGCTTTCTGTGTCAAGGTTTTGAAGAATGAGGCCCGGCATATCCAGCGTGAATATGCCCGCCTCCGGGACCAGGAAAAATCCCTGGGCGAGCTGACCGCCTCCGAGCTGGAACAGACCGCCGTATGGGACAAGCACTTTATGGACGAATATGTCTTTGACGTGCAGGGGCTCCCGGTTGTTGTGAACGGCAACATTCTGGCCGACGCCTTAGCGCAGCTGCCGGAAGGCAAGCGGGATGTGATCCTGCTGTCCTACTTCCTGGGAATGACGGACCGTGAGATCAGCGAAAAGCTGAACATCGTCCATCAGACCGTATCGAAGCGGCGGCGCGCTACACTGAAAGAATTGCGCGAGTATCTGGTGAAGGAGGGATTTGAATGGCCGGACGAGTGAAGCCAATCCCGGTTCCTGTGATCCTGGCGGCTGTGAATGGCGATGAGGACGCCCTTGCCGCCGTAGTCGCCCACTATCAGAGTTACATCCGGGCGCTTGCAACCAGGCCGCTGAAAGACGATTACGGTAATACATATCTGTGCGTCGATGAAGATATGCGGCTCAGGCTTGAAGCAAAGCTGATCCATAGCATTGTAACAGGCTTCAAGGTATTGCCGGTCTAAAACCTTTGGGACAGACTTATTCTCCCTTTCACTGTCCCGATGGTCCGGCATGAAGCCTGACGGACCTTGACAAAGAAAGCCCGGCGGGAGGCCGCCGGTGCAGTATAAGGCAGACGGATACGTTCTGTCCTGTATCGAGCCATGCGTCCGGTGCGCCATGACCTCCCCCTGGGAGCGAGCGATAAACACTGGCCGCAAAGCAGGCGTGGCGTCCTGCGGGCGATGACATACAGGGCAGGTTAAAGATACTCGCGCGTTGAACGCCCACAAAGCATTGCGCGCCGCACCCACAAGCATGGGCCGGGGTGAGACTCCCGTGGAGCTGTGCCAGCAGCCGTCCGTTTTTTGCCTCTTTTATAACTTAACGAATGGTTTTGTATATGAAAGGGTGAAATTATGCAGAACGAGAAATCAACCGCGCCATCAATGGTGCGTGAATATAAAATCGGGAATACAACTTATGTTGTAAAATCCCATTCCAGACCCGACGCCACGGAGGACGCAGTTTCCAAAGTGAGACGTCTGATCCGAAACGACCTCCGAAAAAAGCCTGTAAATTCCTGAAAGACAGCAGACAGTTCCCAGGCAGCGCGGTATAATAGAATTGGGAAAACGCATTGCCTGTTTGACTGTCGGATAAGGAGGTTGCAATGTTACAGTCAAACACCCGCCCTGCCGCAAACAGTTTTCCTTTTGCAGTTTTGAACCAGGAAGAAATAACCGCTCTGTACTGCAGGTTATCCCAGGATGATAAACAGGAGGGCGATAGCAACAGTATTATCAATCAGAAAAAAATCCTCAAAAAGTATGCGCTGGACAGAGGATACACGAATATCCAGTTCTATATTGATGATGGCGTCTCAGGGACGACGTTTAACCGGGCCGGTTTCCAGAGCATGATCGCTGATGTGGAGGCCGGGAAGGTCAAGCGGGTCATTGTAAAAGATATGTCCCGTCTGGGCCGTGATTACCTGCAGGTTGGGATGTACACGGAAATTTTCTTTCCGGAGCATGATGTTCATTTTATCGCAGTCAATGATGGAGTGGACAGCAACCAGGAGGATAATGAGTTTACTCCCTTCCGCAATATCATCAATGAGTGGTACGCAAAGGACACAAGCAAGAAAATCCGCGCCGTGAAGCGGTCAAAGGGAATGGCTGGCGAGCATATCGGTTCCCATCCTCCCTACGGCTATATGAAAAATCCTGAAAACAAGAAGGAATGGATCATAGACGAAGAAGCCGCCGAGGTCGTGCGGGAAATCTTCCGGCTCTGTGTCGGGGGCTACGGTCCTACAAGGATTGCTCATATCCTGACAGAGAGGAAAATCCTCTGCCCTACGTATTACGCATTGGAGAAAGGCGGAAAGCCACGGACTGCGCTTCCTGCTGACAAATACACCTGGAATGGGCCGGTGGTCGCAAAGATACTGGACCGGATGGATTATCTGGGGCATACAGTGAATTTCAAGACCCATGTAAAATCCTATAAAGTCCACAAGACCATCTATAACAGCCCTGACCAGTGGAAAGTCTTTGAAGGCACCCATGAGGCGATTATAGACAAAGAAACTTTTGAGATCGTCCAGAAAATCCGGGCAGGAAAACGGCGTCCTACCAGGATGGGGGAAATGCCGATGTTCTCTGGTTTGCTCTATTGTGCGGACTGTGGACGTAAGCTGTCCTTCCACCGCAAGGCTGACGAACCTGCCGAAAAGCACCATTATCTCTGCGAGAATTACCGTAGCAATACGGCCAACTGTACTATGCACTACATCCGAAATGTAGTTGTGGAGCGGATCGTCCTTGAAAATCTGAAAGAGGTGATCCAGTATGTTTCCAACTATGAGGATGAATTTGTGCAGATGATAATGGATTCCGATATGCGGCAGAGAAACCGTGAGTTGGCGCAGAAGAAAAAGCGTCTGGCGGAGATACAAAAACGGATCGGGGAATTGGATACCATTTTCCAGCGTATCTATGAGGACAATATCATTGGCAAACTTTCTGACGAGCGTTTTATGAAAATGTCGAAGGGTTACGAGGATGAACAGCATACCTTGCAGACCGAGGCGAATGAAATCCAGAGCGAGCTCCAACAGGAAGAAAAGAAAAGCGTGGATGTAAAACGCTTCCTTGCCATTGTGAAGAAGTACACGGACCTGACCGAACTGACGCCTGAAATTCTCAGGGAGTTTATTGACAAGATTATTGTTCATGCTCCCGATAAGAGCAGCGGCAGACGGTTACAGGAAATCGAGATCATCTATAACCATATCGGAGAATTTGACCGTTCAAAGGTCACTCTTTGGAAAGGAAATGCGGTATAGCACCCACAATGCCATACCGCAATATCCTAATTCTAAAAAACATCCTTATGAAACCCTTGAAAAATCACAATGTCATTAACTTAAAAGCAGAAGATATTTATTCCGAAATGGATTAGATATCTTCTGCTTTTTTTGATATGCTTATATTGTAAAAAGAAGCCATGAACCTGCTCAAAAAAGGATGTGATTATGCATGAAGCATTCTCAGAAACGTATATTCATGGATATAGAAAAAATGACTTCTGATGAATTTAAGGCATTTTGCCGATCAGGTAATAAAAATTATTTTACCAGAATTCGAAAAATGCCTCTTCAGGATCTTCTTTTCACGATGATAAACAGAAAGGGGTTGACGTTGGCATTGGAACTGAGAAATTATATGAAACTTGCTCATCCTGGTGTGTCTATTTCAAAACCAGGATATCTGAAACAGCGTATGAAACTTAATCCAGATGCTTTTTTAGAATTATATAAATATCATAACCGTAACTTTTATGCAGATTCCACCTTTTCAACTTACAAAGATCATTTAATATTAGCCGCTGACGGCTCAGATATTAATATTCCTACCACTGCTGAAACACTGAAACTATATGGTTCTGCAAGCCGGAAAAACACAAAGCCCCAAGCTCAAATAGGATTAGGCTGTATTTATGATGTAATGAATCGTATGATACTGGAAAGTGACTGTAATAAGGTGAAATTTAATGAAATGCGCCTGGCCGAAAAACAGATGGAGCGAATACCGGAAACAATAGGCAGCATTCCCTATGTTATTATCATGGACAGAGGCTATCCTTCTACGCCAGCGTTTATACATATGATGGATAAGGATATTAAATTTATCGTACGTTTAAAAAGCAGTGATTACAAAAAAGAGCAAAACAGTTTAATAGAAAAGGATCAGCTAGTTAAAATAAAACTTGATAAGTCAAGAATCAGACATTACGAGGGAACGCCAGATGGAGAACGTATGAAAGAATTAGGTGAAATTTCATTGCGTATGGTAAAAATCCTATTAGAAAACGGAAGTTTAGAAGTTTTGGCTACAAATCTTTCACAAACTGAATTTCATACAGAAGAAATAAAAGAATTATATCATATGAGGTGGGGGATAGAGACTGCGTATGAAACGCTAAAGAGTCGGTTACAGTTAGAGAATTTTACAGGAACAAAACCTATTCTGTTATTACAAGATATATACAGCACTATATATCTGAGCAATTTAGTTGAAGATATCATATTAGATGCAGAGCGTGAACTGGATCAGAAAGAAGCGAACAGAAAACATAAAATGATGATCAATCAGACTGTTAGTATTGGAATCTTAAAAAATGATCTGATTTATATACTTCTTGAAACGGATGGTCAAAAGAAAAATATGTTATTTCAGCAAATATATGAAGATATCAGTAAAAATCTTGTTCCCATTCGTCCTGATCGGCATTATACCAGAACGAAAGGGCAATTAGCAGGAAAATATTCGAATACCCATAAAAGAGCGTACTGAGCTAAAAAATACGAGTACAAAGAGAAGGGGATAAGTATGCCCATATACAAACAAAAAGCAGGAATCATAGTTTTATAAATGCTTACGATTTCTGCTCTTTGCTAAAGTTAATGACATTGTGAAAAATCAAGGTTTTAAAGGATTTAGAACAATAAAAAACAGGTAGTTTTTGACACTACCATGAAGAGAAGGGAGGTTGAAAAAATTGAAGAAAGAATTAACGAATATCAGCGAGAAGTCCTTGATGGAATTAGAAGATGTTGTGAACGAGGAAATGCTTACAACAGAAGATGTCAATAATATGTTGGAGCATACGGATAAAGGAAGAACAAAGCAGACAATTAGAAATTGTGTAACCGTACTTCAAAATGATCCGGTATTGGAAAAAGCGATTAAACGAAATGAACTTTCTGGAAGGATGGACATTGTAAAAGAGGTTCCCTGGGAGCGGAGGAATAACAGTCCTACGGTTACAGATACTGATGAAAATAATCTGAAGATGTATCTGGAAGAAAATTATGAACTGACAAGTGAGCGTGTGATCAAAGCAGGAATAGATATTGTTTCCAATGAAAATAAATATCACCCAATTAGGGATTATCTGGAGAGTCTGGTCTGGGACAGAATTCCAAGAATAGAAAATATGCTTCCACATTTTCTGGGAGCAGAAAAGAGCAAATATACAATCGGAGTAATGAAAATGCACATGCTGGCAGCGATTTCAAGAATTTATGAACCGGGAATAAAATATGATATTATGTTGTGTTTGGTTGGGAGTCAGGGAGCCGGAAAGTCCACATTTTTCAAATATCTAGCGATAAAAGAAGAATGGTTCAGCGACAATCTGGATCATTTGGATGATGAAAATATTTACAGAAAACTACAAAATCACTGGATTATCGAAATGGGAGAAATGAAGGCAACTATCACAGCAAAGAATATTGAACAGATAAAATCGTTTCTGAGCAGACAGAAAGAAACTTATAAAGTACCTTATGAAGTTCACCCGGAAGACAGACCGAGACAGTGTGTATTTTGCGGTACTTCAAATGATTTGAATTTCCTTCCGCTGGACAGAACCGGAAACAGAAGATTTGCTCCGGTGATGACAGATATGTCGAAAGCAGAAGTTCATATTCTGGACAATGAGGCAGAGAGCAAAGCCTATATCGAACAGGCCTGGGCAGAGGCAATGGTACTGTATCGACAGGGAAATGTGTTCTTAGGATTTACAAAGGAAATTGAGGAAGAGGCAAAGCGTCTGCAGAAAGAATTTATGCCGGAAGATACCAATGCCGGAATCATACAGGAATTTCTTGATGACTACGATGACGATTATGTATGTACAAGAATTCTATTCGATGAAGCGCTACATCGAACCGGAGAAATGAAACAGTGGGAAGGTAAAGAAATTGCCAATATTATGAAAAATGCAATTGAAGGCTGGAAACCACATGGTACACATCGATTCGGAAAGGAATATGGAATACAGCGGTCATGGAAACGGATGAAAGATTCGGTGAAGAAAGATAAAGACGGATTTATAGAAGTACCGGAACAGTTGGAAATACCGTTTGAGTAAAGATTATTGTAAACGATGTAAACGGAACTTGAAGAAAAAACTTAAAAAGTTAACTTTTAAAATCTTTTGAGCACCGTTTACAAATTCCGTTTACAAATTGGAAAGGAGAAGAAAATGATGAAACAGGGAAGATTAGGATACAACAGTAGTAATGGAAGATATGGATTATTATCATCAGACTTATGGATTGATACAGGATTTCACTGTGGAGAAGGGCTGGAAGTGCTGGTAGGTGATGAATGGGTACAGACCAGAATGGAGATGAATCTGGCAAGAGAATGGTATCTGGTGGGGACATCTTATTGTGGAGATCTGGAATATGTGCAGGCAAGGATACCTGGATAAATAGGTCTATGATCCGCTTCGGCTGGTGTAAAGCAGACGTCCACCGGACGTTATGCCCCCGGCAGGGCGCAAGGGGACTTTTGATGGACGATACGGCTGTCGAAAGTGCTTTTACGTTACTTTTGACAAAAGTAACAAAACCGCCGTATCCGGCGAAAGTTTCTTAAATATCGCCATGTCTGGCGTAAATAAAAATTATGTGCCATATCTGGCACTCAAACAGAAAAGAGGTGAGAAAATTTATGATGAAAAGAACAATCAGTGGCATGATCGGAGCCGGTTCACTGGCTCATAACAGACGGGATTTTGTAGCAGAAAATGTAGATCCGGACAGAGTACAACTGAACATTTGTTATAAGAATGAGAATCTGAAGGAAGTTTATAAAGAGCTGTTTAACGATGCGGTTGAGAGATACAATGTCGGGAAAAGAAAGGATCGGCAAATTGCAAATTATTATGAAAAAATCCGACAGGGCAAACAGGAGAAGTTGTTCCATGAAGTGATCTTTCAGATAGGAAATCGTGAGGATATGGCAGTGGGAACATCAGAAGGAAATCTGGCTGTAAAGATACTGGACGAATATGTGAAAGACTTCCAGAAGCGGAATCCGACACTTCGGGTATTTAGCTGCTATCTGCATCAGGACGAAGCTACTCCGCATCTGCATATTGACTTTGTTCCTTATGTGACCAACTGAAAGGGAAAAGGAATGGATACCAGAGTTTCACTGAAACAGGCATTGAAAAGTCTTGGATTTCAAGGTGGAAATAAGCATGATACAGAACTGAATCAGTGGATAAATCATGAAAAAGAAGTGCTGGCTGAAATCGCAAAACAGCATGGAATTGAATGGGAACAGAAAGGCACACATGAAGAACATCTGGATATTTACAATTTCAAGAAAAAAGAACGCAAAAAGGAAGTGCAGGAATTGGAACAGGAAAAAGAAAATCTGACAGTGGAGAATGAAGGATTGACTTCTCAGATTGCGGACGCAAGGACAGATATTAAGCTTTTGGAAGAAGAAAAAATTCAGTTCCAGAAAGATAAAGAAACAGCGGAAAGACGTGCTGAGAAAGCAGAAGCGGAATTGAAAAAACTGGAGGACAGAAGAGAATTCTTGCAACCAGTGATGGATAATGTCAGTAAGGAAATAAAAGAATATGGAATGATTAAAACATTTCTGCCGGAAGCTACAGCATTGGAACGTGCGATAACTTACCGGGATAAGAAAATAAAACCATTATTCATCGAAATGAAAAACAAAATCGGTGCGATGGCTGCACAGGTGAAAGAACTCACAAGAGAAAGAGATAGTTGGAAAAGTAAATTTCAGAAGAAAAAGCAAGAGCATGAAAAAACAAAAGAGGAACTGGCAGAAGTTCAGAAAGATTATCAGAAATTGTCTGGTGAGAAAGAAATACTGCAGGGAATTGCAGACAGGTATAACCGACTTTTACGCATGTTGGGGAAAGATATGGTAGAACGACTGGTGCAGGACGATATCCGGATGCAGACGGAACTTGAAGCGAAAAAACAGAAAGAGCAGATGCCGAAAAAAATAGGTGACCGTATACAATGGGCAAGAGAACGAAGTGAAGAACACAATGCAAAAATTAAGAAGAATAAAGCAAAGTACAGAGGAATGGAGTTGTAAGAATATGAAGAAACAGATTTATGATGAAAAGAACGAACTGAACTACACACTGCATGGAGATTATTATCTGCCAGACTTGGAAATCAATGAGGAAGAACCTACATATAGGAAGTATGGAATAATGCGAAAACAGTTTTTGAAGGAACACAGGAGTGCCAGGTATCAATATCTGGTACTGACCGGGAAACTGACGGAGCATTTAAATCAGGTTGATAAGGAAGTAAGAGAAAAAGTTGAGATATTGATGGAACAGATGGCTGAACAGTGGGGTGTGACGGAAGAATTGAAGATGCAGGATCAGATGGAATGGGTGCGGAGGCTGAATAATATTCAAGCAACTGCTGAAGAAATAGCATTGAAAGAAATAATATATTTATAATGCAAAAGGAATCTCTGTTCAAATATTTATTGATAATTAATATTTGAATGGAGATTTTTCATGGACAAATAAACAATGTGGAAGTATAATGAGCAAAAAAGAAGGGAGCGATTGTTATAAGAGAAACACCAGAAAGATTCAAATTAGAAGATACAACAATATGGTCTTTTCCTGAAAGAGGGAATTGGGCTACACATTCAGGAAAATACAGAGGGAACTGGTCTCCGTATATTCCTAGAAATATTATTTTGAGGTATTCAAAGAAAAAAGACTGGATACTAGATCAATTCTTAGGCAGTGGCACAACGTTAATCGAAGCAAAGTTATTAGGACGAAATGCAATTGGCGTTGATATAAATTCTGAGGCTGTCAAATTATCTAACAAAAATCTACATTTTACTTGTCAAGAAAAATCAAAAATATTCACCAAACAAGGAAATGCAAACAATTTATCATTTATAAAAGACGAAAGTATAGATCTTATCTGTACCCACCCACCATATGCTGATATTATACGGTATAGTAAAGAAATCCCAGGAGATATTTCTCATTTAAAATATAAGAATTTTTTGCAGGAACTGGAACAGGTTGCAAAAGAATCATATAGGGTACTAAAAAAGCAAGGAATATGTGCATTTATGATTGGAGATATACGGAAGAAAGGCTATGTTCTACCACTGGGCATGAATTCTATGCAAAAATTCGTTGATGCTGGATTTAAACTCAAAGAAATTGTTATAAAAGAGCAACATAATTGTCGTTCTACTGATTATTGGGAGGGAAAAGAAAGAAAATTCTTAATGCTGGCACATGAATATATTTTTATATTGGAGAAAGCAGACGATCATAATCCTATTTGAAAAGAAATAGTCTTTATTGAATAAAAACATATGTTTGTAAAAAAGTCTGCGATCGCTGAAATAAATGTTGATATGACTGAAATCACATGGTAGAATAACGGCATAGCAATATTTTAGAAAAAATGGTTTAGAGGTTAAAATATGGCGGTCAGTTATAAAAAATTATGGAAATTACTTATCGATAGAGATATGAAAAAGAAAGACTTATGTGAGGCTGCAGGTATCAGTCATGCTTCAGTGGCGAAACTCGGAAAAAATGAAAATGTTACAACAGATGTGCTGGTGAAAATTTGCACTGCCTTAAAATGTGATATTAGTGATATCATGGAAATAATAGAGATTGAAAGGGAAAAGGCGTGATGGAACAAGTTTTAAAGAAAGAAAAACAGATACAGGCAAAGCCTATTATGAAATGGGCCGGTGGGAAGACCCAGATGTTAGGGGATATCATGCCTAAAATTCCTCAGAAATATGGAAAATATATAGAGCCATTTATTGGTGGTGGTGCACTGTTTTTTGCATTAAGTCCGGATAAAGCAATAATCGCAGATAGTAATCCGGAATTGATTAACATGTATCGACAAGTCGCTGATAATGTAGAGGCTGTTATTTCATATCTAAAGAAATACAAAAATACTAAAGAAGATTTTTATGAAGTACGTTCGTTAGATTGGTTCAAATTGAAAAAAGAAGAAGCAGCAGCGAGAACGATTTATTTGAATAAAACATGTTTTAATGGTTTATATCGCGTCAATAAGAAGGGACAGTTTAATGTTCCGTTTGGTAAATATAAAGCTCCAAACTTTTGCGATGAAGAAGCTTTATTCGCTGCATCAGATGTGCTGAAAAAAGCAACTATAACATGTGGAGATTATTTGTCAGTATTGAAAGAATATGCAGAACCGGGAGATTTTATCTTTTTAGATCCCCCGTACTTGCCGATTTCAGAATATTCGGATTTTAAGAGATATACAAAAGAGCAATTTTACGAAGAAGATCATGTAGAATTAGCGAAAGAGGTCAAAAGATTACAGGAATTAGGTTGCCATGTAATATTGACCAATTCTAATCATCCATTGGTTCATGAGCTATACGCGGATTATAAGATTGAGGTTATCCAAACCAAAAGGTATATTTCTTGTAACGGAAGTAAAAGAAAAGGCGAGGATATTATAGTAGATATTTTGCCAAAACAAAAAACTATGTTAAAAATAGTTCCGAAACCTTTACCTGAACAGGTAATGAAATATCCAGCAACTAGATATATGGGCTCTAAAAGTAAATTATTGCCTCAAATTTGGGCGGTTGCTTCACAGTTCAATTTTGACTCAGTAGTGGATCTGTTTTCTGGATCTGGCATTGTCGGTTACATGTTTAAAGCGCAGGGAAAGACTGTAATTAGCAATGACTATATGGCAATGTCAGCAACCTTTACCAAGGCAATGGTAGAAAACAATAATGTTGTATTGCCATTGGACGAGGCGAAAAAATTGTTGATTGAAAAAAAAGAGTCTGATCATTTTGTAGAAGAGACATTTCGAGGCTTATATTATAAAGATGAGGAAAATAGGTTAATAGATATTTTGCGGACTAATATTGCTGCTATTAGAGATCAATATAAGAAAGCAATTGCAATGACAGCATTGATTAGAGCTTGTACAAAGAAAAGACCAAGAGGAATTTTTACATACACCGGAGATCGGTATAATGACGGAAGAAAAGATTTACAGAAATCTTTAGAACAGCAATTTTTGGAAGCGGTGGAAAGTATCAATAATGCAATTTTCGATAACGGTTGTGAAAATAAATCTAAACATGGCGACGCAATGGAAGTAAAAATTAAGCATCCTGATTTAGTATATATTGATCCACCGTATTATTCTCCATTGTCAGATAATGAATATGTACGTAGATATCATTTTGTCGAAGGTTTGGCACGAGATTGGAAAGGTGTCGAAATACAGGAAAATACAGTAACAAAGAAATTTAAGTCATATCCGACACCGTTTTCAACTAGAAAAGGTGCTGCAGATGCATTCGATAAGTTGTTTAAAAAGTTTTCCGACAGTATTTTGATTGTATCTTATTCTTCTAATAGTCAACCAACACAAGATGAAATGGTTGCACTTATGTCTAAATATAAAGAACATGTAGAGGTAGTTCCAATAGATTATACATATTCTTTTGGAAATCAGAAACATGCTAAGACAAATCGAAATAAGGTACAGGAATATTTATTTGTTGGATTTAACGGAGAAGATGTATGGAAGAAAAAATAGAAATTTGGCAAGTAGGGAACACTGGATTAAGAAATCCTAATAGAATACAAGAAGGATTTAAAGCATTTGCTAATTCGCCATATGTGGGGAATCTTCGAAAAGAAAATGAAATTGATTTTATGAATTTTTTAAATACTCAGGGAATTATTCAAAACGAAGATGGAAAAGATACATCCGGTAGTCATGCTCGAAAATGGCGATTAATGTTTTCAAAGAATGGATTTATTTATCCGCAAGTGAAAAAGAAAGATGGTAGTCAAGAAAAACTAGGTAAAGTGGACGATATAACACCATTTGGACGAAATTTTTTAAAGGCGGATACATATCCAGCAGTGCAGGAGTGTTATTTGAGAGCACAAAGTGTTGAACAATTTGCTATGCCAGACGGAAAGTCTTATTTTTCGCCATTGCGATGGATATTAGCAATCATGCTGGAGCTAGAGAGGAGAACAGGAAGTTCAGAGATTACTAGAATAGAGTTTGCATTATGGGGACATACAACAAATCCGAGTTATTCGGTTGAAGAGGTTGTGAATAATATTTTAGATTTGCGTGCACGTAGGAAACAAGCACCATCGAAACGTAAATTTGATAAAAAAGAAATTGAAGAACGTGGAAAGCACTATAATAAAAAAGCTAACAATTTTAAAGAATATAGTGACATGAACATGCGATATTTACGCATTTCAGGAATTTTACAACGAAAAGGAAGAGGAATGATTATTGTCCCGGCTAAACATATTTTGGCTGAAAAATTGGCAAAGTCGACATCAAATGAAGAACCAATAATGGTTCAGTACAAGAGATTATGCGAAGGTGCAGAATTACCAACGGATAATATGGATACCGCCAAGGCTTTATTAAATGATTTAATAAAGCAGATGAAGGGTAGACAAATTCTGTTTAACATTAATGATCTACCATTGAATACTGCAGCAGAAATCAATATTGCAAGAAGACGTTTAGAAAATATCTTATCTCAAACAGATGAAATCCAGTATGCGAAAGAACAATGTAATCAATGGCAGGAAATAGCAGATTATATGGAGTTATTGATTAAAGGTGGAGGAAAGCGTACATACGATGATGATAATGTTATTGAAGTACCAAAAGATGAGACTCCGGCATATTTGGAGTGGATTTTATGGAGAGCTTCTTTAGCTATTGATCACATGGTCAATAAACCTTATGAGGTAAGAGGATTTAAATTAGATTCTGATTTTCTTCCAGTATCTGCCGCTGGTGGAGGAAAAGGCGATCTATATTGCGAATTTAATGACTTTACAATCTTAACGGAAGTCACGATGTCTACGTCATCACGCCAAGAAGCAATGGAGGGCGAACCTGTAAGAAGGCATGTGTCGGATGCTGTCTTAAAATATGATAAGCCAGTATATGGAATGTTTATTGCTGTGAAAATAGATACCAATACGGCGGAAACATTTAGACATGGAATTTGGTACGCACGAGGAGATTTAAAGCAGAGATTGGACATTGTTCCACTAACATTAGCCCAGTATCGGGAATATTTTATGGCGATGTTTAGAACAGGTCACGCTAATCCAGAAAAACTACGAGAATTGATTTTGCTATGTGAAACCAGAAGAGATATTTTGAATGCACCGGGATGGAAGGCATATATAGGGAATACAGTTGATGAAAAAATAAAAAGAATGGAAAAAGGACCATTAGTAAGTAAAAGTAAAGAATTACCGATAGTGCCACCAGGAGCAAACATATGTCATCTGATATATGGCGAAGGACGAGTGGTTGCAATGGATGTGTATTTTCCCGAAGCAAAGGTGAAAGATAAAAAAATTCCATATTTAGTGGGGATTCCAGATGAAATTAGTTTGTATGCAGATGGAAAAACTATATTGCATGAAAGATATGGCGAAGGTATAATACGTGCATATGTGGTTGCTTTTCAAAATGAAATAATACCATTATGTTTTCCTAAAGTGTTTAGTGAGGGATGTGTAAAGATATTGTAAATGAAGGATAAAAAGTATAATTTTGCATAAGATAAGGAGTAGATAATGTATAATTATATAACTATAAATGAGCAAATCCAAAATATTGCACAAA
>NZ_QUHK01000042.1:0-14896 GCF_003479665.1 Blautia sp. AF14-40
TTTCTTTTGTGCAATATTTTGGATTTGCTCATTTATAGTTTGTAGAAAAAAATATTGATGAAGTCTACCAATCAGTGTTTTTTGTTGTATAATGTTTTTGTCGTACAGGGTCACTTTCCTTTGTAATGTTTTGGGTCAAATTCTACCCCGATGATGTGCAGAAAGTTTTGTTTGCCAGAACGTTCGGCTGTGTCATCGCTTCGGCATCTTGATCAGCTGTACCTCAGGTAAATGGAGAAGAGAAGCTTAACTTGAGCATGGTAAGCGATGAGATTCCTGCAGGCGCAAAGCTTTACTAAGAAGCGATGAGATCAAAAGCAAAACGATGTCCTGTCTGTGGTGGTGCTATGAAACAGCAGTTCATTGGATTAAGACATTGCAAATGCGGTATCAGTTGGAAGATATCCGGACAAAGGGTGATATATCCAGTAGAATAGTATAAGAAGGTATGATGGTATGAAGATATTAGTAATTCCTGATGTTCATCTTAAACCGCAGATGTTTAAACAGGCTACAGCTCTTATGCATCAGGGAATTGCTGATCGAGCGGTATGTCTGATGGACATCCCTGATGATTGGGACAAGCAATATAATGTCGGACTTTATGAAGAAACTTATGATGAGGCTATTCGGTTTGCAAAAGCATTTCCGGAAACAGCCTGGTGCTACGGGAATCACGATTTGAGTTATCTGTGGCATTGTCTGGAGAGCGGTTATAGCTCCATGGCTTCAATGACAGTGCAAAGAAAGTTGTTGGATTTGCGAGAGGCTGTTCCAGAAGATAATCCCATTAAATATGTTCAGAGAATAGACAATGTTCTCTTTTCTCATGGAGGCGTACTGAATTTCTTTGTAGAGGAATATGTTCCGCGAGCAAAATATAATGATGTGGATGCTGTGTTAGAGACGATTAATCAGCTCGGAAGAATCGAGATGTGGAATGATGCATCGCCGATCTGGCTGAGACCACAGCATTCAAAAATGAGATTATATAAGCCACGTAAGTTGTTGCAGGTTGTAGGTCATACACCTATGGATGCAATTACGAAAGAGGGAAATCTGATTAGCACGGATGTGTTTTCAACTTACAGAGATGGAAAGCCGATTGGAACAGAGGAGTTCCTCTTGCTCGATACAGTGACATGGGAATACTGCGGAATTAAGATGTAGAATCCGATACGTAATTGGATGCATATTATAACAGACATTATTACGATGATGTCCGGGGAACGAGTGAAAGTAAAAACGAAATCGTATCAGAATGATATGGTGACATTTAAAAATAAAGATGACGTTTTAACTGCACTGATTCACTTAGGCTATCTGGCATACGATCGAAGAGAACAGATGGCGTACATTCCAAATGAAGAAATCCGCAGCGAGTTCACGGATGCGGTAAAAGAACATCAGTGTATCATTGAGAAGTATGAAAAATAAAAAGGAGTATGAAAAAATGTATTACGTACCAGACGGAACCAAAACATGTGGTTATTATGAATGCAAGAAATGCGGCAACCGCTTTTTATCCCTTCAGACGATGGAAAAAATCCCATGCCCGGACTGCGAGGCGGAGGTGGATTATGAAATCGGACCTGGCGAATCTTTGGAGGATGTGCTGGACACCGCAGTGCTGCTGCAAAAAATTGAGGGCGAAGAGGAAGTGGAAAAGATGGATGCACTCTTAAGTCTTGCGATTACCGGCGGAGATTTTGACTGGATCTGACATAACAGAGCTTTTTTCAAACACGCTCCAGACAGGTAGCGGATATTTGATGAATGCCAAGTCTGGCGTCCGCTCTGAATTTTCACAGAATTTTGCCGGAGTTTTTCCGCGATTTTAAAAGAAAACAAAGAAATTTCAAAGGTTCATGAGAAAAATGTTCAGAAACAACCGAAAAAACATCGGTGAAATTGTGTAAAATTGACAGAACTGATGAAAAAGACCGGAAATCATCGAAAAATTTAAGGATTGACAAAAAGCGGGAATTCCGCTAGAATGTGCCTATGTTGAAAAACAGCAGAGAAAAAGAATAGAGTAAAGATAACGCAACGGAGCGGTTCTGGGAATAGAATCGCTCCGTTTGTAATTTTCTCCCTTTCTCCAAGGTTTTATTTCTCCCAAAAAACACTCTCAGAAAACCGGAAAACGCTCTGTCTGTTTTTCAAGATAAACTCCATATAAGTAGTGGATTCGCAAAGGCGCGGTACGAAGGGAAAGCTTCGTGCCGCGTTTTTCAATCCCAAGGAGAAACGTCAGTAAAGAGTTCGCAACGGGGCGATCTGGAAGGAAGATTTCCAGATCGCTTTTTGATTTTACCGGAAAGGAGAAAGTCCGATGGAAAACACAAACGTCTTATTTGACAGAAAGCGTCTGGTCCGGCTGATCGTACCATTGATTGTGGAACAGGTGCTGGCCGTTACCGTCGGTATGGCAGACATGGTAATGGTATCCGGGGCCGGTGAAACGGCTGTTTCCGGAATCTCACTTGTCAATACGATCTGTGTACTGCTGATCGTGATTTTCACATCGATGGCAAGCGGCGGTTCCGTTGTCGGAGCACAGTTCCTCGGAAGCGGGGATAAGAAAACAGCGTGTCACGCAGCCGAACAGCTCGTTATGATCTGCGGACTGATTGCACAACAGGAGGCGAGGCGTATGAAAGAAGAAAACTATGAGGTAGTCGTTTTTCAGGGAGACCCGGGAACCATCGATCTGACGTACGAAGAAATAGAAGCAGAGTGGAACAAAATGCTGCAGACCGTACCACAGATCGGAAAGTTCCGTATCATCCATCAGGGGAAAAAGAGGTACATCTTCGAAGATTACAGCAGTCAGATCGGGAACGCCGACGCAGCACTTGGTATCTGGGTCCACAAAGGAGTGATCAACGAAAAGCTTTTTGAAGCGCATCCGAATCTGAAATATATCGCAACGCTGGGACATGGATTTGAAGACTTCGATGTGGAAATGACAAGACGCCGGGGCGTGACCATAACGAATACGATTTACGGTGATGTCACCATTGCCCAGTATGCGATGGCACTGCTCATGAACATCTGTCATAACGTGACGGTACAGAGCGATTACACCAAAACAGGGTACTGGAAAGAAAAAGAAACGAATCCGCAGGCAAGCTACAATCAACTGTTCGTGCCGCAGATTGAGCTCTACCAGAAAACGATGGGAATCATCGGACTTGGCGCGATCGGCCTCTGGACGGCAAGAATGGCAAAGGGCTTTGGCATGAAGGTCATCGCAAACAGCCGTCACAAAAAGACGGGGCCGCAGTATGACGGCATCGAGCAGGTCAGCATGGAAGAAATTTTCGAACGGTCGGATGTGATCTCCATTCACTGTCCGCATACGAAGGAAACAGAAAACCTGCTGAACCGTGAAGCATTTGCCAAAATGAAGGACGGTGTCATCATTATCAACACCGCGCGGGGAATCATCATCGATGAGGAGGCGCTTCTTGAGGCGCTGGAATCGAGAAAGGTTTATATGGCAGGACTCGATGTTGTCGCAAATGAGCCGCCGCAGTATCAGATTCCGCTGATGCAGTCGCCGTACACCTTTATTACTTCCCATATCGCCTGGCAGCCGAAGGCAGCAAGACTCCGTGCAGTAGATCTGGCGGTGAAAAACTTCCGGTCGTACCTGGAGGGAATGCCGACAAGTGTGATTAATTAAAAACAGCGGATTGTGAAAGCAGATGCAAAAAAACGACTGTAAAAACAACTGTAAAAACAGCAGAGCTGCGGAACAGTCCAGGCATGAAAGAAGAGGTTAGAAAATCTGTCAGAAAACAGATTTCTATATAGAAGCAGCAGAGCCGGTAAATGAATGGAAGAGAAAACCGGGAAGGCGGATAAAAAAGAAATCCGCAGCCGGAAAAATCAGAAGCTGTACAGGGACCGGTTCGGAAAGGGAGGGAAAATCATGAAAAAGCTGGAAATTGTAATTCGTCCGGAGAGCCTCGAAAACCTGGAGCTACTCCTCGAGGAGCAGAAGGCAAACGGTATGATGATCACAAATATCCTTGGATATGGAAATCAGAAGGGATATCGTCAGATGTACCGTGGAGCGGAAATCGTGGCCAAAATGCTTCCGAAGGTTAAAGTGGAGACCGTTGTGGAGGACGACAAGGTTCCGAAAATCGTTGATTTTGTTGTGAAAAACCTGTCAACCGGAAACTACGGCGATGGAAAAATTTTCGTTTACGATGTCGAAGATGCAGTGCGGATCCGGACAGGTGAGCACGGCGAACAGGCACTTTAAAAAATCTGAAAGCCACCGTTTCAGAAGATCTGCAGACGGGAACAGGTAAGATGGGAATGAGGAGGAACTTATTATGGAAAACACACAGGTATTACTCAATATCGTATGGACCATGGTCGGAGCCTTTCTGGTGTATTTTATGCAGGCCGGATTTGCCATGGTGGAGACAGGATTTACAAGAGCGAAAAACTCAGGAAACATTCTGATGAAGAACATGATGGATTTCGTGCTCGGCTCTATTTTCTTCTTTATCATCGGATTTGCGCTGATGTTCGGAGGAAGCAATGCTTTTATCGGAACCGCCGGTTTTTTTAATCCGAAATCGCTGGCAGATGCAGACGGCATGTTCAACGGACTGCCGATCGGCGTATTCATGATTTTCCAGACCGTGTTCTGTGCAACATCGGCAACGATTGTATCAGGAGCTATGGCAGAGAGAACCAAATTTATCTCTTATCTGATTTACTCCGCAGCGATCAGCGTTTTCATTTATCCGATCACCGGACACTGGATCTGGGGAGGCGGCTGGTTAAGCCAGATCGGGTTCCATGATTTTGCAGGATCTACCGCAGTTCATATGGTCGGCGGTCTGTGTGCCCTTGCCGGTGCAAAAATGGTCGGACCTCGTATCGGAAAATACACAAAAGAGGGAAAACCGGTTGCTATTCCTGGTCATAACCTTCCGCTTGGAGCACTTGGTGTCTTTATCCTCTGGTTCTGCTGGTTCGGATTTAACTGTGGATCTACCACAGCAGCAACCTATAATCTTGGCGACATTGCCATGACTACAAACCTTGCGGCAGCAGCAGCAACACTTGTTACCCTGATTGTTACCTGGGTACGTTATGGAAAACCGGATATCAGTATGACAATGAACGGCGCACTGGCCGGACTGGTAGCTATTACAGCAAGCTGTGATGTAGTCAATGATTACGAGGCACTGTTCATTGGAGCAGTTGCAGGTGTTGTCGTTGTATTCGCAGTTGAATTCTTTGATAAAGTCGTAAAAATCGATGACCCGGTTGGTGCAATCAGTGTACACGGTGTCTGTGGAGCACTCGGAACCTTATTCACCGGTATTTTCGGCGAGGGATGCAGCTTTATCACCCAGATGATCGGTTTTGTAGCAGTTGCAGCATATACCCTGATCCTGGCGTTCATTCTGTTCTTCGTCCTGAAAAAGACCATCGGACTTCGCGTAACCGAGAAGGAAGAGATCGACGGATTGGATATGCACGAGCACGGATGCAGCGCTTATGCAAACTTCCACTTCCATAATGATAAATAAAAAAGGATCAATAAAAAAGGTGGTGCGGATATGAAAAAGCTGACAGTTATTGTCAAACCCGCGAACCGGGAGGATGTCATCGACATCATGGAATCGTGTGCCGTGTACGGCGTGATGGAAACGGATATCACCGGATATGGAAACCAGAAGGGTTACCGGGTGATGTACCGTGGAACCATGAGCGGACCGAATGTACTGATGAAATGCAAATTCGAGACCGTCGGTGACGATAAGACAATTGAAGTATTAAAAGGCTTTCTGGAAAAGAAGCTGTGTACCGGAAATATCGGAGACGGAAAGATTTTTGTCGAGAAAGTGGCAGACGTCATCCGGGTTCGTACCGGCCAGCGCGGCGAGGAAGCATTATAAAAACAAAAGACAGTAAAAAGGTGCAAAGAGGCAGCCAGAGCAGATCGTTCGGCTGCCTCTTCTGAGCTAAAAAAGCCGGAACGGGAGGAATGCTGCATGGTAAGATACATCATAAAACGTTTATTCATCGGAGTGGTGACAATCTGGGCACTGATCACCATTACCTTTTTCCTGATTCGGATTATGCCGGGCAGCCCGTTCGAGGCGGATAATCTTTCCCGGAGCGCGATTGAACAGCTCGAATCGACCTACGGACTGGATGAACCCATGTGGAAACAGTATATTCTTTACATGGAAAATCTGATGCACGGAGATCTCGGCATTTCCTATAAAAAGAACGTTTCTGTTAATACACTGATCGCAAGAGGATTTCCGTACACGCTAAGCATCGGACTTCTCTCTATTGCGGTATCTGCATTCCGGGCTGGATCGGCATGGCTCGTCAGGTAAGAGGCCAGCTGATTGCCTTAAAGGAGCAGGAGTTTTCCATGGCAGCACTCGTCATCGGAGCAAGTGATGCGAGAATTCTCTTCCGTCACCTTTTGATCAATGCCATCGGACCGATCATTGTACAGATTACCTTCCTTGTTCCGAATGCCATTTTTACGGAAGCCTTCTTAAGCTTCATCGGAATCGGCATTTCTGCTCCGATGGCAAGCTGGGGTTCCATGGCACAGGATGCCCGTCAGGTGCTTACCATGCACCCGGGACAGCTGCTTTTGCCGACCATCTGCATCTGTATCACCATTTTCTCCCTGAACTTCCTCGGCGAGGGAATCGGCGATGCCTTTAATCCAAAGAAAACCAGGGGGTGAAGCGTATGAGTTTACTCGAAATCAGCCATCTCACAACAAAATTTGAAACGCAGCAGGGAACCGTCAGCGCAGTCCGCGATGTTTCCTACCATCTGGAAGAGGGCGAGGTACTTGGTATTGTCGGCGAGTCCGGTTCCGGAAAAAGTGTCGGCATGCTGACCCTGATGGGGCTTCTGGCATCGAACGGCAGAGTGGAAGAAGGAGAGATCCTTTTCGACGGAGAAAACATTTCTCCGCCGCACATGAAGGACCGGAAAGAAAAACGGGCTTATGAAAAGAAAATGCAGCAGATCCGCGGAAACCGCATCGGCATGATTTTCCAGGATCCGATGACATTTCTGAATCCGATCCTGAAAATCGGAATTCAGATGACAGAGGGAATCCGAAAGCATCAGAATTGCTCCAAAAAAGAAGCGGAAGCGAAAGCCATTGAGCTGATGCGGCAGGTCGGAATTCCAAGTCCGGAAAAACGGCTCGATCAGTATCCGTTCGAATTTTCCGGCGGTATGAGGCAGAGAATCATCATTGCGACGGCTCTGGCGTGTGACCCGGAGCTGATTATCGCAGATGAGCCGACAACCGCACTGGATGTGACCGTACAGGCACAGATTCTGGAGCTTTTGAAAAAGCTGACGAAGGAAAAAGGAACCTCTGTTATCATGATTACCCACGACCTCGGCGTTGTCGCTTCTATGTGCGACCGGATTGCCATTATGTACGCCGGCCAGATCGTAGAAGAGGGAACCGTCGATGAGATTTTCTACGAACCGCATCATCCGTACACGAAAGGTCTTCTGAACAGTATCAACAATTCGGCAAAGGATAACGACGAGCCGCTCGCTCCGATTCCGGGAACACCGCCGGACCTCTTAAAGCTTCCGAAGGGCTGTGCATTTATGAGCCGCTGTCCTTACACTATGAAGATATGTGAGGTACAGGCCTCTCCGGTGACAACCTACAGCGAGACGCACTGCTGCAGATGCTGGCTGGAATGTATGGATGAAACAAAAATCACAGTTTCCGGGGAGGAGGCGGCGCTGGAGGACTCTATGGCAGGTAGCCATTTTTATCCTGATTTTGCAGCAGTACTGCTGAAACAGAAGGTAGCGGAGCAGTACGGATTAAAAGCAGAAAATGTACTGACAGGAGCCGGATCGAGTGCGATGATCGATATGATCGGACTGACCTTTCTGGACGATGGAGATGAGGTGCTGTTTTCCGCGCCGACCTACGGGGCATTTGCCGACATGGCGTATTTAAATGGCGGTGTGCCGGTCTCCGTACCGGTAACCGAGGAGCAGAAATTTAATCTCCCTGCCATGAAAGAAAAAATCGGTGAAAAAACAAAAATCGTGGTGATCTGCAATCCGAATAACCCGACCGGAACGTATGTGCCGATCGGGGAGCTGGAAGCATTCGCAGATACCCTTCCGGAGGACGTTCTGTTGGTGATGGATGAGGCATACATGGAATTTGCCACCGAGCCGGACTGCTGTAGTATGGTCGATTATATGAAAGCGCATCCGGAAAAACCGATTCTGGTTCTCCGCACCTTTTCCAAATATTATGCGATGGCAGGCCTTCGTGTCGGCTATGCGCTGGGCTCCGAAGAGCTGATTGGAATCATGCGGAAATGTTCCGCTTCCTGGAACCTGAATGTCTGTGCACAGAAAGCGGCAGAGTGAAAAAGGTTTTACGGTAAACGTTAAAAGATAGAATGAAAGAGAAAAAGACCGGATGAGAAGTAAAAAATCCGGTCTTTTTCTGCTGGTATGAGAACAGAAAAAGCGGATCAGCAGGTTGCATATTTCAGGTAAAAAAGGTATACTTATAAGTGATGAAAAGAGAAATATGTTAGCAGCAGCTAATAAGAAAAAAACAGAGAAAAAACATGGTTTTTGCAAATTAGTGCTTGCCATTCCATGAAAATTGGAATATTATATGTGCAAACGCCTATAGATGAAAAAAGATGTATCACATCCTGAAAGGGGAAAGAAAATATGCTTTTTAAAACATACCAGAAGATCACGACGTTATTTAAAGAACATCATGGATATATGAGCTTCGCAGACCTCAGAGATCATCAGGTGACCGTACTGCAGCTGGCAGAAATGGAAGAGGAAGGAAGTCTGGAACGATTTGCACGCGGCTGGTACTGGTGCAAGGACTGTGGTTATGAAAAACCGGAAGACTATCAATATATTGAAATTGCGAAAGTAAACCCACGCGCAGTCATCTGCATGGACAGTGCTGCATGGCTTGCCGGAATGCTGAAAGAAGAGCCGGCTACGATTGCAGTTGCAACAGCACGGACAGACCGAAAAAAAATGGATCTGGAAAATTTTGAAATCAGACGTTTTTATTTCCAGAATGCCGATGTCCCGGGCGAAATCTGTGAGAAAAAGACAGAGTTTGGTTCCTACAAATATTATTCTCCGAAGAGAACCTTCTGTGACTGTCTGCGCATGAACAATAAGATGCCGGAGGAAGTAAAAGAAGAAATCCTCACCTGGTGCCGGAAACAGAAATATTCCAAAGAAGAGATTCTGGAATACGCGAACAAGCTCCGTGCGGTAAAAAATATCGAGGAAGAGTATCAGAAATAAAATTTCACAGGAATAGATAAGGGAAACTCCCGACGGAAGATCTTATACGAGAAATTCTGCCGGGAGTTTCTGCGTGTATATCGGATGGTTACGCATACACGATTTCCTCGTATGTTCCCCTGTGTCATTCGCAAAAATCGCATAAAATGAGAAGCAAAGAGCAATACTTGACTAGCCGAACGGGAAACGTGGCGATACAATAGAGGCAACAAATTTCGGGAGGATTTTACCTATGAGTAAAGAGACGAGAGAGTATGCAAAACAGCTGGTTTCCCAGATGACGCTGGAAGAAAAAATGAGCCAGATGGTCTATCAGTCACCGGCGATCGAGCGTCTTGGCATTCCGGCATACAACTGGTGGAATGAAGCGCTGCACGGCGTGGCAAGAGCTGGTGTGGCAACGGTATTTCCGCAGGCTATTGGCCTTGCAGCAACGTTTGATAAAGAGCTGCTGCAGGAGATCGGTGATGTTGTTTCTACCGAGGGACGTGCAAAATTCAACGAGTTTTCGAGAAAAGGCGACCGCGGCATCTACAAAGGCCTGACCTTCTGGGCACCGAACGTCAACATTTTCCGTGATCCGAGATGGGGCCGCGGCCATGAGACATATGGTGAGGACCCGTATCTGACCGGTGAGCTCGGATGCGCCTACATCCGCGGATTACAGGGACCTGACCCGGATCACCCGAAGGCAGCGGCGTGTGCCAAACATTTCGCCGTCCACAGCGGCCCAGAGGCGATCCGCCATGAGTTTGACGCAAGAGTCAGCAAACATGATCTGTATGACACCTATCTGTATGCCTTCAAACGCTGTGTCAAGGATGCAAAAGTCGAGGCAGTCATGGGTGCGTATAACCGTGTCAACGGTGAACCGGCATGCGGAAGCAAGACATTGTTAAAGGACATCCTGCGCGATGAGTTCGGCTTTGAAGGCCATGTTGTCTCCGACTGCTGGGCAATCATAGATTTCCATGAGCACCACAGAGTGACCAAAAATGTAGAGGAGTCCGCAGCGCGTGCTGTCAACAACGGCTGTGACCTGAACTGCGGCGTTGCTTTCCTGCATCTGCCGAAAGCATACGAGGATGGCCTGGTATCCGAAGAGGCAATCACCGCGGCAGTTGAGCGCCTGATGGAAATCCGCATCCGCCTCGGTATGATGAAAGACTATCCGTCACCGTACGAAGATCTGTCCTACGATCTAGTCGAGTGCAAGGAGCATGTTGATCTGTCCGTCGAGGCAGCGAGAAGAAGTATGGTTCTGCTGAAAAATGAAAACAATATGCTGCCGCTCGATGTGAAGAAGATCCGCAGTATCGCCGTGATCGGACCGAACGCGAACTCGAGAGCAGCGCTGGTTGGAAACTATCAGGGAACATCGTCCAGATACATCACACCGCTGGAAGGAATTCAGCAGTATGTCGGTGATGATGTGAGAGTGACATACGCAGAGGGCTGTCATCTGTATAAAAATAAAGTCGAAGGACTCGGCGAGGACAAAGACCGTTTCAAAGAGGCTGTCATTGCCGCTGAGCACGCAGACGTTGTCGTTCTGTGCCTTGGACTTGATGCAACTGTTGAGGGCGAGGAAGGCGATGCCGGAAACGAATACGCGAGCGGCGATAAGCTGGGCCTCAATCTGCCGGGCTTACAGGAGGAACTGCTTGAGACAATCACAGCGGTTGGAAAACCGGTAGTCCTCGTTCTCTCGGCAGGAAGTGCCATCGACCTGTCCTGGGCCGAGGAGCATGTACCGGCTATTCTTGACAGCTGGTATCCGGGTGCGCGCGGCGGAAAAGCCGTGGCAGAGGCGCTGTTCGGCGATTATGCACCGAACGGAAAACTGCCGGTGACTTTCTATCAGGGAACAGAAAATCTGCCGGAGTTCACCGATTACAGCATGGCAGGACGAACCTACCGCTATACTGATAAAAATATTCTGTATCCATTTGGATATGGACTGACGTATGGAACAATTTCCTACAGCGGCGCAAAAACGGAGCAGGAGACGAGCGCGGTGCTCGACGATGTGACCGTGTGCACGAAGGTGAAGAATGAGAGTGCATATCCGCTGCATGAGAGCGTAGAGGTTTATGTGAAATACAAAAACGCACAGCCGGGTGAGCCAGGCTTCCAGTTAAAAGGCATCGCGTGCGTGGAACTGCAGGCAGGAGAAGAAAAAGAGGTTTCCGTGACACTGCATGCAAGAGATTTTGCTGTTATCACAGAGGACGGCGGATGTGTCGTACGGCCGGGCGAGTATGAAATCTCCATCGGCGGACAGCAGCCGGGCGAAAGAAGCCGCGCGTTGACAGGACGTGAGACAGAGATTCTGACGGTCAGAAAAGAAGGAAATGAAGAGAACGTCGAGTATTAAGTATTAGATAGAAATTGAAAAACGAAGAGGGAGGTGGAATCGTCTGCCTCCCTCTTTTGGTGACAGAATGGAGAGACAGGATATGAGTACATTATGGTATATAAAACCAGCCGCAGAGTGAGAGGAAGCACTGCCGCTCGGCAATGGACGGCTTGGTGCGATGATCGCTGGAAATCTGCCGAACCTGCTTCATTTCCAGACCGGCGGACTGTATGGTGCTGCATCTTCGTGCACCGAAGGGAAAAGTGTCGGTTGAGGTGATGCTGAACCGTGCAAAATATTTTGACCGTACAGGAAAGGTCAACGATCACACGATTTATCTGAGCGGAAACCTCGGAAAAAATGCCCTGGAATTTGCCATGTGCCTGTCGGCAAAAGCAACGGGCGGCCGTGTGTATACCATGGGTCATACTCTGGTGATCGAAGAGGCAGATGAGGCCGTGTTGTACTTCGGCGCGGACAGTACGTTCCGTTATGCGAAGGAAGAGGTTGCCGCATGGGAGCCGCGTGTGCAGGATGTGCTGGCAGAGAAGATTACCGAAAAGCTGGAGCGCGCGATGGTGCAGAGCAGAGAACACAAAATCATTCTCCTTCCGGCGCTGCCGAAGGCGTGGGATCATGGAGAAGTGAAAGGCCTGCGGCTGGTTGGAAATGCATCGATTGCACTTGCGTGGGAGAATGGAAAACTGACACGGTGTGCGGTTACGGCGGATCAGGCGTATGAAGGGGAAGTTGTGTATGGAGAGATGCGTCAAGCGGTAAAACTGGAAAAAGGTGAGACAGTTATTCTGGATGCGGTATTGCAGCTGCTTGAATCATAAACATGAAGATAGAAAATGCCGGGCAGAGAAAAATCTGTCCGGCGTTTTCAGCATATGTAAAGACTATAAGGCGATGGAGGAAAAAGAAGCTTCTTCTGTCAGCAGCAGGTGATAGTAATGATCGGAATAGCGGCAGAGATAACCAGGCATTCCCCGATAAGAACTGGTTTCTAAAAACGCGGCTGCGACGCAGGTGCGGCATATCGGTTGCAAACGGCATTGACAGCATTGGGAACTTAGGGAAATCTTCTGTGCAGCGGCGGAAACTTTTTCCCAGGCGGAAATAAATCCAAGATCAAAAACAGGGGCGGAGATTTCGGATAACATCACACAGGGGAAAAGAAAGCCCTGCCAGTTGATGAAGAAGGAGCAGTTTCCGGCAAGACAGGAGATATGACCATTGCCCCGTGGAAAAGACGGATTGTTGACGCGGTGGATGGATTCATGAACGTACTGCCGGAAAATATCGCTGGTCAGCTGCAGTTTCAGTGTCTGCAGGGCAAGCGCAGCGGCGTCTTCCGGGTTCAGGCGGACCTGAGCATCAAAAGGAAGGGAGCGTTCCCGGACGGCGGGCATCATATAGTGATCGGCATGAACGGGGACTCCAAGCTTTTCTCCGAGAACAAAGATTTTTGGAAAATCATGCGCGTTCTTTTTAGTGACGCTACAGCTGATTTTGACATCAACGTTTCGTTCGCGGAGCAGACGGATGGCGCGGACGGTCTGATCAAAGCCCTGGGGGTAATGGCAGAGACGGTTATAGGAAGCGGCATCGGCACCGTAGAGCGTGATGTTAATGCGGCGCGGCCTGTACTCAGCAAAAAAATCAGCCCAGGATTCGCCCAGCAGGGTTCCATTGGTGTTGATGGTAAGAATCATGCCCATGTTTCGAAGCTCAAGATATAGTGTTTTGAAATCAGGAAAGAGAAGTGGTTCACCGCCGGTCAGAAGAAGAAAAAGTGTACCGGCTTTTTGCATCTGCTGTGCAAGCAGAATCCATTCATCAACTGTGCGGAGTTGTCCCTGACATTCCATTTCTGAACGGGACAGACGGACATAACACATGTCGCAGTTCATATTGCAGAGTGGCAGAAGTTCAAGCGCGCCGGTAATAGGAATGTGCTGCTGGCGCGCTTTCTGGAGAAAAGAACGCTCGAAGGTGGAAGCGTCGTTCATGTAGTTCATAAAGGTTCCTCCGAAAAAAGTGGTTTGATGAACCAATTATTAATAGGTATAGTAAAGGATCGAAACGAGTGGGTTCGATCCTTTTGCTGTGGTTTGAAAAATTATTATTTAGTGGAAAAATCAGGATTTGGCGGTTTCCCAAGTATTGATGTCTAATCTGGTAGTACAATGAACGTTTGTACCATTTTCGGTCCAGATGACAACGGGGGTTGCTTCATCATCGCGGGTAGACTGGTCATCTATAAAACCACTGATAAATCCACTATCAGATTCCGCTTCATGAGTCTTGTTACAAGGATGATATCCAGAAAATTGAGCTTGAGAGCCCCAGCCTCCCCATGAGCCTTCTTTTGCGATATATTTTTTTTGCCCAGATCCATCATAATAATAAACATTATAATTATGACCGTATTGTCCAGCATCGCAGACAAATTTATAAACTTTCCCGCTATCCCCGCAGGCCGCCACATATTCATTTGCAGCAAATTCCTGAACCTCAACAACAGGTTCCATCCACTCTTTCTTCATAACGATATAACCTCCTCTAATAATGCATACCTTAAAGTATCATGCACAAAATTTAAAGCAGAATTTTGAATCGTATCTTCCGCAGCCGCATATTCCTCTAACGCCTGTGCAACGACTTCCGAAATGGTACGTGGCTGCTGAAAAGCATTCCAGAGAAATGCGGCGGTATCGTTTGGAACCATCACTGCATTCGAAATCTGACAGGCAGTCCCAACGGGAATAATCGCATATTCCCCTGCAATTTCACGCAGTAGATAATCGGAATTGACACGATATTTTTTTTCATTTATCTTTTGTAACAAATCTGACCGGGTCGGAGAAGCAATCGGTTCCATCACAAACTCCCCTCTTGCAAAATGCTGTGCCTTTTCAGGCAGAAAGTATTTCTGCAGTCAGCAAGAAAAATATGTAGAATGTTCGCAGAAATAAATTACATTTATCATTACAAAATGATTATAAAAGAAGAACTAGGAAAAGTCAAGTAAAAACTGGAAAAAGATGGGAATGTAATCTGCTCAAAAACGAATTTTGCGATGTTTACTTTTAGTATAGATGAAAAGGAGGTTTCGTGATAAGATAGAGAAAGAATTTGAAAACTGCGCGTCGCATTCTCGTTACTTTAGCCTGC
>NZ_QUHK01000043.1:0-14795 GCF_003479665.1 Blautia sp. AF14-40
TTCCTACAGGGGTTCAGCGGATATCTGGAGACGGATGGATACCAGGGTTATAATAATCTGCCGGACATCAAACGCTGCTCTTGCTGGGCACATGTGAGACGTTACTTCACAGATACCATACCGAAAGGGAAAGAGTATGATTACAGCCTTCCGGCAGTGCAGGGAGTACAGTTCTGTTCCAGGCTGTTTGATTGTGAGCGGTACTCAAAAGCAAAAAATCACACTGCGGAGCAGAGAAAACAATTTCGTCTTGAAAAGGAGAAGCCGATACTGGAGGCATTCTGGAATTGGCTGGATCAACAGCGCCCAAACAAGGGAACCCGTTTGGCGAAAGCGGTAAACTATGCCCAAAATCGGAAAGACACCCTGATGACTTATCTGGAAGACGGTCATTGCAGTTTGTCCAATAATCTTAGCGAGAATGCAATCAGGCCATTCACTGTCGGCCGGAAGAACTGGCTGTTCAGTGCCAGTCCGAAAGGAGCTGCCTCCAGTGCTATTGTGTATACAATGGTCGAGATGGCAAAAGCGAATGATCTGAATACCTATAAATATCTGACATATCTCTTATCACAGCGGCCAGACGATAAAATGTCAGATGAACAGTTGGAACAGCTTGCCCCATGGAGCGAGACTGCGAAAACGAACTGTCAAAACTAAAATAGAGTAAAACGCTTGCATCTATCATTTTGGTGCAAGCGTAATTCATGAGTAACGTAGCAATATTTTGCGCTTACTATGTATCAAAAGTTTTCTTTCGTGGCTATCCAAATATATATGGTGGGTTTTATCTCTCATAATATCGACCTCCTTGTACCTATATTATATAGTGGAGTAGCGATAAGCTCCAATGTGTAATAGGCTTGTCCTATGCTGCATCGGGAATAGCGGCATAGATGTTGATTGTTCGCTCATTGCCACGCTGTACCACAGTTGGATGTTCGGAAAATTCTACTTGATTATTCTCGCCATACCTTAATACCTTGTCCGAGGTTTTTAAGCTATGTACCCAGAGACCCCTAAAACAGGGGTTTCTAAGCGGTTTTGTGTTTTGGAACATTTCCGATGCTTCTCAGGGTCAAAACTTTTCTCAAATAGCACACTTCACTTTTCATTAACCTTATGGAATAATCCTAAAAGTTCTATCCATAAAATCAAGAATAGCATCATACATCTTAACGATGTCGTTATATTCCAGATAAAGTTGGTGGTCCTCTTCTCTGTAGACAATTTTAAATTTATCGTATTTATCGAATTCTTTATATATTCTTCCACCATTATGGACAACCATATTACGAGCATCACGAATAACAGTAATGTATTCCCATTGTTTATCAGCTGTAAAGCCGTCAATACCGACTACATCTTTTAAGTATTTAGCAGCACGCTCTAACCCACTTCCTTTAATATCTTTTACTTCCTTGTCCAAATGATTGATGTTGTGATATAAACGGCAAAGAGTATTTACTGCTTCTTCTAATAATGATACCATTGTTAAAAGCAATGAATATTGAGTCAACAAATCCACCCGACAAGAATGTAAAGTCCCGCTTGTCATAGCCCATTGCTCAGTAAAAAAATCATTTTTTAATCTTGCTTCTTCCGCCAGATTTCTGTAGCTCTCATCAATTGCATCAAGAGCTATTTTATTGTTTTCTATTACACTCCTAAAGGGATAGAAATCGCAATGGGCTAAATACAACGCCATATCACTTGCTTTACCCATATCATAGTGTTCCATATCTGGAAATTTTACATCACTATTAAGGCTGTATATTTTGGTCATATTATTGTCTTCCTTTTTATAATACTGTATTTAAATCAGACCTGTATCATTTCTCCAATTACACCGAATATATCTTTCAAATTCTTCTTTGCACTCCAAGTTTTTCCCGTCCACATGGTCTACAATAATAATTTGAGGCAATATTCCTGTGTCTTCACCGATGGAATTGATTTCATCAAAAATTGTCTTATACATTTTATTGACGGCAATCAAATCTGCTTGCGTGATTTCGTCTTTATCATTACCTTGTGGGAAATACACTTGACTTGGTTGGTCAAAAAACATAACCAAAGGCATCGGTGAATTGTCCTGAGTTGCAAAAAAACGCAGGAAACTTAAAAACAGAGCAATATGGCAGGAAACCCAATTTGCACCACTCCCCATCTCGTATAGATGGATATTCTCATTGCTTTTCTGGTGCTGATAAATGTCAAAGCTACCGTCTGTTAAACCAAAATTCAAGTCAATCGGTCTATACTCTTCTTCAAAATCAAGCGTTAAAGAAAGACGATTCATATTGTTTGATAAAAAGCTCTCAGCTTTTGACATCTTCTTATCAACATCAAATCCTTTGATTTTTTCTTCGAGTCTGGCAATTTTTTCTTTAAGTTCTTCAATATCTCCATCAACCGTTTCAAATATACCAGAGCTACTCATTTCAGCATATAAAGCGATTCTCGCTTTTGCGTAATTTACTTTTTCTCTCTTTGAAACAAGAGCTTTTGATGAAATGAATTTTTCCTCAATTGTCTTTATCTGTTTCCAAACATCTCGTATTTTTTCATCAATCTTTGAGTGAGATTCCTTGAGTTTTCTAACATCTTCAGAAAAATCGGAAGTGTATTTTTCGGTAATTCTTAATTCGTTATCTAACCATTCTGTAGCCTCAATGAGCTTTGAATCATTCTCGGCAATTTCTTTACATTCGTGACCGCAAAGAGGACAGGTATATTCGTCAGTTTCAATTTCGGCTATACTTGTTTGTTGTTTCAAATCCTTCAACATTTGAGTAAAAGAACTGCCTGTATCAAAAGCATTATCTATATTTTTAATTTTTAATAAGATTTCTCGTTCTTCATTTCTGAGATTTTCTAATACGGCATTTAATTCACTGTAACGTTCAGCTATTTTATTTTCACCAAAAAGTTGCGTGTCATCGAACTCTGGTAAATCAGAAGCTATTTTAAGCATTTTCTGTACTGAAATTTTTCCGTCAAAATCCTGTTCAAGCAATGCAAAATAATCCGTTAATAACGGCGAAAGATTTTCTTTAATATATGCAGTGCTTTTTTCATTAGCTTTCTGTTTTTTGTATTTTTGTTTCAATTGAGCTTTTAATGTATTTAATTGAATTAAGTCGCTATAATACTCTTGACTAATCATACCTGCAAAAACAGGAAATTGGTCTATCACATCTTTTCTTTTATAAAAATCTGAGAACCGATAGAATAACGCAAACTTACTTGCCATTAAGTTTTGATGTTGAAACAAGTAAGAAACCATATTTCTTAATGACGCTTTTTTCCCTTGTTGGTCAGCATCGGTAGCCATATTTGTCACAAATAAGCCTAATGCACATTCAATCTCATTTTTTACATCTTTATACGGCAAAGCCGGTTTTTCTACAAAATAGCTTAACTCCAAATTTTCAGGTTCAAAGCCCTTTGCTTCTTTAGAAAAATGCATTTTGCTGCCATCATCCCAATTATAACGAGCGATAACATAGGTATTATCATCTATAGCCATTACAAGAGTATAAAGATACGAAAAGTCGGTTATTTTGCCTTTTGGTATTGTACAACGAGTACTGCACAAGCAATAATCAATTATCTCAACTAATGCACTTTTACCTGTTTTGGATTCGCCAGTGATTATATTTACTCCTTGCTCAAGTGGAACTACTCTTTTTTCGCCATTTTTATTAAATATAATAATAGCTTTTATATAACTTTTCATTTTGTATCAACTCCTAAAAAGAAAGATAAATGGTCTTCGGTGGTTTTTGAAAACACAACTCCAAGGTAAAATGCACATTTAATCCAATCTTTGATAGCTCCCTCAAAATCTTTGTAATCAATTTTCTTGATAAGGACAATCTTGTGATTGTTAAAGGCTATTTTTCCTTCGGAAAATAAAATAATAATTGCTTCTTTACAATATGGTTTAAGTGAATTATATCTGTCAACATAGCCAGATAACCTTGTTTTACCAGAAATCTTACGTTCATCAATAATTTGAGGGGACTGAAACAAAGTATCTATTCGACTTCTTCTATTTGCATTTACTAATTTTTCTCGTGATTCAGCATACAGTAAAATTGGAATTGCCATAAACGGTAATTTTATCTCACAAGGTTTTTCGTAACCAGAAAGAAAACTCTGCATTAGTAAAGAATAAAAATGAGGATTCATTGAAAGCTTTTTGATGTTATTTATGCTCATTCTTTTCTTCACCTACTTTCCATTTGAAATCTGTTTCGTCCACTATGTTATGTATAACTCCTCGCTGGAAGTATCCTTGATTACGAATAATAGAGCCAAAATCATTCGCATCCCAACTCATTACACCATTGTAAAGCTGCTTTGAAATTCTTATTTGTCCTTCCTCGGTTGCTCCTTCAGCATTCAAATCGCTATTCGCTTTACTATATTGCATCTTTGCAGACAAATCTTCCATATATGATTCAAGACTTTCTAAATACATAAGGTTGTCCCTAAAATATTTGGCAACGGTTAAATCAGCTTTCCAATAATCTGACATTGCATTTGGAATCATTTTGTCATACTTAATCTCACGAATAGAAGCAACAAATTTTTTCTGTTCTAGTGTAGTAATTTTGTCTTTAGGAACAACTGCTTTTGCGTACTCATTTGGAAGTGGCGCAGTTCCTTTTGTTCCATATGCTGCTGATTGTATCTGTAGAATTTCATCAAATGCTGACTTGGTCACCTCCCATTTATGCGGGGGTTCCTTAACTTTTATTAATATTTCGCCAAGCAAAGCACCTATATATCCGTCTCTATTTTCGGAAGGAATGTGACCTACATATTTAGAAAATTCATTCGATATACCGTCTATTGAAGTTTTTGCAGCTTCAATCGTAAATTTATCTAATATTTCCAAAAGGCGACTTTCGTCATAAGAGTCACCGAAAATTCTATTATATTGATTCCTGAATGTTTCTTCAGTTTTCTTAGAGGTAGCTCCTATGTCTTTTAAGCATTTTAATTTCTCAGTCTTTTTTATATTATTCCAACTATGAAACGGAGAATCACTTTTTATTGTAGCTGTAGTACTGAGTATATAATTGGAAAAGTTTTTTACACGCTCATAGTCTACATACCAATTTGCAAGTGTCTTCCAAAAATCTATATCTCTGTCCGAAATAGATGTATTCCCAAAATGATGTTTTACTTCTCTCTGAAAGCGACCACCCACATCATTTATAATGCTCACATCACCATTTGTCTCAATTTGCAGAGTATCGCCATCGTTCAATTCGAAGCAATCTCTTAAAGCTATTAGATACTGGTATATATCACCAGCTTTTTGCAATGTTGCATCATTAACTGCTCTTGTCACGGTCAATACCTCCCTTCAGATTTGACCATTTTTTCGCATTGCCTTGCCATATGTTTTGCCACTCTTTCTCATTCACTATCGTATCAAACACAGGCTCAAGAAAAGTCTGGATTTCTTCAATGACAAATGGAAACTCAAGTGTGTTATCTTTTATGGTTTTCAAAAAGAATTTCCAACGCTTCTGCATATCTTCATCATCGGCAAGTGCAACAACACGCTTAAAACTATCTCTGTCATAGGGAGTGCCACGCCGCTGTAAGGTTTCAAATATAGCTGCCTGTAATTTTGCACCCTCAAAATCGAATGTCCTTGAAAGATAATAGATGTCATAAAAATCTTTCATCCTGCCTGTCAGTTCAAAGCGTTGCAGTATGGCATCAAACTTCTCGGCAATGGTGCTTTCAAGGGAATAAGTTTTGATTACAGGTGCTTCAAAATCTGGAAGCTGAGTGTTGATTGTGCGTTCTTCGGCACGGGGGACTATAATATCGCCCACTCCTATATCAACATTAAACGGCACACGCACATTTTTTATTTGAGCAATAATTTGTGTACTGATACCGTGATATTTTCTTTGCGGAGAAATCTCTTCAAAGCCTTTTGCTCGCATTTCTATATAATCGTTACCAGTCGGCGTGTCGATGATTTTACAAATCAACTCTTTTACATCATCTATTGTATTAGAGTATCCACGGAGCAAGAAATCGACATCAATTGTTGCTCTACTTTCAAAATTAGTTAAAGTATAAATGAACAATCCACCTTTGAGTATAAGCGTATCCTCACACCCAGATTTTGATAACTTTCTCAAAAATTCTTCCTGCACAAAAAGCTGCAAACATTGCTGGTAACTGATACTAGAAGCTTTTGCTTTATTTCTCAGCTTTGCCAGAACGGAAGCTGCTATATCTGCCATTACAACCACACTCCAATCAATTCTTTTACACGCGTTTGAACACGCAAAGCTTTCGCATATTCTATAAGATTCGGTATATTCTTTTTCGGGTCCTTAACATAGCCTTGTACTGCTTTATTAAAAACCTCCTTATCTATCTTGTTCATATTTCGCAGCACATCGCAAATAGTACGGTCACGGTCATAAATGCGGACTTTGTGGAAATCAATTTCACCTTCGGTTTCGCCCAGCGTAACCAACTCTGACTCTACACGATATGCCTTTATAAACGGATAATCGATTTTTGTTCGCCGCTTAGAGACATTTTTATCTATTGCAAAGTTCCATTCGGCAGGATTTCTGTCACTGTATCTATAATAGAATAGGGCAGTCTCCATACAGAGCACTGCATCGGGAAACAATCGATTGATAATGACAACTTCACTTTCTCCATAATCTTGAGTCCAGTGATAGTAACCTCGCCTGACTCTTTCAATCAATCCTTCATCTAAAAGTTGTTTTATATCTGCATAGTATAACTTTGAAGCTGTAAGTTCAGCAGTAGTCATAACATAATTATGACTGCTAAACAACATTCTCAGTGTCTCAATATCTTTATTCTGAAGCATATCTTCACCTCTATTTAATCGCCCCTAATCAAGTCAACGATTGGGCACTTTACTATATTATATTTGATTTTTCTCTTTAAGTCAATAATAGCAAAGTGAACGCTTTTAATTCTATCAATTAGGCAGTTTAGTATAAAATCTGTCCTCCGCTTTTATAACCAAATAAAATATTGGTCAACGAAAAGACAACTATGTAAAAAAATAAGCGTACCACTATTTCTAATGATACGCCTATCCTCATTAAATCACTTCAAAATGCTTCAACGCATCCTTTATCGCTTCCACCTTCTCTGCTGTCGGATGCTTCCTCGGCTGTTTCAATTCTTCTACCGCATTAGGAGCATCGTACATTGGCAAGCCTAAATCTCTCTTTACCTCTGCGGTATATGCGGTATGTACTTTGAAGCCGTATTTAGCTTCTATGTACTCCTTTATCATTTTGTAGGTCACTCGTTCTTTGGGCTTATAGCTTTCCGCTCTTTGAGCGATATCATCAAGCGGAACTTTTCCCTCACCTTCGCCAAACTCAACTTTTACGTTGATATGTCCGTCTGGCTTTTTGTAGGAAAGCAGTACAACCGTCTCCACATGTGTCGGGACACTCCCATGAACACAAATCATTAGCCATGTCTGTGCCGCATGAACACATTTTTCCACCCACTGTTATTTCGGTTCCATCAACAACTTTTGTCAGCTTTCTCTCCATCTTAAGACACCTTATTTCCTTTCTTCAATTCCTTCTGAATTGCTTTGTAATGTTCCTTGGCATTGGGAACGGTTCCCGACTGGTTTCCCTTTAGCACAAAGGTCAGCTTGTATGGGTCGGGATTACCTTCCTCATCAAAGCCTCCAACCAGAACCTTCTCAATAATACTCTCAAACACCACTCTGTCAAATTCATCCAGCACCTGCTCACTGATTAGTGTCTCACGAAGTGCTGACATTCGCTTGCCAACATCTTTCTGTTTGTTAATTGACTCCTCCAAAAGATATCTTCTCTCAGAAAGAGTATGAAGTTTACGGGTAAATTCAAGTACCTTTTCATCATAAACTTCCTTACTTATTGTACCATCAATGAGCATATCTGTCATTCGGGATTTTTTTGATTCCAAGGAAGAAATGTCCTTATCAAGCTGTTGCTTCTTACGAACATCCTCTGCATTGTTCAAAGCCTCCTCCACATTCGACATAACTATATCCAGCACATCATCAAAATTCCCTGCCAGCAATCCAAAGGCTTCCAAAAAAGCTCCTTCCAAAATCGCCTCATCAATGGCTTTGCAATGTGGACAATTCTTAATTCCATTCTTGGTGGCATTCATACACTGCCACACAGGCTTTTCATAAATGGAACTGCTGTGCCTTGTCCTTCGGGTAAGCTTATGTCCACAATAGCTGCACTCACACATACTGCTGAAAGCATATTGACGGGTATAACGCTCCCTGTTTCCACTGGTCTCCATAATTTTATTCTTAGAACGCTTCATGCGGATGCGCTCTGCCTCATCCCACACCTCTCTGGAAACGATAGACTCATGATGGTCTCTGATATAAAACTGATCCTGCTCACCCATATTAGCAAGTCTACGCTTACTGATAGGGTCGGTAGTAAAGGTTTTTCCTAGAAGAACATCACCCTTGTACTTTTCATTCTTAATAATTCCCATCACGCCATGAGTGTGCCAGATTACTTCGCCCTTTTTATTTCTCCTGCCAAGCTCCGTCAACCGATGAGCTATGGTAGTTGTTCCATACCCCTGAAGATACAAATCATAAATCATTCGCACCGTTTCCGCCTCATACTCATTTACCGTCAGGCTCTTGTCTTCCGGGTGATAATCATAACCAAGACAGCCGTTAAAACCAATCAGTTCACCACGCTTCATTTTCATCTTAAGTCCCATGGTAACATTCTTGGATAAAGACTCAACCTCCTGCTGTGCCAGGGAACTCATAATTGTCAAAAGCATCTCTCCCTGCATATCCAAGGTGCTGATGTTTTCTTTTTCAAAAATAATACCAATATTCTTATCCTTAAGCATTCTGGAATACTGCAAGGTATCCAGCGTATTTCTGGCAAATCGGGATATGGACTTGGTCAGAATCAAATCAATCTCACCATTTAAGCATCGGTTAATCATTTCCTGAAATCCGGTTCGCTTGTCGGTCTTGGTTCCGGTAATCGCCTCATCAGCAAAAATCCCGGCATTAACCCATTCGGGATTCTCACCAATTTTCTCTTCATAATAAAGTTTCTGGGATTCAAAGCTGCCCAACTGGTCATCGTCATCCGTAGATACTCTAACATAGGCTGCCACACGAATCCTTTCCACTGTTATCGGGTTGCTTCTTACCCTGCCCCTGCTGTTAGGAGCAGTTCTTGTTGCTTCTAAAACTTGTACTTCCTGCATAATAAAATCCTCCTGTTTTAATTCTGTTATAATGAAAATGATGCCAACAACAAGTAAGTTGCCTTGTATGCTGACATCATAAATGAAAAATCAAATGTTAACGAATGTGCGGTAAAATAATTTCTACACATCCATAAAATTACGCCGCCTTTGGATCATCCTCACGAATAATGAGAAATCTGTCCATCAGCTTGTTTCTTGCTATGGTATACTCTGCTTCAGTAATTAGTTCCATACGAACCGCCTTACGAAGCAAAGCCATACACTTTGCAAATTCCATCTCCTTCGTCATCTGCTACACCTCCTCACTCTTATTTCTGCGTTATCACCTACTTTCCATAAGAAATTGGCTTATTCAAGAAAATCTCTGACAAAAGTTGTTAGACCGTTTTGGCTTCCATTCATATCCTATGCCGTCAGCGTTACAGCTGACCTTTAGCTTATCGCCTGTAGGCTACTCCTGCTCGAGTTCCTTTCCCACCCTTGACGGAAGTGTCTTCCCTCGCTCCGCTTGATTGCTCAAGTCTCTTCGCAAGGTCTGTTGACATAGAATACAGCTCATGAATCCGTTTCCGGATTGTTTTTCAAGGTTCAAATTCAATAAAGTTCGTATAGAACATTTGTTTGTAGCGTGTTATAATGGCGCTAGTGATTTCACTTGCTTGCAAGGGTGAAATCACTAGCCGGATTACAAGCTATGCTTGTAATATATTCATGTAGCTCATTCATTTGCCTGCTGGCTCGTGGCGGCTACGTTTTCATGGGTTAATGATACGAAATTCTGACCGGGATTATCATTGACGAAGACTTGACCAAAAGTTGACAAAATAGATTGGAAGTGAAAAATTGCAGAACCGCATTACCTTCTCCAACGTGATTGGAGTGTTATTGGAAAATAAAAAGAAAACCTACGCCCAGTACCGAATGATTGAGGATATCTTCTTTGACTGCTTGAGCAATATGGATTTATTTGAAAAAGATGATTTTGAGAAAAATGTTACCTACAGCAGATGGTGTACCGGTGATCGTCCCATCCCAAAAGAAATATTGTCCTTTTATGACAATGCCGGATTTGACGGTATTCAAAATAACATTCAGGATGATGTCATTCCCAACCTTATCAATGTGCCTGCCACAAGGGAATTGCTTTTGGAATTAGTTGCAGACAGTGTGGATGTAATCGGCACCAAAAAAGCCGATGAATTTGCAAGGATAACCGATGACGCAGAACTTATCACTGCCCTTATACGCTATGCCATTTTAAACGACCATGACAGCAAGCATACTCTGCTATCCCCTGACCTATCAGATATTCTGCTGAGTAACAGACTTCCTTCTGCCAACTGCTATTTTATTGGACGAAAAGAGGAACTGAAGGCTGTTGCTAAGGCATTACAGGACCATAATCCTGTATTTATCACCGGAACTGCAGGTATGGGTAAAAGTGAATTGGTAAAGACCTATGCCAAGAAGAACGAAAAGAAATACACAAATATCATTCATCTGTTTTATGGTGGTGATTTGAAGAAATGTGTTGCTCACATGGAATTTAGCGATGATACCGCTGATATGAGTGAAGAAATGCTTTTTGACAAGCATATGAGAATATTAAAAAAGCTCCACTCTGACAGTTTGATTATCATTGATAACTTCAATGTTCTGCCGAAAGAGGATGCTTTCTTCAAGGAATTTATAAAATTGAATTGCAAAATACTGGTTACCAGTCGTTGCAATATTTCACAATATGAGACGATAAAGATTTCTGAAATGGACGCAGATACTGAGCTTATAGAATTGTTTTATAAGCATTGCCCTTCTGCAAAGAGTTCTCAAGATGTGGTAAAGGAGATTATTCAGACGGTAGGTTGCCACACTCTTACGGTTTGCCTGTCTGCTTTGTCTCTGACAGCCAGTGGCATGGAGCCGGAAGAACTGCTGGCAGAGTTGAAAACCTGTGGCTTGAATATTACCTCCGGGGAAGATGTAGAACTGTATAAGGATGATGATTTTACAGACGGACTGATGATAGAGCATTTAAGCAAGCTCCTACAGCTTGGTAAATTATCCAATCAGCAATTGGACATTCTCCGCAATCTGTCCCTGCTACCGGTTTCCGGTGTAATAAAGAATAGCTTTAAGAACTGGATGAAGCTTGATAACCTCACAGATGTGAACCACCTTATTAAGTACGGATTTATCAACGAGGATACGGATAACAAGAAAATCAGCCTGCATCCGCTGTTGCAAGAAGTGATTGCTATTGAGACCATGCCAACGGTTACTGCCTGTAGTACTCTGTTGGACAACCTCCACCTTATCTGCCTGGCACATGGTTTGGAGCTACGCAGACCGGAAAATGTCATAGCCTCTCTCATCAGTGTGACGGAGCGTATTATTGTGGATGATGGAGCATATTTTCTGCTATTCTTGCAGGATGTGTTCCCATATTTGGACAAGTATCTTGTATCAGATTACCTGCCCAAACTTACTGAAAGAATCAGCTATGTTATGGAAGAATACAAGCTGGAGTCTCCTTGTGATAAGGCACTGCTACTGGATTATAAGGCAGAATGTTTTCTGTTGAAAAAGGATTATGGAAATGCAGTAAAGAAGCGTGAAAAGGCAATCAACATTATGGAAAAGCTTCATACTAAGGATGCAGATATGCGGACTACCAACCTGCTGTCCAATCTGTACAACAACCTTTCCAACACTTATCTACTGATGAAACAAGGGAATGAGGCAGCCAAAGCACTGCGTACGGCTTTTAATATCCGTATAGAATATGCCCACTTGGGACTAACCGAATCCCATGATTCCTTGCAACAAATGATGAACCTTATCAATATGCTGTTGCTGGCAAAGGATGTGGACAATGCAAAAATTGTACTGGAGCAATATGAAACCTTGGTATTGGAACATCTGTCGGATACCTCTCTGGATTATGGTATCTGTAAGCTGAGTCAGGGGATTATTGATATGATGGAAAGAAAGCCGGAAGCGGCAGAGATAAATCTGCTTGGGGCTGAGAGCATTATTGGAAATGCTGTAGGAACAGATAATGACTATATGAGGACGACCTATCGGTATCTGAATAATCTGTATGCACGGTGGAAGAAGCCGGAGAAGGCGATTGAGTATAGGGATAAGTTTCTTGGGGTGAATCGGGGGATTTCTAGGACGAAATCGAGTAGGAGGCGGTGACTAACCGCCGTCCTCTCACAGCACCGTACGTACCGTTCGGTATACGGCGCTTTCAATAGTTGACGTGCACAGACTGATAGGCTGTGGCTAAATCGTAAAAGCCAGAGACCGTTTCAAGTTTTGTATAAACGTTAAAAACTGATATAAGATTTGTGAATAGTTACAAATGAGAGTATGAAACTTTTTCTGTAAAATAGTGTTTAAAAGGTTCTTCTATGATAAAATAAATATCATTAGGAGGGCCTTTTATTATGGCAAGACAAAAGAAACCTGTACATCGAGTACAAATGACAGAAGGAAAAAGAAACATTATCCACCAGCTTCTTGAAGAGTATGATATTCAGTCCGCAGAAGATATCCAGGACGCCCTGAAAGATCTTTTAGGCGGCACCATTAAGGAGATGATGGAAGCGGAAATGGATGATCATCTCGGCTATGAAAAATCAGAACGTTCTGATAATGATGACTATAGAAATGGCTATAAACGCAAACAGGTCAATAGCCGTTATGGTTCTATGGAAATCGAAGTGCCGCAGGATCGTAAATCAACTTTTGAGCCACAGGTAGTAAAAAAACGCCAGAAAGACATTTCTGATATTGATCAAAAGATTATCTCCATGTACGCAAAAGGTATGACTACACGACAGATCTCCGAAACTATCGAAGATATTTATGGTTTTGAAACATCCGAAAGTTTCATTTCTGATGTTACAGACAAGATCCTTCCACAGATCGAGGACTGGCAGAACCGACCATTAGATGAGGTATATCCGATCCTGTATATTGATGCGATCCATTATTCTGTGCGGGATAATGGAGTGATCCGTAAGCTTGCCGCTTACGTCATTCTGGGAATCAATACAGAAGGAAAGAAGGAAGTCCTGACGATCAGTATCGGAGACAATGAAAGTGCAAAATACTGGCTGTCGGTTATGAATGAGCTGAAAAACCGGGGTGTAAAAGATGTATTGATCATCTGTGCTGATGGCCTGACAGGAATCAAAGAAGCTATTGCTGCCGCCTTTCCCAAAACAGAGTATCAGCGTTGTATCGTGCACCAGGTAAGGAACACTTTGAAATATGTCCCTGATAAAGACCGAAAAGCTTTCGCAACAGACCTGAAGACCATCTATCAGGCTGCAGATGAAAAGAAAGCACTGTCTGCTCTGGATCGGGTAACAGAAAAATGGACTCCCAAATATCCGAATTCCATGAAACGCTGGAAAGATAACTGGGATGCGATCTCCCCGATCTTCAAATTTTCAGCCACCGTCAGAAAGGTCATTTATACGACCAATGCGATCGAATCGCTGAATTCAACCTACCGTAAGCTGAACCGCCAGAGAAGCGTATTTCCAAGTGACACCGCACTTCTGAAAGCCCTGTATCTGGCCACATTTGAGGTAACAAAAAAATGGACGACAACCATCCGGAATTGGGCACAAGTTTACGGGGAACTGAGTATTATGTACGAGGGACGATTACCAGAATAATCCGTTTTGAGACATGTTAAGACGGGCGGAATATCCGCCTGCTCTTGACATGCAGATTTGCAACTGTTATATATAAAACAAGGGCGAAAAGCTCTATGAAAGAACTTTTCACCCTTTATTATCATAGAAGAATCTTATTTACAGACTTTTTCTCACAGTCTCTTACAAATGGGCAGAGCCGCTGTTTATCAGTCTTTCTTGTACGGTCTACCACTGTTGGTATGCCAAACTTTCGCACACCACCATCTGCTTTGGGAATCTCAACTCGTCTTACTGGAGACGGAGTGTACTTTCCACGATAAATGCGGTCGGTTATCTCTTGTTGATGTTCCCTTAGATATGGAAGAGCCTCTTCAACGGTCATGCCATCAATTCCTGGCGCTCCCTTGTTTGCCTTAACTCTCTTGTACGCTCTGTTAAAGTTGTCTTTATACAGTATCGCTTCCAAAAGTCTCGGCTGTGCACTGTCTCTTTCTTTCCATATCCGATTGAATGACCTAGACGCTTTCACATACCCTTCATGTTCCGCATTATCTCTTTGCGAACAGCCATTGTTTTCAATGTTTTCTGCCATAGACGGTCATTCCTCCTTTCTCGGTCATACTCAAGACTCCTACTGATTCGGTCCTTCACCTCTCGGCTACTATGACCTCTGCTGACTTCTGTGCGTTCAGCATTGCTTTATGCAATGGTTACCTCTTTCAAGGCGTACCGCACAGACCTCCCTAGGTACCACACGTTTCTTCCTCTCCATCTGCAAATTCCGGCTCATCTGACCACGCATTCCTCTAAGAG
>NZ_QUHK01000044.1:0-13753 GCF_003479665.1 Blautia sp. AF14-40
GAATGATAGATGTGTAGTGTATGCGGTTTTGAAGGTATATCGGAAAAACCATCGGAGAGATCCGATGGTTTTTTACTGTTAAAAAATAAAAGAAAGAGCGCTGCTAATGAGAAAAAATACTCATTAACAGCGCTTTTCATTTCACAGAAAAAGCAGTATTATGGGGTTAGAAGAGTCTAACACAAAACAGACTCTTACACACTCAGGAAAAAAGATGCAGGGAGGAAAGTTATGTTTCTTGAGATTAATAACCTGAAGAAGAGTTTTGGAACCGGTGAAAGCCGTGTGGAGGTCTTAAAGGGAATCCAGTTTTCTGTGGAAAAAGGTGAAATCTGTGTTCTCCTCGGTCCATCCGGTTCCGGTAAATCGACACTGTTGAATATTATCGGCGGAATCGACGAGGCGGACAGCGGTTCGATCGTGATTGAAGGCGAAAAAATTGAGGATATGAATGAAAAAACGCTGACACGGTACAGACGAAAACATTTAGGATACGTTTTCCAGATGTACAATCTGATTCCAAATCTGACGGTGAAAGAAAATATGGAAGTCGGCGCATACTTAAGCGATCATCCGCTCGACATCAACGATCTGTTAAAGACACTGGGGCTCTATGACCACCGCGACAAGCTGCCGAATCAGCTCTCTGGCGGTCAGCAGCAGCGTACTTCAATCGGAAGAGCTATCATCAAAAATCCAAGCATTCTGCTCTGTGATGAGCCGACAGGTGCACTCGATTACCATACTTCAAAAGAAATTTTGAAGCTGATCGAGGACGTCAATCAGAAGTACGGCAACACCGTCATCATGGTAACACACAATGATGCGATCAAAAACATGGCGGACCGCGTGATTCGTCTGCGCGACGGCCAGATCCGTAAAAACTACGTCAATGAGACCAAAATCGCCGCCGGCGATCTGGACTGGTAAAGCGGGGTGGAAGTATGAAAAATCCATTACGAAAACGCCTGCTGCGGGAACTGAAGAACGATATTGGAAAATATCTCGTTATTTTTCTGTTTATGACGGCGACGATTGGCTTTGTGTCCGGTTTTCTCGTTGCGGATGAGAGCATGCTGTATGCTTACGATGAAAGCTTTGAAAAATACAACGTGGAAAACGGAAATTTTACAACAGAACAGAAGCTCACCGACAACCAGAGAACACGGCTGGAAAAAGAGAAGGTAACGATTTACGAGAATTTCTATAAAGACGAAGATGCCGACACGGATCTGGATTCGGAACCAGAGAGCACGATCCGTCTTTTTAAAAACAGAACAGAGGTCAATCTGGTCTGCCTGATGAAAGGCGAAATGCCGCAGCAGAAGGATGAAATTGCAATTGACCGTATGTATGCGGACAATAATGACCTGCAGGTCGGTGATGTGATCTCGGTTGATAAAAAAGAACTGACGGTTACCGGTCTTGTGGCACTTTCGGATTACAGTGCGCTGTTCAGCAATTCGAGTGACATGATGTTCGATGCGGTTAAATTCGGTGTGGGAATCATGACCGAAGAAGGGTATGATGCCATTACCGATGACCATATCAAATACTGCTATTCCTGGAAATATGATACGGAACCGAAAGATGAAAACGAGGAAAAAGAATGGTCCGATGATTTCGTCGAGGTTCTGGCGGCTCATTCCTCGCTGACGGGTTATCTGCCGCGCTACGGCAATCAGGCAATCAAATTTACCGGCGACGATATGGGCGGTGACAAGGTGATGGTGGAGGTACTGCTGTACATCCTGATTGCCATCATGGCGTTTATTTTTGCAGTTACGACAAACAATACGATTGTAAAAGAAGCGTCGGTGATCGGAACGCTGCGCGCATCCGGCTATACGAGACGGGAACTTCTGCTGCATTATCTGTCCCTGCCGGTACTGATTACGATTTTGTCGGCGGTGATTGGAAATATTCTGGGATACACCGTGTTTAAAGATATCTGCGCCGGTATGTATTATGGAAGCTACAGTCTGCCGACATATCAGACGCGGTGGAATGCCAATGCATTTCTGCTCACGACCGTAATTCCGGCAATTCTGATGTTTGTGATCAACGCGGTGCTGATTTCCGGCCGTCTGCGTCTGTCACCGCTGCGTTTTCTGCGCCACGATTTTGCAAAGAAAGGAAAAAGCCATGCGGTGCGTCTTCCGAACTTCCGGTTCTTCTCGCGGTTTCGTCTGCGGATCCTGCTGCAGAACAAATCGAGTTACTTTACCCTGTTTCTCGGTATCGTATTTGCCAATATTCTGTTGCTGTTCGGTATGATGATGAAACCGCTGCTGTCACATTACCAGACGGAGGCGGTGGAAAATATGCTGGCAGATTACCAGTATATTTTAAATGTCCCGGAGCCGATCGATGAGGATGATGAGTACACGCTGATGGGAATTGTGCAGAAATTTCTGACGCCATCGCTGAAGACAAATACGGAAGGCGTGGAAACGTTTGCTCTTACATCGCTGAAAAATATTCCGAAAAACCGGGAGGGCGAGAGCATTTCGGTATATGGAATTCAGAAAGACAGCAAATATGTTTCCGCTGAACTGTTTGAGGACGGCGTGACGATTTCCGACGGTTATGCCGAAAAATATGGAATGAAAGTCGGCGATACACTGGAACTGAAAGAGCCGTATGAGGACAAAACGTACAGCTTTGAAGTAAAAAGCATTTATGCCTACCCGGGAGCCCTTGCGGTATTTCTGCCGATGGATGTCTTCTGCGAGGAATTCGATCATCCAGAGGACTACTTTAACGGCTATTTCTCCAACGAGCCGATCACGGACCTGGAGGAATCGTATATCGCGACGAAAATTACGGAAGATGATATGACAAAGATTTCACGGCAGCTCAATGTGTCGATGGGAGAAATGTTCCAGCTGATCAATGTTTTCTCGATTGTACTGTTCATGCTGCTGATTTATCTGCTGACGAAGCTGATCATCGAGAAGAATACGACTTCGATTTCGATGGTAAAGATTCTCGGCTACGAGAACAGGGAAATTTTGAGTCTGTATTTGACGGCGACAACCTGGGTTGTGATCGTCTCAATCGGTGTCAGCCTGATCATTGCCTCCGCGCTGATCCGCCAGATTTATGTCATTATGCTTTCCGAGTACAGCGGCTGGCTGACATACTATATTGATCCGGCAATTTACGGAAAAATGTATCTGATGGGCCTTGCGGCGTATGCTGTTATCGCTGTGCTGCAGTTCCGCCACATCCAAAAGATTCCGATGGACGAGGCACTGAAAAATGTAGAATAAAAAAAGTTACAGGAGAAATCTTGACAAGCCCGGGCAAAGTGTGGTATATTGCTCTCAAACTTGGTGTGGATTTTTCAACTTGTAATAAAGTTCTTTTCGCCACGCAATTATCGAAAGCAGATAATTGCGTGGCTTTTTTTGTGGCAATGGAGCAAAGTCCGTGCCTGCACGTAAGCCCACCAACAGAAAAGATCACAAATGGAGGTAATAATGAACGAAAACTTTATGAAAGAAAAGCCAGTATTTCCACTGCTGGTTTCGATGGCGCTTCCAATGGTAATCTCGATGCTGGTCAATTCCTTATATAACATTGTGGACAGCTTCTTTGTCGCACAGATCAGCGAAGATGCCATGACGGCGCTCTCCCTGGTTTATCCGGTACAGAATTTTGTAAATGCCGTTGCCATCGGTTTTGGAATCGGACTGAATGCGGTGATTTCGTATTATCTGGGAGCGGGTGACAAAAAGGCAGCCGGCTGTGCTGCAACACAGGGCCTTGCCCTTACCATGCTGCATGCGGTTATTTTAACGATCGGAAGCCTTCTGGTCATCGAGCGTTTCCTGCGGATGTTTTCTTCTTCCGAAACTGTCATCGATCTTGGTGTCCGGTATTCACGGATTATCTTTCTGTTTACCATAGCAATCATGGCAAACCTTTACTTTGAAAAGGTTTTTCAGGCAGTCGGCCGGATGAAAGTGACGATGACCGGTATGATGGTCGGCTGTATTGTCAACATCATTCTGGATCCGCTCATTATTTTCGGAATCGGACCGTTCCCGCGTCTTGGAATTGAGGGTGCGGCACTTGCAACCGGCATCGGTCAGGTGACACCGGTCGTGATTTACTGGATCATTTACAAGATCCGCCCGATTTCGGTCAAAATCCGTCCGGAATATTTAAAAGAAGGAAAAAATCTGGTCGGAAGACTGTACGCGATCGGCGTCCCGGCGATCCTGAACCTGGCGCTGCCGTCTCTTCTGATTTCCGCACTGAATGGAATCCTGGCCGTGTATTCCCAGAGCTACGTTGTCGTGCTCGGCATTTACTACAAGCTGCAGACGTTCATCTATCTGACAGCAAACGGCATTGTACAGGGCATGCGCCCGATTATCGGCTTCAACTACGGCGCAGGCGAGCATAAGCGTGTGCGGAAGATTTATGAGATTACCCTGATTATGTGTGCGGTGATCATGCTTATTGGAACCGGCATCTGCCTTGCCATTCCGGAACAGCTGATCGGACTGTTCAGCAGCAATCCGGAGACCATCCGTCTTGGCGGACAGGCGCTGACACGCATCAGCGTGGGCTTTTTGATTTCGGCAGTTTCCATCACATCCTCCGGTGCGCTGGAGGGACTCGGAAAAGGCGGATCTTCCCTGATCATTTCCCTCTGCCGAAATGTCATTGTCATTCTCCCGGCAGCTTACCTGCTGTCCCATCTGGGAGGCGGCGTTTTCGTATGGCATGCCTTCTGGATCACAGAGGTCATTTCCGCAGCGGTTTCTCTTGTGGTATACCGCCGCGCAGTACGAAGATAAAAAATATAAGAAGAAAAGAAAAGCGGCCTCTTGTGGAAGGAGGCTTTTCTTTTTATAATAGATAATACAGACGTAAGAATTAAGTAAAGATTTTTTTGAATATTCATGGTACCATTACGGTAGTTAAAAACAGAGAGGATGGAAACGACGTGGAAGAAACAAATATTTTAGTTGTGGATGATGAAAAAGAAATCGCGGATCTGCTGGAAATTTATCTGATCAGCGATGGATTTCAGGTATTAAAAGCGTACAGTGCAAAAGAGGGACTCCGCATTCTGGAGGAGAAAAAAATCGACCTGGTGCTGCTCGATGTGATGATGCCGGATATGGACGGTATTGCGATGTGCCGCCGCATCCGGGAGACGAACAACATTCCGATCATCATGGTAAGTGCCAAAACGCAGGATATCGACAAGATCGTCGGTCTGTCAACGGGAGCAGACGATTACGTGGCAAAACCGTTCAATCCGCTGGAGCTGATGGCGCGTGTAAAATCCCAGCTCCGCCGCTACCGCGAACTGAATCCGTCGAAGCCGCACGAGCGCCAGGAAGTGATTTCCTTAAAGCATCTGGAAATCAACAAGGTAACCCATCAGGTTGTCTGCTACGGAGAAAGCATCAAGTTGACACCGATTGAATTTGATATTCTGTATCTGCTGGCCTCCAACCCGGGCCGCGTGTTCGGTACAGACGAAATTTTCGAGCGCGTCTGGCATGAAAAATTCTATGAGGCGAACAACACGGTTATGGTACATATCCGCCGTCTGCGCGGAAAAATGAAAGACGACACAAGAGAAGATAAGATTATTACAACAGTCTGGGGAGTGGGATACAAAATTGAAGCCTGATTTTATAAAAAACTTCAGCCAGAGGATGGTCTTTGATCTGATTGTAAGTGCACTTGTCACGGTGCTTGTAGTGACGCTTACCGACGGGATTCTGACCTTTTTCGGCAATGGACTGATGAACATCGGTTACCGGAGCGCCTGGATCGGACCGGGAGGCCTCCGCCCATCGGTGCGGACGATGATTCTGACGGCGGCTGCGCTGCTTTCGTTCTGCCTGACCTTTTATTTCCTGATGCGCGAAACCATCCGATACATTGGGAAGATTCTGGAAAAGGTAAAGGAGATATCAGCAGGGGATTTTGATCATCCGATCGAGGTAAAGGGAAATGACGAGTTTTCTGTGATGGCGGAGAACTTAAATACGATGCAGCAGAATATCAAGGAAATTATGGAACGGGAACGGATCGCGGAGCATACGAAAAACGATCTTGTCTCATCCGTGGCACATGACCTCCGTACGCCGCTGACTTCGATTATCGGCTATCTCGGCTGGGTGCGCACGCGGACGGATCTGGATGAGGAGACGAGAAATCATTATATCGATATTGCCTATCAGAAAGCACTCCGTCTGGAGCAGCTCACGAACGAGCTGTTTGGATTCGTCAAGCTGGAGCACAAAGAGATGCAGCTGCATCTCGGAAAACTTGATCTGGTGCAGCTGATGGAGCAGATGCTCGACGAGATGACGCCGTCTTTTGTGAAAAATGAGCTTCAGGTGGAATTTCTGCATGCGGAACATGCGATTTTTCTCGAGGCGGACGGTGAGCTGCTGGCACGGCTCTTTGGAAATCTGCTGAACAATGCTGTCAAATACGGAAAAGAAGGAAAACAGATCCGCGTCTCAATGGAAAAAGAGGGCGAATATGTGGTCACGCGTGTCATTAACTACGGACGGATCATTCCAAAACAGGAACTGGATCATATTTTCCAGAAATTTTACCGGACAGAGCAGTCGAGGAGCCGCGATACCGGCGGGACGGGACTTGGACTTGCGATTGTACAGCAGATTGCGGAACTGCATCATGGACAGGTGCGGGTAAAAAGTGATCTGCAGGGAACCGTCTTTGAGGTGGAACTGCCGGTCGGAATGCCAAAGGGGAAGAAAGAGGACGAAAAGCGATGAACAGGAAAAGAAGAAGCAAAATCTGCTGTCTGTCCGGTATTTTGCTGCTGATTCTGCTTCTGGCGGGAGTTCAGAGGGTGTCTGCGATGACAACGCGGACAGAACTTTATCAGAACACGCCGTCGGATGGCGGAAGAAGCGGCGGGAAAGAAAAGCAGTTTCTTGCCAACAGCTACGCAGGGGAATACCAGATTGATTTTTCTTATGGATTCGAAGGAAACTATCAGGATGGGAATCACGTACCGATTCGTGTGACAATCACAAATGAGAGCGCTGTTGAATTTGAAGGATACTTTGTTTTTCAGATAAAAAACGCCGCGGAATCGATTTACCGCAGAAACAGTGGAGAAGGCATTCTCTCAAAACTGTTTTTGGGGGTCAAGCGGTCGGGCGACGGAAGAAACAGCCTTTTTACGTACCGTTTTCCAATCTATATTCCGGCGAACGGAACCGTTACAAAGACTTTTTCGGCAGGGCTTCTGGTGGAAAATACGTCTTTTTGTGTCCTGTGCCTGGAGAACAGCCAGAGGGACACGGTGTACAGTCGGGAAGAAACGATTTCGAGTGAAGGCTTCTTCCAGTCCAAGGTGGAAGTCTGCGTTGTGGAAGAAGAAACTAATTACGGGCAGCAGCTGAATGGAGTTACGCTGAACGACGGGATTTATGAGGTGGAAGCTGCATCTGTCCGGGCAGAGGAGCTTGTCGGGCTTGCGGAGTCGTATTCGCCGGATGTGCTGATCCTTCTGGAGCAGTCAAAAGAAGAACTGGATGAGACACTCCAGAAAGAAATTGATCTCTGGCAGGCAGAGGGAGGCCTTCTGATTACCTTTTCGGGAAACGAGACATTTGCGGAAAGCCAGCGCAGTGCGTTTAAAGAAGCGCCGGTAGATTTTCTGAAAAATATTCTGGACGAAGAGACCACCAGCCGCCTTCTGGCAAAACGAAATACGAATTATCAGAAATACTATACGATTTCCGATCTTCTGGAAAACACTAGGATCCGGAACCGTCCGAATACGGTGCTGTACGGCGGCCTGATTCTGGTCTATCTGGTTCTGGCAGGGCCGGGATTGTATTTCTTTTTGAAAAAAACAGGAAAACGTCAGTATCTCTGGGGGGCGATCTGTGCCTGCTCGGCCGTCTTTGTTATGCTGATCAGTCTGTTTGGCCAGAGCACGAGGCTCAAGGCCCCGGTGCTGACGTATGTAAGAGAAATCTGGCAGTACGATACATACCAGAAAGATTACATTAATTTCTGTGCACAGGCGCCGTACAATGCTTCCTATGAGCTGTATCTGGATCCGTCCTACGATCTGGTGACGTACAACCGTATGGACTATATGTCCAACAGCACGGCACAGCCGGAAACGGAGGATGCGGAATATGAAAAGACGGAGATCAGTTTCGGAGAACAGAAAAACAGGGCAGAAATTTCCAATCAGGCTGCATTTGCCCTGAATGAGTTCGGCATGCAGCGGATGGAAACGCTGGACGAAGGCGAAGGACTGAAAGGCACGTTTCATTTCTGGGATCAGAAGATCAGCGGAACCGTGGAAAATAAGACAGGCTATGATCTGGAGAGCTGTGTGATCGCCGTTCCAGGTTACTGTGCCCTCATTGGAGACATCAAAAACGGGGAGACGATCACGCTGGATGGAATAGAAGCGGACAGCGTGCGGGATTTCGGAAATTGGAGTGCGGCAGAAGATCTGCCGGAGATAGAGAAAAATTATCTGGACGGCGTCATCTATAATCACATGCCGAACCGGAGTGACAACTGCCTTTTCTTTGGAAAGCTGGCAGGCAATGACGATACGTTCCAGCTTGACAGCGGATACGAAGCGTATGGAATCTCGTATTACTATCAGGAAGTGTTTGTGGACATGAAAGAGGCCGGCGTTGTGTACTGTCCGTATGCGCAGGAGTACAGCGGATGGGACGGCGGAAACACGGTAAGCTTTGAAATGGGACCGAATTCCGGCGGAATCTCGGAAGAGGAAACAGAAGTAACGTATTATCTGAACGGTGTCTTTGAAAACAACAACATCTGGTGTCTGTATGGAATGTATGCTAAAGGCGTGATGCAGCCGGATTCCGAGGGAATCTATGATCCTGCATTCTGGCCGTATGCGATGACGGCGTTAGAAGATAAGATCCAGGCGGCAGAAACCGGCGGGGGAGGAAAACGGGGAACCATTCTTTCGCTTGCTTTCGAGAAAGCCCGCACGGAGGATGGGACCAAGATCCGGAATTTCAATGGAATCATTGATCTGTACAATTTTCAGACGGGAACGTATGATAAAATTTCCGACTGGGAGATCGATTTTGCGAGTGATCCGGCACTGGAGGCGCAGTATGTGAATGCGGACAACCAGATCCGTGTGCGGTACCGTCTTTCCGAAGAGGAAAAGGGAGAAGAGTATCATGAAAATTATGGATACTATGAGGCACCGAATCTGATCGTAAAGGCGAAAGAGATCCCACCGGAGCAATATCTGGAGAATCTGTTAACGGAGGAGCCAAATGCCGATACTGAAAATTGAGAAACTGACCAAAAAATACGGAAAAACATATGCCCTGAACGGTCTTGATATGGAAGTAAAAAAAGGCGATATTTACGGCTTTGTCGGACCGAATGGTGCGGGAAAAACAACGACGCTGCGCATTATTTCAGGGCTTTTAAAGAGCGACGGCGGCGATCTGTGGCTGGACGGCGTGCGGACGACAAAAAATATTCTGAAGCAGAAAAGCCTGATCGGCTTTGTGCCTGATTTCTTTGGCGTCTATGAAAACTTAAGCGTGATAGAGTATCTGGAATTTTTTGCCGCATCGTATGGAATTTACGGGCGGGCAGGAACTGTCCGTGCGCGGGAAGTGCTGGAGATGGTCGAACTATCGGGAAAAGAGGAGCAGATGGTGGATTCGCTCTCAAGGGGCATACAGCAGCGGCTCTGTCTGGCGCGCGCGATGATCCATAAACCGAAGCTTCTGGTGCTGGACGAACCGAATTCCGGTCTGGATCCGCGTTCAAGAAAGGATTTTCAGCTTCTCCTGCAGCGATTGGCGCGGGAGGATTATACGATTCTGATCAGCTCCCATATTCTTTCGGAATTAGCAGATCTGTGCACCAGCATCGGTGTCATCAACGGAGGTGTCATGGTACAGCAGGGAAAGCTGGAAAACATTATGCTTGCGATCGACAGCTCCAATCCGCTGCGCATCACTGTGCTGAACCAGGTGCCAAAGGCGCTGGAACTATTGCGGCAGGATCCGCAGGTCAGCCGCCTTTCTGTGGATGAAAACAAGATTGCGGCCTGGTTTTCGGGAAGCCGGGAGGAGGAGGCGTATCTGCTGCAGAAACTGGTGGATGCCGGAATCCTTGTGGTTTCATTTGCACGGGAACACAACAGCCTGGAGTCCCTGTTCTTTCATCTGACCGGGGAAACGGAACAGAAGAGCCGAAACACAGAAACGTTCGGAAACACGATCGGATAAGGAGGGAACGAAACGTGCGGTTAAATCCTGTATTTGAAAAAGAAATGAAGCGGAACTCGCGGTCATCGCGGATTTCCTGGATTATTTTTGTCTGCAATCTGCTGCTTGCCGTGGTTGCGTTTGTCTGCTATTTCGGGGAGAGCAGCCAGCTTGGCTATCTGGCACCGGTCAGCTACAGCGTTCCGATGAACTGCTATATTCTGATGACGTATCTTCTGTTTATTCTCGTTGTCCTTTCGGTTCCGGCGGTTGCGGGAGGAAGCATTTCGCTGGAGCGTGAGAAAAAAACGCTGGATGTGCTGCTGACGACGAACCTGAACCCGTGGAGAATCATTACGGGAAAGCTGGAGGCATCGCTTGGCGTTGTTCTGATACTGACGGTTTCGGCACTGCCGGTGCTGTCCCTTGTTGTGGTGTTCGGCGGTATCGGCCTTGGCGGACTGCTTCTGATGGCGGGAGGACTTCTTCTGACCGGAATTTTTGTCGGCAGTATCGGCATTTTCTGTTCGGTTGTTTTTAAGCGGACCACACTGGCGACCGTTCTTTCCTATGTCATTGTCGTTTTTCTGGTCGTAGGAATATGCGCCTGCACGGGGCTTGCCTACTACGCAGGACTGCTGCAGCAGGAGATGACGGCAGCTTATCAGCAGATCGATGTAGGAGGTGTAATTTACCTTCTTCTTTTCAATCCGTTTACCTCGTTTGCGGGGATCATCAGCCGCCAGCTTGGGAATGGAAGAGAGATGGAACAGCTCTGCTATCTGCTTGGAAATTACGGACAGAATCCGCTGATCCATTATCTGCCGGAGGCGAGTGCCGTTCTGCAGCTTCTGATATCAGCCGTTCTTCTTGTGACGGCGGGAAGAAAGCTGAATCCATTAAATAAATAACAGGAGTAAAAGAGAAGATGAAACCATTTTGTTTTAGCCTTTCCGGAATTTATGAGTCCGAAGGATATGCCTGGGAGCAGGCGGGAAAGATCTGGGATCTGAGAGAGCTCCGGGGAACTGACGGTTATCTCGATCCGGAGACGGAGCAGTTTCTGGAAGCGGAACTTGGCCGAAAAAAAGAAACGAAAGAGCTGCCGCGGATCCGCCTTCTGGATTCTGGCAATTATCACTATATGAGCAAATTGCTGCTGGGACTGGAAAAAGAAGATTTGTTTTTAGCCGTATTCGACCACCATACCGATATGCAGCCGCCGGCGCTTCTTCCGGTGCTCTCCTGCGGTTCCTGGATCCGGGATGCTGCCGGGGCGTATCAAAACATCAAAGGAATCTGTGTAATCGGCCCGCCGGAGGCGTTGGTGCGGGAAACGGAAGCGATGGAGCATGTCTGGTTTGTGACACAGGAAGAGCTCGACGACGGAAGCGGAGCGGCGAAGATCAAAGAGGTTTTTGCATCCCATGCGGGAACATTTCCGGTATATCTGTCGGTCGATAAGGACATTCTGTCAAAGGAGGAGCTTGATACGAACTGGGATCAGGGAAATGTGCGTGTGGATGAGCTGCTGTCCCTTGCAAAGGACTGTCTTGCGGGGAGAAAGGTGCTCGCGGTCGATCTCTGCGGAGAGCCGTCGGCGAACGCGCCGGAGGCGGAGTGCAGCGCGGCAAGTCTGGTAAACCAGAAGCTGTACGGCGCGCTTGCGGCAAAAATCGAAGATTGACAAAGTCTGGGCAAAAGAGTATCATAAATTCATACCCAGACGGGGTATATAGAGTGACGGAACACAAGGAGGAAACCTCATGGGTGAATGTTGTACACACTGCAGTGAATGCGACCGGAAAAAAGTGCGGGACGAAAAAGAATACAAAGATCTGATCCACCGTCTTTCGAGAATTGAAGGCCAGGTGCGCGGAATACGGGAAATGGTGGAGAGCGACCGCTACTGCGTCGATATCCTGACCCAGGTATCCGCGATCCAGTCTGCATTAAACAGCTTCAACAAGGTACTGCTTTCCAGCCACATCAAATCCTGCGTTGTGGAGGATATCCGGCAGGGAAAAGAAGGCGCCGTGGATGAGCTCTGCAAAACCATCCAGAAGCTGATGAAATAAGAAGGAGAAGAAGAAAATGAAAGCATATGAAAGATTACTGAATTATGTTAAAGTGCCGACACCGAGCAATGAGAAGAGCGGAACCCATCCGTCTTCCGAGTGTCAGAGAGTTCTGGCAGACCAGCTTGCAGAAGAAATGAAAGCGCTCGGCGTATCGGATGTCCGTGTAGAGGATAAATGCTACGTCTATGGAAAAATTCCAGCAACAAAAGGATACGAAGGAAAGACAAAACTGGGATTTATCGCACATATGGATACGGTATCTGATTTTGCAGATCATGCGGTAAATCCGATCGTACATGAAAATTATGACGGAAAGGATCTGAAGCTGGCTGACAGCGGAAGAACACTGGAGGTTTCGGTATTCCCGCATCTTCCATCCCTGGCCGGCAGAACGCTGATCACAAGCGATGGAACAACGGTGCTCGGTGCAGACGACAAGGCGGGCGTGGCAGAGATTATGACACTGGCAGAAGCCCTTCTTGCCGGAGAAATCCCGCACGGTCCGATTTCCATCGGATTTACACCGGATGAGGAGATCGGTGAAGGCCCTGACTTTTTTGATGTTCCAGGCTTTGGCGCAGAGTTTGCCTATACCGTGGACGGCGGCACAGAGGGAGAAATCGAATTCGAAAACTTCAATGCAGCCGGAGCGAAATTCACGGTGACCGGATTTAACATCCACCCAGGCGGAGCAAAAGACACGATGATCAATGCAATCGCTGTTGCAAGCGAGATCCAGTCTCTTCTGCCGGAAGCAGAGTCCCCGAGAAATACCGAAGGATATGAAGGCTTCTATCATCTGACCAGTATGTCCGGCGATGTGGCACATGCCGAGTCCGAGTACATCATCCGTGATCACGATGCAGAGAAATTTGCAGCAAAAGAAGAGAATCTGCGCCGGATTGAAAAAGCAATGAATGAAAAATACGGCGAGGGAACGGTAAAATTGGAGATCAAAGAGCAGTACCGCAACATGGCTGAGAAGATCCGTCCTTGCTACCATCTGATTGAGAATGCCGAAGAGGCAGCCAGAAGAGCCGGCATGGAGCCGATCGTTCTTCCGATCCGCGGCGGCACAGACGGCGCACGCTTAAGCTTCATGGGGCTGCCGTGCCCGAACATCGGAACCGGCGGATATGCATGCCATGGACCGTATGAGCACATTACCGTTGAGGGGATGGAAAAGACGATGGCAATGCTGAAAGAACTGGTTAAGATCTACGCAGAATAAAAGAGTTGTCAGAAAAAAGGAAAAGTCCGGCAGAAAACTGCCGGGCTTTTTTGCTGGCGTTTATGATAGGAAGAAAAAAATCAGCACAGTAAAAAACGGAGCCATGCAGGCTCCGATTAAAAGCAGTTCGTAGGGGAATCGAACCCCTGTTTTCGCCGTGAGAGGGCGACGTCTTAGCCTCT
>NZ_QUHK01000045.1:0-12036 GCF_003479665.1 Blautia sp. AF14-40
GATGACCTCAATCTCATTATCCGGGATATTCGGGAAGCCCATAAAAAGGACAGCGAGAGTGCACCCCAGACCACCGTTGCTAATGAACTGAAAGAAAATCTGGAAGCGGTCGAAAATTTCAAGGGCAGCCGGGATGAAAAGCTGGTTGTTCTTTACTGCAAGCAGCTTGGTATCAACTATAAAAATCTGTCAGACGAAGAATTTCGCTGGCTGATTCGGATTCTCAAAAAATCAAAGAAAATGGGAACGCCTATCAGTCAGAGGAAAAAACGGTAAAGAAAAACCGCTGTTGCATGGTTTGTTAGCTTCCATGTAGCAGCGGTTTGTGCTGTGGTTATTCAGTTAAATTTTCAGAATGACAGTCGAGTAGACTAAGACCTCTCAATCTTAGCCCCTCACAGATCCGTACGTGCGGCTTTCCCGCATACGGCTCCTCATAGTAACATTCGCTTCAATATAAACAATAGTACGTTTTAGGTTTTGCTAACGGGTAATACTTGAGCATTTCCACAAATCCATTCCATGTGTATGCCCGTCTACAACCTCTCCGATTCATGGCTTTGAATAGAAACTGTTGTACTCTATGCAGGAATGTTGTTATCTTCCGAAAATTCCATGTAACACCATAATACCGATAGTGTCCAATTAGTTTTACGTTCAACTCTTTAATTATTTCTCGCATTGGTCGATTTCGATTATCATAAATCCAGTTCTTGTATGCTCTAACCTTTTGCTCAAACTTCTTTCTTGAAGTCTGTACCTTTGGCACGAAACCTCTCTTTCGAGTTTTGCTACAGTAGAAGGTAAACCCCAAAAAATCAAATGTTTCAGGCTTACATTCTCCTCTTGCTCTACGATTCTGCTCTGCAAATCTCCCAAATTCAATTAGTCTGCTTTTACTACTTTCCAGCTCCAGTCCAAACTTTTCCATTCGTTCCTTTAATTCTTTATAGTATCTTTCAGCTTCTGACTTATATTGAAATCCTGCAACAAAATCATCCGCAAAGTTGACGAGAAAACACTCTCCCTGCATTTCCCTTTGCACCACCAGCTTAAACCACAGCGTCAGCACATGATGCATGTATATATTTGCAAGCATCGGACTCATTACTGAGCCTTGTGCCGAACCTTCCTCTGTTGGTTCGAATTTTCCTTGCTCCATTATTCCTGCTTTAAGGTATTTACGTATTAGCCACAATAAGTTCTTATCCTGTATATTCCATTCAAGGAACTTCATCATCCAATCATGGTCGATATGGTCAAAGAAACCTTTGATATCGGCATCTACGATATAGCTGATTTTTCCATAGCTTATCCGTTGGTATACTTCTTTTATTGCTTCGTGACACCCCCTATTCGGTCTGAATCCATACATACAGTTTAGGAATCTCGGTTCATAAATAGCTCCCAGTATTTTCTTCACTGCCATTTGTACAATCTTATCTTCATAGGAAGCAATCCCTAATGGTCGTTTCTTTCCATTTCCTTTAGGTATATATACCCTCAGTGACGGAAGTGGCTTAAAGGATTTGTTTTTCAACCTCTGTACCAGTTCCTTGATATTTCTATCAAGGTTCTTCCCATACTCATCCTTAGTTACCTTGTCAATTCCGACTGCTTTGTTCCCATCTAATTCCTTATGGCATTGCTTTAGCATATCTTCATTTATCAAGTGGTACACTGATGTAAATATAGGATGTTTTGATGTTGCCGATATCTCAGCTATTCTCACTAATTTCGTTTCCATTATTTCCTCCGTCCCTGAGTACGGATAATGTGTCCTCAGTAAGACCTTTACTATGCAATCCCCTTCCCTCCATCGGCATTGCCCGATTTCTACAGTACTATGGGATTGTCCGACCACCTACCATTCATTTGAAATACTCCGTTTTCAGTTGCAATTTCATACTCTTCTTCGAGAAATGGTAGGTTCTCCCCAGTTGATGTGTATTCATAATGTAAAACATGATTGGTTCTCTGACTCCGCAGTGCCACATAACACTCGCCATATCGCATTATATGATATTGTCTTCCGCACCAGTTAAGACGTCGACCGACTGAAGTTAACGTTTCGAAGCTCAATCACTATTCAACCCTGCTTTCTTGCTGTCTACGCTTGTCAGATGCCGTTACCAGCATCATCCCAAGACTCGCTATTATCTGGTTGGCTAAACCTTGGATAAACCGGAATCCCACCGGCTTGACTACACACCCTTAGCTGGGCGCACAGCTGGAATTTACAGAACAATTTCCCATAACAAAGATGAAATAAATGGTTGAAGGAAGAACATAATAAGTGCTACAGATACACATATTATGTAAAAGTCACTCATTTTTGAATTTGAAAAGATTCGCTTAGTAAAATTATCAGTTATCCTATATACAATAAAATATCCAATTATAGTACCAACAGTATTTGTAATAATATCATTTATATCACTGGTTCTAAAAGTAAAAATCTGTGATATTTCAATTAAATCACAAAGTAATTTTTGACTATCTTTTCAAAAGTTCTTATATGCCGGTATAGCCTATTGTTACAGGCTTTTCCGGCATTTTTCGTTATGGAAGATATTCTCAAATCTTCTTATATCCCCGTATGTTTTGATGTTCAAAAGTAGTATGTGGAGTAGTAAATTCTCCGTTTACTACTTATGCAATCAGCCGCTTCATTTCTGTTATCGACGTTTCGGAAGTCGTATGCGCGTAATAGTTCAGTGTCATGTTGATGTTAGAATGTCCCATGATGTACTGTAATGCCTTTGGGTTCATTCCTGCATTTGCTAACGTGGTGCAGAATGTGTGGCGTAAGGTGTGCGGTGTCATTACCTTTGGCAATGCTACCTTTTGCGTTTTGTTGTATTTCCTTACAAGCCCCCGGAACATACTTTCATAGTTGACCGCCACTTTTGGCAAGCCGTTCCGGTTAAGGAACAGAAACTTTGTGTAGCCCTCCAAAATAACAGGCTGTGCATATTTCCGTTTGTTCAGCACCCGCTGAAATGCTTCCAACACTTTTTCACTCATAGGAATAACCCGGTTGCCGCTTTTCGTCTTAGGTGTTTCCACATAGTAGCCCACGTCTGCAATCTTCAAAAGTTGGTGGTCTACATGGATAAGCTGTTTGTCTAAGTCAATGTCAGCTTCCGTCAATCCGCAGAGTTCCGAAATGCGAAGCCCTGTCCCTAACAGTATGATAATCTCGTCGTAGTATTTCTGATAGACTTTATCATGCTGCACAAAGGACAAGAAAGCCGCTTCCTGCGTAGGGGATAGAGGTTCCTTTGGTTCTGTATCATCTTCAAGGACTGTGTTCAACTGGAAATCAAACGGATTTTTACGAATACAATCGTCCTGTATGGCTGTGTAAAAGGCAGCCTTTAAGGAACGCTTGTGGTTGTTGATAGTTTTGAAGCCGTAACCTTTTTCTTTCATGCGTAACGCCCATTCCTTTGCGTCGGAGAGCTTCACATTTTCAATCCGGCAGGCTCCAAGTTTATCCTCCTGCAAAATCCGCATGAGCTGTTTTCGCCCCTGCTTTGTACCATGCCGCACATTTGCCCGGTGGCGTATCTGCTTTGCGTAGAGTTGGCAGACAGTCATTTTCTTTCCGATATGGTCGATACCGTCGTCAAGGTCTTTTTGGATTTCTTTCTCTTTTTCCCTCAACGCTATATCGTCGCGCTTTCCTGCCGGGGTTTTGTCCGTAGGCACTAACTTCCAAGAATAAACAAACTGCGGTTTCCCAAAGGTATCTATATATTTGTAGGCATATCTCCCGTCTTTTCTCTGGCTCTCTCCGGTGCGGAGAATACGATTTTTATTATCCCGTCTTTTTTCCGACATCGTTATGCTCCTTTCCATAATGGAAAGAGCCTTGATATGCTTGACTACATTGTACCACATTCAAGGCTCGATTTCACTATCAGATTGCGTCCACCGTATCAATCATTTTTTCAAACTGCTTCCGCTTAATCTGAATACGGTTTCCGTTCATCATTACCCAGTCCGGGACGGGATTTTCTTCTGCCAGTTTCCGCAGCTTGCTTTCTCCGATACGGAAATATTTTGCCGCTTCTTCTATGGTAAGAGTGTACTTTTCCCAAATCGGCACGTCGTTATTGTTCAATTTGTCGTCCCCCTTTCTTAATGGGTCAAAAGTTAATGTGTAACATAGGCTTTAATCGGACGGCTATTAGCGTAACCTCATGGGACTTGCACCCCTCCGGCGGTCTGCCGAAGCCCTACCCATTGCCTGCGACGCTTCTAACGCTCGGACTATGGCTGTAAGGAAGTATCATTATATATTCTGTGCGTTATCGCCCGCAGGGTGCTATCCCTGCTTTACGGTGTGGTATTTCTCGCTCGCTTTTCGGTTAAGAAAAAGGTCATGGCGTACCCACCGCATGGCTCGGCACAAAAGGAACGTATCCGATTTGCCTTATACTGCGTCGCCGTTCTATTGCGCCGCTTTCTTTGTCAAAGAGCAGAGAGCTGTTCTGCGATATGGAACGGAAAAGGGAGAAGCGTTCCAATACCGCGTTGGTTTATTCAGCCCTAAATGTGAGGATTGCCCTCATCAGTTTTGCTTGCAGCCTTTCGCGTATTTCTTCGTCTACTCCAAAATAAACATTTCCTCGCTCATCATAGAGCTTCCGCATGGAAAGACTTGCTATATAGCCGCTGAAATGCTGCAATACAATCTTCATTGCGTCCGGGTCGCCTTTGCTCGCCGCCAAAATAACGGGATAGGGAACAAGGGCATTTTCCGGGTACTCGGTCGGTTTACCATTCAATCCATTCATCAGCGTTTTCCTCCAAATATTTTTTTAACTGCTCAAAGGAGCTTGTCCGGCGATACTGTACCGTACTTCTTGAGATATTGAGTTGCTTTCCGATTTCTATATCAGTCAATCCCTCAAAGTAATACAGCAGTATAATTTTGCGCCGTTCTTCGGGCAAAGCCCGGATAGCTTCAAGTAGCAGTTTTGGGGTTATTTCTTTTCCTGCCATTTGATAAGACGGCTCTGCTTCTTCGTCTTGAAAATACTTATCGACGGTATAAAGTTGCCGTTCCTCATGCAAGGCAAGGTTGGAAAAAGTAACCTCCCGAACTCTGCGCCGACGAATTTCTTCATGGGCGTTGCACGCTTCGTTGTGCAGCACTGATTTACAGAACTTTTGAAACGCACATTGCTTTTCAAATTCCCTGCGATTAGGTGTCATGGTGTTCACCTCCTTTCTGCCGAAAGGCGGTAGTACCTCCCCTTTTCGCGGGATAATACAGGCGACTTTTTGCTTTGCCAAAAAGAGGACAAAGTTTTTGAAAAAATCTTCTGTAAACGCAAAATACGCCCGCCCGAAAAAACTCGGACAGGCGCAGAGGAATTAAAAGAAGTATTCAGATGATTTGACAATTCATATATATAGCCGCAATAACCCCTTGTAGGAGGCGGGCTTTTTTTGATAAGGTATTCCTTATCTGTATGTATTCATTCTTTCCTTTTTTCACAATGACAACCTCCCAATATACCGCCCCTGCTGATTGCATGGGATAGAGAGTGTCAAAGTGCTTTAAGCAAAAAGAAACGGCGGCTTTTCCATAAGCCACCGTTTCAAAGGCGCGTGAAAATATGTCTGCTTTACGACGGCTTTTTTTCTTTTGCCGTCGCGCGGCAGATTTAGTCTATTTTATATCCATTTGTTATAATATTTGCAATATCTAAATTTATTCTCTGTGGTTATTCAGTCACTTTTTTCGCCTTACCAAAAACAAAACACAAGCAAGAGAAAATACAATACTACATATAATGTACGTCCAATTAAAAAATGAAATATTGATTAAATATTGTGCAGATTGACTTTTAATGAAGTTAACATATGGCATATTGTTACCAATAGTTTCCATAACTTCAACAATGTTTGTCGGACTTAAATTATATAAAAACGAGCCAAACAAATATAATGTGATTTTTTCAACGATAGATGGTAGAAGAATAGCCAATACATAAAACCAAATTTTGTATTGATTACAGGATTTCCATAAATATATTGTTCCTAAAAGATACGGTATAATAGCAAGTAAACCGCCTAAAAGGGGTGTATATAAATGAAAGCCTAAAACAATAAATACAATACGAATTAAAAGGTACACTCCTAAAATAATTATCCAGTTCAGTAACAATACCAAAATAGAATTTTGCTTTTGTCCGTTTGTTACGTTACTCTGTTGTTGCATTTCTACACCTCCCGAAAGAAAGGACGTTCCACTTTTGGAAACGTCAAGGTTACGGTTGTTCCACCATAAGAATTAGTCTGTATTTCCACTTTTATAGTTAGGTCATTAGCCATTTTTTGAACAAGGTATAACCCCATGCCTGTAGAACGGCTTAAATAACTTCCTGTATCGCCGGTAAAACCTTTATCAAAAACAAATGGCAAATCCGATATGGGTATGCTCATTCCATTATCGTTAATAGATAAGATGATTTCTTCACTTTGTGAAGCTTCATTGATTGAGAATTGAAGAAAGGGAGAAGATTTTTTTTCAGCATATTTTACACTATTACTAATAATCTGTCCTAAAATAAACATTAGCCCTTTTTTGTCGGATATAATTTGATATTCATTCCCCAAAAACTCAATAGAAAATCCGGCTTCTTCAAGCAGAGTTACATTATCCTCAACTGCTTCTCGACAAGTCCTAAGAATAGATAGTGGTTCAAAATAATAATCTTTATGGACAGCACCAAGCCGAGAAAAATAAAGGATTTGTTCAACATCTTGCCGCGCATGGTCACGCACGTAAAGCATACGAGTATGCACTAAAGGGGACATTTCGTTTTTTCGATTATCCAATAACAATGTCATAAGCGATAGTGGCTTTTTAATTTCATGCGCCCAATTTTCAATATATTGTTCATAGTCCGAAATCTTTATTTTCTGTTCGTTCACATATTCCTGCTGTGTTCTCAAATGCTGTCCCAATTCACGAACATAGGGACGTAATAACGCGGGTACAATTTCACATAGTAAGTATTCATTAGTATCATCTGGTTCCAATAAAAAACTATGAAAAACAACATCAGCTTTGTTACTTTTTTTGATTGATATAGTAATCGGTATAGTAAGTGCAGCCAATGAAACAAAAATTATCAAGGCAACATAGCTTGTGAAATATTCCGGGTAAGCCAACCAAGCAAGGAATATAAAGAACAAATCCAAACACATAAATGTTATAAACCAAATTCGATTAGAAGAAATAGCAATTAAAAGATTTTTCCATTTATTCATATGTCCACCTGCTCTTTCAAACGGTATCCTTGCCCTCGCACCGTTTCTATACGTTCTTCAAGCCCAAACTCCCGAAGCGTTTTTCGCAGCCGAGTAAAATTTACTTGTAATGCATTTTCGTCTATAAATTCTTCTGTTCCCCATAGTCTAATGCATAATTCTTTTTTAGAAACAATCTTAGGGCTATTTTTCAAGAGAGCAAGTAATATTTTTCCTTCGTTCGGTGGCATAAGGTAAGAGCTATTCCCTACATAAATTGTAAAGGTATTCGGGTCAAGTAAAAAACCACCTCCATCAAGTAACCCTTGCTGTACCTGTTCTTCTTTACGTCGAAGAAGATTTTTAATTCGGGCAAGTAAACGTGACATATTACAAGGTTTTGTTAAATAGTCATCAGCCCCCAAGTCTAATGCGTGCAGTTCGTCCTGCAATTTATCTCTTGCAGTCAATACGAGTACCGTACCAATCTGTTTAGCTTTCAACTCTTTACATATTTCAAAACCCGAACGAAAGGGAAGATTGATGTCAAGCAAAATTAAGTCGGGAAAATATACTGCTATTTCTGATACTGCGTTTTCAAAATCCGATAATCCAATCGTATCATATCCCGATTTTTCTAATAAGTTCAACAGTTCTTCTCGCATATAAACATCATCTTCAACCACAACTATCTTTGCCAATATGTCCGCCTCCTTTCCCATAATATTTATAAGCCTGTTAAGAATTGGGCTTGTAATTGAGCTTTCCTATTTCACGATTAGCTGTTCGAGCAACAGCCACACCGTAAATTACCATAACAAGAACAACAATAACAGCCATAGCAATTAAAAGAGGATAGGACTGTTCAAGGTGTGCCGCTCCTGAATATAAATATAGCTGCATGGCATATATCCCTACTGCTCCGCTGATACACGCTAATATAAGAGGAAGCAGGAAATACCATAATACTTGTTGGTTGATAGAACGCTTAATTTGTTCACGTCGTGCTCCTAAAATAGAGAGTGTTAGATACCTTGATTTTGTAGTTTGCATTTGCGTCAAGAATTGCAGGGCAAGTAATGCACACGCAATAATCAAAAACATAAATCCCATGTATAGTGTTGTATAACTTCCGGAAATAACATAAAATAATTGTCGCCCAAAATTATTAAGATAGCTTTCGTAATATAGACCAGATGGTTTTAACAAATCACGAGCTTCCATAATCGGTAACATTAAACCTTTTGTTTCAACAAGTTCATTAGGAATACAAAAGTTCCAATAAACCATACAAGTGTCTGAATTTACAAATTCTGAATATATCTCATCTGAAACAATCAATGCAGTTATAATCTTGATATTTTCATCTGCGGTCAACCCTTTCATCGGTACGGAGGGAACAAGATAAAATGGTCTTTCGTTGATAGAAAGCGACGCTTCATTATTCGCCTGTGCGTCTGCTGCAATTTGATTTAACAGTGTAACCGTTTCATCTTGAGCATTACCTAAAAAATCTGGGTTGAGATAATAGACAACTTCATTGTTCCCAAGGCTAATCTGTTCTTCTCCCGCGGCATCCAATAACCGATTATAGGAAGATACAGGAAGCAAATAAGGAGAAGAACTACCAGTATCAATAAGACCTAAAAGGTTTAAGGCAGCAGGTTGGTCGGAGCCAAAACTATACATACCATCTTCTTGTGTGGCAGGGTCTACTACATCTTGAGGTAAATGCTGCACGATTTGTTTCCTAAATTTCGACCAATCAACAGGAGAACTTATCCCATCCGAAGCAGTGGATTTTATATTTCCTATTTCCATACGGTTCAGATTTGATACATAAGGACGAATTTGTTCGTTGGAAAGATACTTCTCAACAATTTGGTCGTTGCCCATTACAGTAAAGTCATAAACAGAAGTACCTCGTGTCAATTCACTTCCATATGACATTATGCGCACTGAGCCGTCGGTAATTAACATAATAGTAAGCATCATCAGAATGGACGCTACGCTGATTGAAATATATTTATTAACGACATTTTCATGCAACTGCCGTAAAGTAAATACATAAAGTCCTCTTGTGGCTTTGTGTTTTATAGAAGCTGCCCATATACTCAAAATTCTTGCAAGTCCTCGAATAAATAGAATTGTTCCGATAATTCCAAGTAAAACGGCAATAAGCAGCATTGCCCCACTCGCAGCCATAAAATGCTCTACAACAATCCAGTACGCGACAAGCAAAATTACGGTGCCTATAGCAAACGATACGAAACTTACATATGGATTCCCTGTGCGTTGCTTTTTCGCCATCTCTCCATAAACAAGTTGATGTAGCTCTTTACGGAACAGCTTTCCGCATAGAACAAACAATGCTACAAACTGAATAATCAAGAAGCCTAACGATGTGAAAATAGCGGCACTTACAGAAAAACTTAATTGGTGTGTAATGATACCATGCCCTACTAAACGCGCGGTTGTAAGACTTATAGCTTCGGATAAAAAGCCACCGCATACAAGCCCTCCTAAAAGAGCTAAAAACGACGTGATTAGCCCCTCTGTCATTATTTGAATAAATAATTTAATCTTTGTCATTCCAAACATCAAATAAAGCCCCAGTTCTCGACTACGACATTCAAGTTGATATTTGTTTGCAAATACTACGAGAAAGAACACAAATAATAAAGCACAAAGATAAACCGTCGGTAAAAGATTAGTAAGCAACCGTTCTACTGCGTCGCTCTCAATTTCACTTAAAAAACGTATTACGTCCTGTTGTCCAAGAGAAAGCACTATATAAAACATTGCTACGGCTGTTATCATTGTCAGAAAATAAATTAGGTTTTCGCTACGGCTCCGTTTGGCGTTTCGCCATGTGAGATTAAAGAACATTTGCACTTCCTCCCCCCATTTGAGCCATCACTTGTAAAATACGTGCATAAAAATCTTCCTGTGTTTCATTTGGAATTTTACGACGTAACTCATGGAAAATAACACCGTCTTGAATGAACAAAATACGAGAACAGAAACTCGCGGCGTTAGGGTCATGCGTGACCATTAGGATTGTGCGTCCACGCCTAAGATTGATTTCCTGTAACTTCTCCATGAGTAAACGTGCTGATTTTGTATCTAATGCACCTGTAGGTTCATCAGCCAAAATAATATCGGGGTCAGAAATCAAACTACGTGCAGCAGCTACGCGTTGTTTTTGACCGCCCGACATTTGTGACGGAAATTTAGAAAGAACGTCTGTAATTCCAAGAAAATCTGCTATATCTTTTAGCTTTTTTTCCGCTGTAACAATGTCAATATTATGAATTGATAAAGGCAATATAATATTTTCTTTACCAGTTAGATTATCAAGTAAAGCAAAATCTTGAAATAGATAACCAATCTTGTTGCCACGATATTCAGCCAACTTCGTGCCATCAAAAGAGCTTATATTGGCACCTGAAAGTAAAATTTGACCTGAAGTTGGTTTAATTACCGTCGCAATACAATTTAATAATGTAGTTTTACCGGAACCACTTGCACCCATAATACCCAAATATTCACCATTGAGAACATTAAATGAAATCCCATTTAGAGCCTTTGTGGGGACACCATCTTTTGTGTAAACTTTATGCAAGTCGCACACTTCCAAGAGTTTTTCTGTATAATTCATTTTTACACCTCGCCTTGTGGATTGTTGATTGTTTACCAGTTATAATTTTACTGCGTAATAACTCAATGTAACACTTACATTTGATGTAAGGTTTTACGTAAGGAATTATCTATTTTTTATTCCCTTTCCTACGTCCATCAGTAGGCTTCTCTGCCGCTTTGGGTATCAACCACATATAACCGATTTTTGAAACTCCCGGTATTCTGTTCTGTTTACAAAGTATCTGTACTCGCCGTTCAGAAATGCCCCATTTTTCCGCTGCTTCTGGACAAGACATATATTCCATAGTTCAACCGCCCTTTCCTCAAACTTTATCAATATAATTATAATCGGATAACCGAATAATAGCAAGTGTATGATATGCTCTATTTCTATCCATACTATGATGTGTGTAATCATATCTCGAAAGAGAGATGAAATATACAATGTAGTTGGGTGAAATGATTATGAAGCAGAACAAAGAAAAGTTTGATTTTAAGGCTTTCGGACAGGCTATAAAAGCGGCAAGAAAAGCAAAGGGGATTTCCCGCAATCAGTTAGCGGATAAGCTGAACATTGCGCCGCGATATATCGCGTCCATTGAGAACAGCGGACAGCACCCAAGTTTGCAGATTTTGTATGAGCTTGTAACCTTGCTTGACGTATCGGTAGACCAGTTCTTTTTCCCGGAACGGGAACAGGAAAAGTCCACCCGCCGCCGTCAGCTTGATACCATGCTCGACGGCATGAGCGAAAAGGATTTGAAAATCCTGTCTGCTACCGCAAAAGGGATTGAGGAAGCCAACAACGAAACAACGGGGGAATAAAGTTCCCTCGTTTCTTCATAGAGAAAGCAGTTTGAAACGTCGCAGTTTGCGACGTTTTTCTTTTGTCCTGCTTTGGCAAAATCAAATTTTCCATGTAGTAGGGATAAAGGGAGAAAGTTTCTTAGCAAGCATAGGAAAAGAGTACCCTTTTCCGTATTTTCGCCCTCCCGCCCTGCGGTGCGTCGGTTAAAAATTGCTTGTTGGGAAGTGTCCCAAACCCTCGGAATGGAAAGGAACGATTGCATGAACGGACGCAAAAGAAAAGTACAAATCAAATTCTATGTAACAGAGGAAGAA
>NZ_QUHK01000046.1:0-10651 GCF_003479665.1 Blautia sp. AF14-40
TTGCAGGCTGAAGTAACGAGAATGCGACGCGCAGTTTTCAAGTCCGTAAAGTTATTGTATCCTCCAGTGCAATCGTTCAATCCTTTTGCAGAACGGATGAGAAATCCCTTAGAGTTCATCATGTCGAAATCTATGGGGTGGTTCCTGCATTCATGGAATGAAAAATATGCATACTTTTTTGTTTCGTTGTCCTTAAAATATCCGCACATATCGTAATGCCCCGTCTCAAAGGTAATAAGCCTTAATCCATATTTTGCGGCATTAATTTTCATGCTCTTTTTCATGTCATTTGCAAAATCTATAAATTCCTTGGAATTTTTCCCATAGTCATCTTTTATTGTTTTTCCCTGATATTTTCTGTATAGTTCTTCCAAAACGTTTTCTTTTCATATTCTGAACTTTTGAAATGATGTCGCCATTGATAACATTTTTATTATACAGGAATGAGGCGGTAATCGCAAACACAATCCACAATACAAAATGATATTCTTTTTTTCTGGATGTTTCTGTGATATACTTATACGCGGTCGTATCAGACCGGAAAGGAAATATTATGTTACAAAAATTATATGTTTTTTTCAGGAAAGAAACCGTTTTGTCAATTGCAGTGATCCTGGCGCTTCTTTCTATGTTCTGGGTCAGACCGGATAAGGCTTATTTTACTTATATCGATTTCAGGACTCTCGGGCTCCTCTTCTGTTTGATGGCAATTGTAGCTGGTTTGAAGGCTGTTGGTGTTTTTGATATACTTGCCAAAAAATTGCTGATGGGAACATCGGGAACTGTGGGTGTGATCAGGCTGTTGGTACTCTTATGTTTCTTCCTGTCAATGGTGATCACCAATGATGTGGCATTGATTACTTTTGTTCCTCTTGCACTGATCATTGTGCATAAACTGCCAAAGGAACTGGGCAATTACTGGCTTCTTAAAATAGTAGCCATGCAGACAATCGCTGCTAATCTCGGAAGCATGCTCACACCAATCGGAAATCCGCAGAACCTTTATCTATATGCCAGAGCAGGGATGTCCGCGGCAGAATTAATAACCCTGATGCTTCCCTATTCCGCCACAGCACTTATCCTTCTTCTGATATGGATACAGGTAGCCGCTGCCAAAGCACCTCACGTATGCGGTTCCGAAAAAGATAAAACTCTTTTGGGATTCTCTGACAGAAAAGAACTTAACATGGAATACCTGGCCGCTTACCTGATCTTATTTACAATCTGCCTGCTCACTGTTGCACGTATCATTCCATACCAGATTCCTCTTGTATTGGTTCTTATATATATGCTGCTAAGAAACAGGGAAAATATAAGCAGGGTGGATTACTCCCTGCTTGCCACCTTTATCGCATTATTTATTTTTATCGGCAACCTTGGAAGGATTCCGCAATTCAGCAGTTTTCTGGAAAGAATCATGGCAGGAAGGGAAACACTTACTGCTGTTCTTGCCAGTCAGATTATGAGCAATGTTCCCGCTGCGCTTCTTTTATCCGGCTTTACAGATAATTACCGGTCTTTAATTGTCGGAACCAATATTGGAGGTCTCGGCACTCTGATTGCATCCATGGCAAGCCTGATAAGTTTCAAATATATTGCAAAAGAAAACAGGAATCTGAGAGGGAAGTATTTGGGAATATTCACAGCCTCCAATATTATATTCATGATATTCATGTTAATATTGTATTTTTTTCTTAGATAAAGGTTTTCCCGGAATTACAAAAGCTATAGCAATTCTTTCTTCGCAAAAAATTCTCCGCGGCACTCTCCCATCCTGGAAGAAAAGCCGCGGAGAAATAAATATATTTTCGGTGCCAATGCAAAGATCATTAATCTTTACACCACTTTACAACTTTTTCATAAAAAATATCGTACAGGGCTTTCTGATGTATAATGAGTTTGCTCCAAAACATTCCAAAGGAAAGTGACCCTGTACGACAAAGACATTATACAACGAAAAGACTCTGACTGGTAGACTTCACAAATATTTTTTGATTTATTTTGAAACTTTTTCTGCTCCAACGTAAGTAGGTAATCATCCGTATCTGTTTTTTTGTTTTTTATTCTGCTACAATCTCCTTTTTCTTCAGAGATATAAGCTTCCGCTGTCTTCTCAAGCGGTTCCTTTGTCTTCTACAATGTGATCCAATGCAGCCAGCGGCTCAAGTCCTTTCTCCTTCGCGATTGTCGCACGTGTGCGGCGCTTTGGACGATATGGGCGATACAGGTCTTCTACTGCCACAAGCGTTTCCGCTGCCAGAATCTGTTTCTTTAATTCTTCTGTCAGTCTCTGATTAATATCCATTCTTTTTAGTTCTTTCCACTTTCATAGGCGTTCTGCACCCGTTCGGTCAGCGCTTTTCCACCGTTTTCATACCATTCTACCACAAAAGTATCAAAGTAATCCACTGGTTTCTCCCCACTAATGATCTGAAGAAATGCTTCCTGTTCCAGTTCCTGTAATTCTTGCGGAATTTCTGCATTTACATTTTCCAGAGGCAATGTCGATGTACTTGTTATTCCTGCCTTCTGCAGTTCCCCCACAGCTTGAATTCTTGACGCATACGCCGCCCATCCATTCGCGGTTGTCAGCTGTCCATTCAAGTAAGATTTGCATGTATTAAAATAAGACTTTTCCAAACCGCTAAGCTCTGATACATCAAGCGTCTTATCCAGTGCTGCCTGAATATGTTCTGTCGTACGGTAAAGTGCATCCTCATAATCCACATTAATATTCAGTGGCCGGGCCGTCGGATCTACATTAATAGAAAAATAATCATTCACTTCTCTTGCCGCACTATCATTTGCATATCTAGACTGATCAAAAATCGCACTCACATACTTTGCTACAATTTCCGGATGCTCATATCCTTTACGCACCACCACATACATCCACTGGTCATACGATTCAAAAACTGATATCTTCTGCGTCTCATTTACCTGTTCTTTGTCTAAAAGATACGGTTTCCACTCTGCATTTGAATCGACATTATATGCTGCACTCAACGGGTTATTCGGAGCCCACCAGCGTCCACAGATAGCACCGCAATGTCCGGTTTTTAACAGATCATCTATGTTTTCCGTCTTTCGTAGCAGGAATCTCTGGTCGAGTATCTCATCCTCATATAGATTGTGAAGTTTCAAAAGCGCTTCTTTTGTTTCCTGTGTTACTGACCCATAAACTACATTTCCATTTTTATCCAGGATCCAGTGACATGGCATTGCACCGGCATGTATAAAAGTTGCATCCACTCCATAAGTCTGATCCGCACCGGCAACCACGTCTGTACTACAGGCAAGGCCGATTGTCTGACCGTCTCCTGCTGCATCCTGTTCTACAAATGCCCGGATCACTTCCAACGCTTCTCCTACTGTTTCCGGTTCCTTTAATCCCAACTTCTCAATCCAGTCTTTCCGCAGCCAAAGAAGCGGAGTTCCATCGTCAATCACCGTATTCGGAAATGCATATAGCTTTCCATCCACGGTTGCAGACTGTAAAAGAGAATCTCCATAACTTTCATACATTTCTTTGATCGTATCTGTCGTACACTCTTCATACGTTTCTGTAAGTTCTTCGATCAGGCCTGCTTCAATCAGGCGGAGCAGGTTATCTCTTCCCTTCACAACAAGCACGTCTGGAATATCACGATCTTCAATCGCTACATTGACCGCCTCTTCATAAGTATTGCCATCCTGCAATTCAAAGACATCTTCATTCTGAATATTAAGTATTTTCTTCAAATATCTCGTATATGCATTATTTTCGTACGTATCTCCTACAGGAAGATTCGAATTATTCGCCCCTGCAATCTTGCCAAGTGTATAGGTAACAGTCTCAGGATATTTCCCAAGTGGTGTATGCATCGCTTTATACATCAGCTTTCTTTTCACTTCAACTGCATTGCTTGCACCAGACTCACTTTGAGATGCTTCTAACTGTTCCATCTGTCTTTGACTTTCCTTCGTCTCACAATAGGTTCCGCACCAAAGCATCAGCAATAAAATTAATGCAAGCTGGGCTGAGAGAATTCGCTTTTTCATATCGTTTTTCATAACACCTTCGCCTCCGTGTTCTTCGGAATTCGGATAAAGACCCGCGTTCCTTTTCCTGGAGTACTTTCTATCTTCATCTCACCTTTTTCTCCATAAAGGACATGGATTCTGTCACAGACATTTCGCACACCATAACCGGAGGACTGATATGTCAGAATCTGATCCGCCTTCTCCTGCGTCATTCCCGCACCATTGTCCCTGATTTCAAAAAAAATGTGCTCAGCCTCTTCACGAATCGTCAGCCACAACGTCGGATTCTCATTATCTGACACATCAATTCCATGATCGATTGCATTTTCTGCAAGTGGCTGCAGGATCAACTTCGGTATCAGATAATCATTAAGACCATCCGAAATCTGTTCAACCACACGGAACTCGTTATCATGCATAACAAGTTGGATTTTGAGATATGCACGGATGTTATCAATTTCTTTTGCCACTGTAGTCATTGTTTCACCACGATTTAGGCTTGTCCGATAATAAGTAGACAGTGCCAATGTCACATGACTGATTTCATCCTCCCCCGCTTCAATTGCTTTCCAGTTGATGATTGAAAGCGAATTATAAAGGAAATGTGGATTGATCTGTGCCTGCAGTGCTCTCATCTCACTGTTCTGAAGCTGGATCTTACTCTCATATACTTCTGAGATCAAATGGTTCATCTGATCCATCATGCGCTGAAATGACCGGATCAGCACACCCACCTCGTCTTTGGATTTACTCTGCACGGTAACTTTACGAAGTCCCATATTGATCAGGTTCATATTTTCAGTCAATAACTCCAACTGCGATACCATACGGAGAGAAAAAACATATCCCAGAAAACTCAGAAGAAGAACACTGATCAAAATAATCGGAATATTTTTGAGCAAAAGCTTATGGATTGCGTTTTCACTTACTGCCTTTGGACGATAGATATAGAAATTCCATCCTGTATCCTTCATTGTCCGCCGTACCAGATAATAATTCTCACTGATACCTTTCGGACTCTCAATATCCTTCGGACGATATTTCTTATCCATAGAACACTCGGCATAGACAATATTTCCATTATCATCCTGAATCATGCCTCCTGTATTATCTGTAAGCTGGCTCATGAATGGTTCAAGAACTTTTTCATAATCCAGACGCATCTCCAACACCGCTTTGATCGTATCATTGTCATAGAATTTCCGACTGGCAATGATTGATTTATTCACACCGCGAGTGATGCTCCACTGCATTAATGTTCCCTCATTCAACCTGGAATACCACTGTTGATTCTCCGCTTCCGACATTGGAAGAAGTGTATCTCCATGTGGCACTTCTATATTGTCAGAATATAATGTAATGCTCTGGATCTCTTTGTGATAGATCGTCGGCATCTGCAACAGTGGATCAGCCACCTTCACATATTTCAAATACTTCTCATAATCCGACTCTGTCTCCACATCAAAAATATTCCTGAGATTTTGAGAATAAGACAGATAATCAACCAGGTTCTCATAGATCTGAGACTGATTCTCAATCGAACTCACTGACTGTTCCAACATTTTCTCCAGATTGTACTGTTCCTTCTCTCGCAATTGATTCATCATGCCATACTGCATGGAAAAAGCAAGGAATCCTACCGGAACCAGTCCTGCAATCAGCATCAAAACAGACAGTTTTTTACGAAATTTCAGATTTTCAAATCGATGGATCAACTTCCGTATTTGTTTTTTCATCCGCCGCTATTCCTTTCCTGCATGCTTCCGGTGTATCTCCAAAAAACTCTCTGAAACTTCTGCAGAAGTATGAGTTATTGGAAAATCCTACTTCTTTCGCAATTTGGGAGATTTTCATATTCGTTGTCTCTAAAAGCTCTTTTGCTTTATTCATTCGCACTTCACGGATAAAACGGTTCAGTGTCATCCCTGTTTCTTCTTTAAATACAGCACTTAAATATCCCGGTGACAGAAAAACCATTGCGGAAAGTGTCTCTGCTCCCAGATCCTTTTCCTTATAATGGTGATAAATATATCCCTTCACGGTTGTAACTTCTGATCGGAACCCATCTTCCTGCTCTTGTATGCAATGTTCATATTCCTGAAGTACTTCTTCTACTATAGCAATCACATCATTAAGGTTTCTGCAACGATATAATCGATCCACTCTCTTTGAAAGCATCTTTTCATCCAGCCCTTCCATCTGGTCGAGCAATTCTTTCATAATTCCAGAAAATACAAACTTTACATACATATCCGAAAATTGCTTATGCGCACGATATTTTTCTTCCAGTCTCTGAAAATCCTGACGGAGATGTGGCAGATCTTTATATTGAATATCTTTCGTAATCTGTTCCATGATTTCAGAATCTTCTGCCGGATCAGCTTTCTTCTCTTCCTGCTTCTCCCCGTGGAAAAACAGATGCTGACGTGGCTGATAGAACTGCTCTTCTAACATTCCTTCCAGCACCTTAAATTCCTCTGCCAGATTTTTTCCATCTTCGATTTCCTCACTGACTGCAAAATAACATTCACTGTCAAACTGGTGCGCAAAAAAACGATACATTTTCTCTACGATTCCATGATAATCTGCATATTTTTCCGTGAACAAAAAGATGGATTCGTTCGAATTCAGATTCACATAATGAAACTCTCTCTGCACCTCTTCCTTCAGGCTCATCAGGAAATGTTCCTCTTCCGTTTCGAAGAATCCATTGGAGGCACTGACAAGAACCATACGGGTAAATTGGGACAGATCATCTTCCATTCCATCTGTAAGTTTCTTAAACTGAACAAAATCTTCCTCATTTCCCCCATACAGATATTTCAGTAAAAAGTATTTTTTCAGATAATCTTCTTTCTTTTCCTGCTGCTCTTTTTTCTCTATCTTAGAAGAAATATTTTCCATCACTCGTTGAAAAGTCTTATGGAATTCCTCCGGATCAACCGGCTTCAGAACATAGTCCACAACTCCATACCGCAATGCTTCTCTTGCATAAGAGAAATCATTATATCCGCTGAAGATCACGATTTCCATATCCGGATGATCTTCTCTCACTGCTTTCGTCAGCTCCAGTCCATTCATATAAGGCATCTTTACATCCGAAAATAAAATATCCACATGGTTTGATTCTAATACTCCCAGTGCATCCTTTCCATTCGTTGCTTCTAGGATCTGGAATTCTCCTTCCTCCCTCTTTAACAGAAAGCGGATTCCCCTTCGCTCCAGTTTTTCATCATCCACGATCAATATTGTAATCATTTCCCCACTCCTCCCACACGTTCACTTTACATTTTCACTATTCCTTTTATAACGTCCGAAAACAGCAGGGAATGCTCACTCACTCTCTGCTGTCTTTTTTTAATTTTTATAATTCTATTTTAATTCATTTTTTAGACAATGTCCACACTAGCCTTTAACCGCTCCGGCTACAACGCCTTCGATAATATATCTCTGGCAGAACAGGTAGAAGATGATAATCGGCACAATTGCAAGAACCAGAGTTCCCATCATTGCTCCCATATCTACAGAACCGTATCCACCTTTCAGATACTGAACTGCCATCGGCACTGTCTTATATTTTCTCTGATCCAGTACAAGTGATGGAAGCAGGTAGTCGTTCCAAATCCACATTGCCTGAAGAATTGTAACTGTTACGCAAGTCGGCTTTGCAATCGGAAGTACAATTCTGAAGAATGTCTGGGTTGGTGTGCATCCATCAATCATTGCAGCCTCTTCAATCTCCAATGGAATGGATTTCATGAACCCGGTAAACATAAAGACGGAAAGTCCTGCACCAAATCCAAGGTAGATCACAACCAGTCCCCACGGATTTCCCATATGAAGCATATTTGCGATCTTGGATAATGTAAACATTTCCATCTGGAATGGCACGATCATTGCAAACAGGCAAAGCATGTAAAAGATCTTTGTAAATTTTGTCTTCACGCGGCAGATATACCATGCACACATGGAGCAACATAAGATAATCACTGCTACAGATAAGATTGTGATAAATAAACTCCATCCAAATGCTTGAATCAGCCGTGTCTGCTTAATACCACGGATATAGTTCTCTAATCCGACATACATCTTTCCGGTCGGTATCTCGAACGGTGCTTTACTGATATAGACTTTTTTCTTAAAGGAGTTGATAAATACCAGTATGATCGGATACAGATACAGCAGGCTGAGTAGTGTAAAAATAACGGTTAATAATGTACCATGTTTTACTTTTTTATTCATTACTGCTGCACCTCCTTTGATGTTGTCAGTTTATTCTGGATCAATGCAATCACTCCTACGATAATAAAGAAGATAACTGCTTTCGCCTGTCCTACACCTTCCCAGCCAGTTCTTCCATAGAATGTATAATAGATATTCAGGGCAAGCATCTCTGACATCTTGTCCGGTCCACCGTTTGTCAATGCAAGGTTCTGGTCGAAAAGTTTAAATCCGTTTGTAAGTGTCAGGAAAGTACAGATTGTAATGGATGGCATAACCATCGGAATTGTAACATATCTTAAAAGCTGTACTTTATTCGCTCCATCAATCTGTGCTGCCTCGATCAGCTCTCCAGGAATATTCTGGATTCCTGAGATGTAGATGATCATCATGTATCCAACCTGCTGCCAGAGCATCAGGATAACCAATCCCCAGAAACCATATTTTGAAGAATATGTAAGTGTTTTCTGGAAATGTGCCAGAATACCATTTAATAACAGCTGCCATACATACCCAAGTACAATACCACCGATCAGGTTCGGCATAAAAAATACAGTACGGAAAATATTGGTTCCCTTAATATTCTTTGTCAAAAGCATTGCTACCGCAAATGCAAAAATGTTGATCAATAATACTGTCACAATTGTAAATAATGCGGTAAACCAAAGAGAGTGAAGAAAATCTCCGTCTCCAAGGATCTTTACATAGTTGCTAAGTCCAATAAATTTAGCGTCTGTCACCGTTGTGAACTTGCAGAACGAAAGATATACGCCTAACACAAACGGTGCAAGGAAACCTATCGTGAATGCAATCAGCGTCGGCAATACAAATACCGGAAAATATCTCTTTATTGCTTTTTGCATGTTCTTCTCCTCCTGTCTTTCTTTTCTGTAAAAAGCCTTTCTGCGCCTTTGCTTTTCACAATTCTAATTACATAATTTCAGCCTGCCCCGGTATGCTCGTTGGCAGGCTGTTTGATCTTCTTCTCTATTTCACAGCCTTTTTATCTGCCTATCCTGTGAAAAGTCTTTTTTATTCGTTTGCTGCTGCGTATTCTTCAGCCCATCCATCAACAAATGCTGTCTGTACACTATCCCATGCGCCTGTACCCTGTGCATAGTTCAGAAGAGCTCCACCAAGATTGTTTTTCCAGTTCTCAGATGGCATTGTTGTAAAGTTCCAGCTTACTGGTGTCTTTCCTGCCTCTGTATACTCAGCATTTGCTTTTACAAGCGGGTTGTCCGGAAGGTAATCTGAGAATGTTGTGAACGGTGTTACAAATCCCATCTCGTTAGCCAGCATGTCACGACCTTCATCGCTCTCAACTACCCATTTCATAAAATCAAGTGTTGCCTGAATGTCTTCTTCTGAAGCGTTCTTATTTACACACCAGTAGTTCTCAGATCCTGTACAAAGTCCCTGATTTTCTTCTCCATCAACTCCGATGTAGATTGGAAGCATTCCCATATCTTCATCTGCTACTTCATTATCTTTGATATCATTGTAAGCCCATGTACCATTCTGATAGAATACTGCTTCGCCAAGTGCAAATTCACTTGCTGCGTCATCTCCTGTCTTAGAAGAAATCATAGATGGCTCACATGTAGAGTTGTTCAGATACAGATCCCAGATCTGTTTGTAGTTGTCAAGGTATGTTCCTTTGATTGCATCTGTGCTGTCAATTCCGTCTGCCTTATACTCATAGTAGATTGGAAGATTTGCAAGGTGTGTCTTGAATCTCCAGTCAGAGGAAGAATCCATTCCTGCTGAAGTAAAAGCTCCTTCTACTCCAAGATCATCTTTGTGTGCCTGAATCTCTTCTGCAACTGTCTTAAGTGCCTGGAAGTTATTCAGATCATCAATTGATTTGATACTTGCATCCGGCAATTCGAAGTATTTGTTCAGAAGAGCTTTGTTGTAGATCAGACCATAAGTCTCAATAACATAAGCGATTCCATCTACTGCGTCGCCATCTTTTAATATATAATCGTCAGACTCGACATCTTTATAAACATCGCTGTCTGAAAGGTCATAGCAATAATTTTTCCATGTAGCAAGTCCAACCGGTCCGTTTACCTGGAACAATGTTGGTGCCTCATCTTTTGCCATCTCTGATTTCAACTGTGACTCGTAAGTTCCTGATGCTGCTGTCTGTACATCAACCTGAACACCCGTCTCATCTGTATACTCTTTTGCAAGTTCTACCCACTGGTCAGCCTGCTCTGGTTTAAAGTTCAGATAATAAACTTTTCCGGATGACTTATCTCCTTTCGCTGTTTCATCTCCGCCTGATGTGGCTCCACATCCTGCAAGCATTCCTCCTGCCATTGAAGCTGCAAGTACAAGTGCAAGAATCTTTTTCTTCTTCATAACTATAAATGAGCAAATCCAAAATATTGCACAAAAG
>NZ_QUHK01000047.1:0-10632 GCF_003479665.1 Blautia sp. AF14-40
TCTGTCTGTCTGTCTGTCAAATATATTTCTCTATACATCTCTTTGTCAACCTTCTGATTTAATAAAATTACACTACTGTATCAAAACCATTTGTCACTGTTCAATGCCCTGCGGTTCGGTGCCCCCCCCCGCCGGATTTTATGCTTCTGATTGTCTTTTCCAGTACTTTCATCTCAACTGGTTTTGAAACGTGTGCATTCATACTAGCTGCCAGGGAATGTTGAATATCCTCGGAAAATGCATTCGCAGTCATGGCAATGATCGGAATCGTCTTTGCCAGTTCATGGGAGCTTCTGCGGATTGCCTTTGTTGCCTCATAACCATTCATAACAGGCATCTGCACATCCATCAGGATCATGTCATAATCCCCCGGAGCAGACTGTTCAAATGCTTTCAAAACCTCTTCACCATTTTCACAGATGGTACATTCTGCACCTTCAATCTTTAACAGTTCCGTCAGGATCTCAGCATTCAGCTCATTATCCTCTGCACACAGGAACCTCATTCCCTGCAGAATATTACCATCCTGCTCATCTGTGTCTTCTTGTGCCGCCAGAGCAACTGTTCTATCCTCTGCAATTCTCAGCTCTATGAGAACCTCAAAACAACTTCCCTGTCCCAGTTCACTCTCCACATCAATGGTACCTCCCATTGCTTCAACCAGATTTCTGGTAATAGCCATTCCAAGACCGGTTCCCTGGATCTTATTCGTCACAGAATTTTCGGCACGGGTAAAAGCATCAAAGATTTTATCTTTGAAATCTGCTGACATTCCTATTCCATTATCCCTGACTAAGAAACGGTACTTTGCATAGACGGATGAATTTGTTTCACATTCTTCTACCAGAAACTGAATTTCTCCACCTTCCTGCGTGTACTTCACTGCATTAGAAAGCAGGTTGTTGAAAATCTGCATCAGGTGAAGCTGATCCCCGTTCACCCACTCATGTCGGATATTTTTCTTTGTTGTAAGAGTCTGTTTCTTTTCATCTATCTGTGAATGAAATAAATTATTGATTTTCTGTATAAAATTCAGAATAGAGAAATCATCGTATTTAAAAACTGTTTTTCCTGCCTCAATTTTGCTCATATCCAGAATATCATTAATAATCCCTAACAGATGCTGGGATGAAATATCTATTTTATCTGCATACTCTATTACTTTATCTTTATTTCCTGCATCATGTCTTATTAATGACGTCATACCAATAACTGCATTCATAGGAGTACGTATATCATGTGACATATTAAACAGAAAATTAGATTTTTCAACACTGGCTGTTTTCGCCTGCTCCAATGCTTTCTGCAGTTTTTTATTTAATTTCACTACTGTGTTTTCCGATTCCTGTGTCCTGTGCAGTAACATAATCATAAAAACAAATCCAGTTAAAAGCAAAACAATCAGTAAACCGCAGCCCCATAGTCTATATAACTTTTCATTGCTATTCCATCCGTTTTCAGGCATCACTTCCAGAACCCATTGACTGTCACCTAATTCGAAAGTATATGTGACAGGATCAATCATTTCCACAACTGAGCCATACACTTCTTCGTATGTTTCATCCCACGGTGCAATACTTTTAGACAACTTATATTCATAGCTAAAATCGGTAAGTGACTTTATAGAATCAGCGAATATATCCGGTACACGAATAATTACAATTGTAAATCCCCAAAATGTCCTTTCGCCATTTTTCTGCTCCACATACACCGGATTTCTTACAGCAATCCCCGTTCCACCCTGTTTCAAAGAAAATGGTCCCTGCATGGTTATCACATCATTGTCTCTGGCATAACAAGATATCTTTCCTCGTTCTTTATCATGAATAAGATCTATCTTTCCAGCCTTATTTCCGTCTTCCGGATAAATCTCAGTCACTACGCCGTCTGGTGCGATCTGAATACTCTGGACATAATCTGCCATCATATTCTCCGCAACTTTCGAGAACATGGAAATTTTTCCGTTTTCACTAATAACAATCTGTTCAAAAGTATTTGTAATATCAATTCCCCTCACGATATCAGCCTTCATATGATCTGCATACGTTACTGCGTTTAATTCAGCTCTTGACCTTATCAAATCCCTTTGACTGCTATCCGCACGAATGCCTATATTCACCAGAACAACCAAACCGATCATCAATACAAATACCGGAATCCATAACTCTTTTTTTATCCTAAATGTATTTTTTTGTTCCTGTGCTGACTTAATTTTCTTCCACATAACCGATTTCCTTTACACCTGCGTTTTTATCTACTTCATTTTTATATTTTAGCAGCCACCAATTATTGCCTGTTTTAGTTTCTTTTTAATCTCCAAAAATGAAAAAAGCATTGTCATTGCAGACAATGCATCTTTAACGTGGCAACTGGCTACCATTTTACAGGCCCTATAGCTTTGCGTCGCAGACTTTCATCTGTTTTGCCGTTTTTCTTATTATAGCTTTTAAACATATGAAAAAAACTGGTTTTATTATACTCTAATGCTCGACTATGTACAAGAAAAACATTACCGTTTTAACGCCTAAAAACAAAAGAAGAACAGCCGATACATATACTCGAACTGTTCTCCTACTTCCGAAGTCCACGCAGCATTGACATTACTGTTTCCTGCTCATTTGTACTCAGATTGTTCCATATCCTTAAAACTTCTTTCTGTTTTTCTGTCAGATTCTCTGAATTACCTTCCTGAAAAAACTGTGATAATGTCACGCCCAAAGCTGCACATATTTTTTCAAGTGTAATCAGCGACGGCAGGTTTTCCTGCGCCATGATTCTTCCCAGTGATGACTGGGAAATTCCCGACAGCTGCGATAATCTATATTTACTGATATCACGCTTTTCACACAAAAATGTTATTTTATCCGCAATATACTTCTCTATCTGCAAGTAACTATACCTCATTTCCGCTATTACATGTTCTTATTGTACCTGTAATAATGAAAAAATATTAGTAATCAACTTTGCAAGTATTCATTCCCATTATAGGAAGTATACGGATAAAAAAATATAAAGATACTTTCGTTTCCGCAAAAGTCATTTTCGCTTATATCGTTTTTATAATAGCACAGACAGTTATGTTTGTCACATAAAAGTTTGAAACCTCAAACAAAAAAATAAGCCTGCCATCATCCGCAGATTTCTCCACAGACAACAGCAGGCTTCCTACTATCTCATCAACTCATTCACTTTTCTCTGCACTGCCCCATAATCATATCCCGCAGCCTGCAGTCTCTTCTTTCTGTCCCCGCCGTTCCCCCACTTTCCGGCAATGACTTCCTTTGCTACAGTTTCCACACTCTTTTTGTTGCTACTTTTCACCAGCTCATTCACCTTCGCCTGCACTGCCGGATAATCATACCCTGCAGCCTGCAGTCTCTTCTTTCTGTCCTCGCCGTTCCCCCACTTTCCGGCAATCACTTCCTTCGCCACAGCTTCCACACTTTTCTTTCCTGTACCAGGATTCCCGCCGGTTCCTTTCACAGCCTTCTCATACTGCGGAGCCGCATATCCGCGGATATATCCCCATCCCAGTGGGATCACCCTTCTGTCAACCTTTTCACCCCGGTTACCTTCAATAGCAGTAATCATTCCCACCGGAAACCTCCTCCACAAAACCGATATGGTCACTGTACCCGTCATTCGGCTGTGTGGCCTTGTCCCAGTTATACACAATCACATAACCCGGCTCCGGCGTGATGGTTCCGTCTTCGATCCAGATCCCCATCTCCCTGAAGATCTTTACGTGTTCCTCCACGCCGCACTCCCTGCCGATCAGCTCACTGCATCCTGCCCTGATCCCTGCAGCAGACACACAGGTATCACACCATTCATCCGAATACTGCACCGCATATCCTCTGGGAAGCGGCTTCACACTATTATACAAGTCAATAATCTCCCTAAACTTTCCATTGGCCTCACTGAATCCCAGCCATCCCCTCATCACATCCAGAACACTCTCAGCAGTCTTTGCCATAGCCTCACATCCCCCTTCATCAAATCTTGTCAGTTCATACTGACGGATCACCTTCATGCAGTCTTCCACATAGGAAAAAGAAGTGGCATACCCGTCGGCACGGATGGTTTCCAGATACTCCTGCGAATCCCGGAAAACATTCACATCCAGTCCTCCGCCAATGGCAAATCTCGTGGTATAATCTTCCACCTCAAGCTTTCCATCCCAGGCTTCCCCAGCCGCCATTGCCTGTCCACTGACAGAATCAATGCAGTCTCCCACATCAACCGTACCGCTGCCATACTCCATCCAGAGATACACATTGAATGTATTCGTATAATTGGCAACAATCTTCTCAATAGGATAATACAGCGACAAAATATGTTTCCCGGAATGCCAGGTCTCCACCGGACAATGCTCCACAATCTCCTCATTGTTAAATTCAAAGACCACATGGCAGACCGCCTGTCCGTCCTCCTGCCACTTCACCGGCAGGCTCACATCCACAGAAACCTCCGAACCACTCCCGGTTCCGGATCCGGAATCCGAGCCACCAGCGACATCATCCGTACTCCCTGTATTCTCATTCCCAGAAGTATTTCCAACTTCATTCCCTGCCGCATCATTTTCAGAACTTCCTGCATCCGATGTCTCCCCGGCTCCATCAGAACCACCCGTACCACTTCCAGTTCCACTGCCGCTTCCGCCCGGAAATGGAATCACCACAGTCCCGGAAGCCTCCGCAGACCGTTCCACCGGATCCGCAGCCACATCCACAACAACCTGCGCAAAAAACTGCATGTGGTTTTCCTCAGAAGAAGCAAACTGGATACTGATCAGCTTCACCTTCGTCTGCCCGATCTCATGCGCGGAAGCATTGGTAAACGTATGGATCCCGATCTTCCCGGTCTTCGCATTGTCTTCAATCTGATTCAGCAGTCCCGAAATATTCTTGTCATTCCTTGACTTCGCCTGATCCAGCCTCGGGTTCTTCCCCACACATTTCAGGCTCTGCTTTCCCCCGATTTTCTGTCTGATGGAAGTGATACAGGTGATCTGTCCCTCATCCGCCTGTCCTCCCGCAAATGTCAGCACATCCCCTGGATCCAGGGCAGGGTTCCCGATGGTATCCGAATCAAACGGCACATACCGGATCACAGACAGATCTGCCAGGATATTCCTGCACAGCATCTCCCTGGTCTCCTTTAACCCAAACTGCAGAAGCGGGTTCACACCCAGGTTCATGGTCAGCCCATTATCCGGATCCAGAGCATAATACTCTGCAATCTGCGTCTGCTTGTTGGTGGAACTCACTGCCGTGTATCTGGTAATAAAATCCGAAAAGCTGGAAGAAAGCCGGTGTCTCTGCTCCACCTTCATCACAGGATCCTTCCCGTACTTTCTCAGTTCCAGCTTTCCCTCCCTGTTAATAATAAAGAAACCTCCCAGAACCTGTGCCACATAAAACAGCACATCCCGGCAGGTCTCAATATCATTTTCAGTATAAACAGAAAGCGTCACCCCGCCATTCGGCATGGCATCAATCTCCGCCCTCTTATTCGCAAACTCCACTTTACACCGCTTACAGCACAAAGCAATAAAATCATAAGCAGTCCCCACAGTCTCAAACCCGTTGAAACTCTTATCAAACCGCAGCATAAAATCATAGGCTTTCAGTTCCAAGCACTTTGCCAACCGGTTCGCCTCACTGACCTCAAAAACTCCCATCGGCACATCTTCCACCGAATCATCCGCCAGCACCAGATGAAACACCAGCGTCACCTGAGCATCCTCCAGCGTATACCTGTCAATGTCACTCAGAAGCGTGATCCCCATCTCCGCCGCATACACCGTCCCCAGTTCAATTTCCGTGCTTCCACAGCACTGCCTGGAAATATACCCGGAACCCTTCACAATCTCCTTCGCCCCGAACTCATACGTCATTCCGCCTCTGGTAACGATCGTACCCGTCCAGTAATATTTTCTTGTATTGCTCTTCACTGCTCTCAGAAACCCATCCGATACCGGATACATCCCGCCACCTCCATTTCCCCACGAAAAAAGCACCAGCCAACCAGGTGACCGATGCCTTCGTAAATATAATCATTCTATCTGTTATAAGTCCAATGTTTCAGGTACCATTCATGCAGTTCTTCTGTTGTTTTACAGCAGTCTGCAATCTCTTTTCCCTGTGATATCCACTGACACGTTTCCCTGCGGAATGTATCAACATCCAAAGCATGAAATTTATATGTTCCACCCCGTCTGTGCATCACTTCATCATCACACTGGAACTCAAAATAATCATCCCCGTCCAAAACAACCTTTCCAGTCAGGTTCCACACCCCGGACCACGGAGGACCATCATCCCCTGGAACACAGAAGGGCAGTCTTCCATCTTCCAGAATAACAGGAGCCACCGCAATATTTTTCATCTGCGGCATATATGGCTGTTCAAACCAATACGCTTTCCTCTCATCCATTTCTCTTCATCTCCATGATAGCCACCTTCCCTGCAAACTTGAAGTTAGCGATTTCTTTTTCCGGTATTCTCTGTCCCACGGATTTCCTCATGATAGAAATAATCTACGATCACCGGATGTCCCTGCGGGACTCTGCCATAAGGCATTTCATTATCCACAAAGGCACAATCATACTTCTTAGCCATTTTCTCAGCTTTTACTTCAAGTGCTTCAAAGTAGCTGCGGTTATGCTTGTTATAGATCTCGTCGTAAAGTGGTACAAGATCAGGATATTTTCCGGCGATATAATCCATAATTGTCTTTTTGAAACCGCCTCGAAGATTGAGATTTTCGAGCCAGAACAGATCGCACTGATCCTTTACCCGCTCAAAGATTGCTTCAAAATCCGTGATACTGGGGAATACCGGGGATACGAAACAGACTGTACGGATACCTGCTTCATATACCTGCTTCATAGCAGAGATACGGCGCTCAATGCTCGAAGCAGAATCCATATCGTTCTTGAAATTTTCATCTAGTGTGTTGATCGACCATGAAACGGTTACATGTCCAAGCTTCTTCAGCAGATCAATATCCCGTACCACAAGATCCGACTTTGTGCAGATCAGAATATCTGCGTCACTGCCGATCAGCTGCTCCAGAAGTTTTCTGGTATTCCCGAATTGCTCCTCCTGTGGATTGTAGCCATCTGTCACAGAACCGATGACCACCCGCTGTCCGGCATATTTCTTCGGATTTTTAATTTCCGGCCAATGCTTCACATCAAGGAAAGTGCCCCATTCCTCCTTGTGCCCGGTAAAGCGCTTCATAAAAGAAGCATAGCAATACTTGCAGGCATGTGTACAGCCCACATAGGGATTGACCGAGTAACCGCCTACCGGCAGACTAGACTTAGTCATGATGTTCTTTGTTTCCACCTCACGAATGAGGATTCCATTTATTACTTCTTCCATGATTTCTGTACCTCTAACACTTTATTAAATTCTTCCGGCATTTCCTGAATCATATTTTCATCCCCTATGATAGGGACAAGGTCTTCCTTCATAAACACCGGAATGCCGAGTGCGTGTGCCTGATCCGTCAGAGACCATGCCCATTCCGGCTCCGTATGAATCTTCCTGCTCTGAGCCCCGGTCATAGTGCCGACAACGATCCAGTTGATTCTGGAAAGGTCAACTGTACCGGGATCGTCGAATAACGGTTCAAAGCTAACATGGTAATGCTTTGCTCTGATGTTTTTCCGAAGGGCGTCGATACGCCACAGTTCGGCTTTCCTCGTCACCGTAACGCCAAACCATGCGTTTTTCAGATCGGTATCAAAATCCAGCAGATCAGGTCGCTTGGTAAGGAACAGGAACTGATGCTGTGGATTTTCACGGATCTTTGCAAATACCTCGTCTCTCCATTCCGGCTTCCATCCGGAGAGATCGCTCATCCCAGTAAGAAGAAAGTTCTGCGGACGTTTCTTTTCCATCATCTTGAGCTTACCCGGAAAGAATTCAGGGTCAGCGAAGTCATCAATCATATGCCAGCGTTTCACGTTGTTGCGGGCATAGCAATATGTACACCCCACTGTGCAGCCAATGACGATATTCATGTTCTGAATCTGATCTTTGATACAAATACTCATGACTTCTGCCACTCCTCAAGATTCTTTCTGATGCGGTCGAGACATTCCTCAAACCGGGTAATTTCTTCCTCTGAAAAACCTTTGTAGTAAATACTGCCCATCTCATCAGATACAGAATCGTACTCGCCCTTTAAGGCATGTGCTTTCTCAGTCAGAAACAGGAGTGTTTTCCTTTTGTCCGTTTCAGACTGAACACGGCTTATCAGCCCTTGATTTTCCATTCTTTCCAGCATCGTAGTAAGAGATGTTATCGCTAATCCGCATTTAGTCGAGAGTGACCTGATTGAGATACCATCCTCCTGCCACAGCACATAAAGAATACGTCCCTGGGCTCCATTAAACGCATCAATATTCTTTTCACTGAGAATCTTCTCAAAAATCCGGTCTCCAAGCTGTTTTATTTTGGTGACAAGAAATCCTCCATTCATTTCCATACAAAATCTCCTATATAGTAGTTTATTAAAACATACTATATAGGAGCTTTATTGTCAAGCGTTTATATGTCTTAATAGGTAAATTCCGTTTTTTTCAATTCTCCAAACTTGAAATTGTCAAACAGCGTTCGGTGTTTCGCTTTGTGGAATTTTTACACACTGCTGAATCAAACCTGTAACATACGTAATGGAATCGGTGCAGTCGTTCTTGAGCCATTCTGAGATAATTGCCATCAGTCCCCGAATATAAAAGGCCATGATATAAGGTCGATCTTGCTGTAGTACACCGTAGCGGTCGAGAATCGGCGTAAACACATGACGGAACATCCTATCATAGCTTTTATCCATCCCCAACACCGCCGCATTTTCTGTTGCTGTGCGGAACAGTCGCTTGTTATTCTTAATGTAGCTGAGGTAAGGTGTTAAATAATCCGGCGTAATTAGATATAATTCATCCCTCGGGCAATTCCGCAGCTTTGTAGAAAAGGCATCCGAATCTTTCTCCATAGAAGCAAGAAATTGCTCGTTCATACGACCGACACTCTCCGAGAGCAGGTCTGACATCGTTTCATAGTGCAGATAGAAGGTGGAACGATTGACCCCTGCTACTTCACAGATTTCTTTGATTGTAATATACTCAAAATCCTTTTTTGCCAGAAGGGTCAGAAAGGCTTCGTCCATTCTGGCTGCGGTAGCAAAATATCTGCTTTCCGATCTATTCAATCGTTCTCACCTTCTTTCGTGTTATTGTTTACATCTCGCTGATTTCTTTTGCCAGTTCCATGATTTCAAAAGCGTATTTCTGCTTGCCCTGTGCCAGCAATTTTTTGTAGATGGGGTAATTAACGCCCATGCCCAGTAGCCCAATAATGCCGACAATCACGCCGAGGACAAACATAGTGATGCTACCGCTGCCGATGACCTTCATGGAAAGGCACATTCCAACACCGGCTACCAGCGCAGTGATAATGCCGAAGGTATAGGTAAAAACGGTTGCGGGAAGCTTGGCTTTTGCATCCAGTTTGCGAAGAGCAATCACCTTGGAGGTGTCCTTGAGTGCATATTCGTTTGCGAGTTGTTCTGCATAGATTTTATCTGTATTCATGGCTTGTTGCCTCCTTCATTTGATGGTTTTATTCTACCAGCAAAGAACGGGCAACGGAACAACACTGATGGCAGTTTGTGTTGAGTTCAGGAATTGTGCAAATTACGATTTGATGCTTCCATTATACCATTTCTCTACATCTCCTTCAACGTAAAACTCACCGTCCACAGCCCCTTATAACTGGTATCCTTTTTCAGCTTCGCCTTATACCCCGTCACATACATTTCCGCTGTTTTCATCCCCAGCGTCTCCACATCAAAATACTACACGCTGATCTTATCCTTCTTCGCATACCCCGCCAGCTTCTTCAACCACTTCGCCGTAACGGAAAACGACACCGGGATCCGCACCACACCATGCCGCACCACATCCCTCTGTGTTGTCCCTGCCTCTGTCTCACCGCCGGAATCCGCTTCCACATCCTCCAGCTCCACCTCATAAGAATCCGGAAGCGGCAGGTTCTCCCCGTCAAACACAAGATACTGAAAAAAAGCCATCCTATTATCTACCTCCGCTCCTCAGACTCATTCTCTGCTGTGCTGTCACAATCACCTCATCCAGCAGCTGGTTCCCCAGATAAACTGGAATCACCAGATCCCCCTGCTGTCCCTTCTGATCACCCAGCACCTCCTTCAGTGCCGCCACAATACCGGCTGTCAGATCCGCACCGCCGGATGTTCCCGTACCGGTAATCACACCGCTGTCTGCCGCGGCCATCTGCGGCGAAATTACCATATCTGCCGCCACTCCCGTCACCGGAAGCAGCTTCTCCACATCCCTCAGCTGGCTCTGCGTATTCCGGATTTCTGTATTAACCCCCTTTAAGGCGGTCTGCAATTTCGTGGTATCGCCGCCAATCTCGACAGTGATCCCCTGGATTCTGTTCCCTGCCATGCGGCTTCCCCATAAATCTCATAAAAAAAGGCTCAAAAATACGTAAACGGTAGAACCTGAGTACCTTTTTATTCACTTCAAGTTATGCCCTAATCATACTCAACAAAATAACATAGTCAAAAAAGTTTAGT
>NZ_QUHK01000048.1:0-10215 GCF_003479665.1 Blautia sp. AF14-40
CCGACTCGGATCAGCTCGTTTATTTTATCACAGAGCTTTTCATTTGTCAAGAACTTTTTTAATTTATTTTTTTGAAGCTCTTTCGAACTTCCTGAGAACGTTTTGTTCTCTGCCGTTCTCTCGATCAGCAACTCGTTTATTCTATCAAACTCATTTGCTTTTGTCAAGAACTTTTTTCAAGTTTTTTTGAAGTAGTTTTGCAACCCGCGGCAGCCACCCGGCTCCGAACTAGGTTTTTCTGTTTCAAAAGAACTCATTCACTGTAGCTCTCGCTGACAGCTTAGTTATAATAACACCCCCGAAAGCAAAAGTCAACACCTTTTTTCGAATTTTCTTATTTTTAGAAAAATACGGTCAATTCTGCATATTCAGTATTTTATCTGACTATTTCTTTTTTTACTCCATCATCAAAATCTTTTTCGGCTGATATCGTACAATCTGGTATACCATAACCATAGAAGAAGCCAGCACAACCCCCATTCCACAAAGATACAATATTATAATCTGCTGTGTCTTAATTGCAGCCTGCACACCGTTCGAAAGATCTACAGCTATTTTTATCACATTCGCCAAAGGATAAGAAAAAATTACCCCCGCTGTAATTGCCAGCAATACCGGGCAAAAAGATTCCATCAACATCTGCAGCATAATCCGCATCTTTGTTTCTCCAACAGAAAGAAGAATGCCAATCTCAAACATGCGATCCCGCAAATTCATAAGAATCAAAAAACTTAATGTGATAGTTCCAAGGATTACGGAAACTATCACCATGAGATTCGAAATCCCTGCCAGGCTCTTCAGGCTGTCGGCCACCGCTTTATAAGCTGAAACATTTACCGTATAGTCCATATCATATTCTTCTTTGATATATTCCGGCATTTTTTTCGCATCTTCAGCAAACGCTCTTCCTTCTTCCGGGTCCTTCAACTGCAATGTAATTTCTTTTACATTATCATTTTCATTCATCTCATAAACTGGTGTATCCAGGGTATAGATAGCATTTGCTGGGTTATTATATACCACATTTCCACTGTAAGCTGCCTCGTTCGTACTGTAAATACCACTGATTTTAAATGTATACCGCTCCTTTGTGTATGGTGAAAGAACAGCTATGGTATCTCCTATTCCCAGTCCATTCCGTTCCGCAATCCCATCACTGACTACCGCTTCTTCTGCATTCTGCGGTACATGTCCCGAAATCAGTGTAACTACAGAAGAAACAGAACTAAAATACTCGACAGGATCAGATGATCCCTCCACATAAATATTTTCTGTTCCATTTTCTTCCTGTCCGTCCATAATTTCAGCTGTAAAGTTATCCGCCAGAGCAGCTGTCACCGTATTACAGCTGCCAAACCGAATTCTTTCATCAGCGCAGAGTTCCAAATATTTTTGATGTGAAATCGAATTCACACCGCGCGGCTCTTCACTGTATATCTGACGCTCATTCGATACAAGCACGCTTCCTCCGATGCTCGTCCGAATCTCCCATATCCGTTCCCGACTTGCCGCGCGGATACATAAGCCAAACAGGATCAGGATGGATAAAATCAGGAAACTTAAAAACATCAGAATTGTATTTTTTTTATGATAAGAAATACTGCGAAATGCTCTTTTGATCCAGTTCATAAAAACTTTCCCTCCCCCTCATGTTTAATCCTGCAATTTTTTCTTTTCCAGCCGTACCACCACATCTGCCTCCGCGGCAAATGCTTCCGAATGTGTAACTGCTATTACACATTTCTTATCTTCATGAGCCAGCTCTTTGAAAATTTTCACAATGCCAGCCGCCGTATCAACGTCCAGATTTCCCGTCGGCTCATCCGCAAGAATCACCTCTGCATTTGTCGAAATCGCACGCGCAATCGCTACGCGCTGCTGTTCGCCTCCTGAAAGTTTATTGATATTGCGGTTCATCTGATCTTCTGTAATTCCCATTCGTGTCAGAAGTTCCCGCGCCCGTTCTTTTTTGTTTTTAATCGGATTTGACGTAATTTCCATTGCCGCCAGCACATTCTCCAGCGGGGTCAGATAAGGCAGCAGATTATACGCCTGAAACACAATTCCAATCTTGCTGTTTCGATATCTTGTATAGCCAATTTCCCGGATATCTTTTCCTTCAAAGCACACGCAGCCGCTCTTAGGTTCTTCCAGCGCACCCGCCAAAGTCAGCGTCGTTGTTTTCCCCGATCCAGAAGGACCAACAATCGTGTAAAGAGTACCCTTCTCAAATGAATAGCTGGCTTTATCCAAAATATCAATTCTCTTTCCGCCGCTCTCGTAAAAATAGCTTACCTCTTTTAATTCCAGTTCTGCCATATTGTTCCTTTCTACTATAATCTAGTCGCCTCTACATTTTTCCAGTTCTCACTTCCGTAAGAAACCCATCTTTTACCAAATATACTTTATCAAATTTTTCCAGTTTATCATAATGATGTGTAATAAAAATCACAGATTTTTCCGGCATTTCTTCTGTTATAATTTTATAAAGATATTCATTGGCTTCTACATCAAATCCACTGGACGCTTCATCAAAAAGCATAACCGGCGCATCTTTCAATAGTGCCCGTGCAACCACAAGCTTTTGTCTTTCTCCTCCTGAAAGAAATGCTCCATCATCTCCTATTTGTGTTTTTTCTTTTTCTGGAAAACGTTGCAAGTATTTTTTCACGCCACTTTTCCTTAGTACCTCATTCAGTTTTTGTCTGTCTGCTTTCCCCTCCAAATCTATATTCTGCACAATGTCCCCCAAAAACAACGCTGATTTCTGACTCACAACAGAAAAAAGGCTTCGGTATTCTGATAATTTTAGCACTTTTATATTTTCACCATTACATAAAATTTCTCCTTCTTCCGGTTCATAAAATCGTAATAGTAATTCCAAAATTGTTGATTTTCCACTTCCATTTTTTCCAATAATAGCCACTTTTTCTCCCGGCTCAAGTTTAAAAGATACTTTCTTTAACACTTCCCTATCCTTTGTATACTGAAATCTCACATTTTTAAATTCTAATATTGGCGAAATCTCTTTTTCCACTCTTTTACTTCCACTTCGTTCCTCTTCCATATTCAAAAATGTATAAAGTCGTTCAGCGGACGGTTTGACACTTGCAAAATGCATACGCAGATCAATTAAACTATTTACCGGTCTTGTAACATAACTAGAATAAGAAACAAAAGCAAAAACTGAACCTATGGAAATTTTTCCCACGAACACCAAATATCCACCAACTAAATAAATAAGAATTGTTACACCCCACTCTAAAACAGCATCCCCAAAAATATTCCATGTCTCAATCATGGTTCCTTTCATTTCAACCGCTAACGATTTACAAATCTGTTTTAAAAATTCGCATTTTCTTAATTCATATAGATTCCACAATTTAATTTCTTCCACAGTATTAATTGTATCGCCAAGCCATCCTCCAAATTGTTGCTCAACTTGAATATACATTTTCATGTTTTTCTCACGCTTTTTAGCAAGACATTTTACTAACACGTATTTCACTGGAATTACTATCACTACAATGCATAACAGTTCAGGACTCAACAGCATAAGTCCAGCAAGTCCACTAATTACACGAAAAACATACGAAAAGCTCATCACTACATATCTATCTGTCATAGACGCAACCTGAGATACATCGCATTGTAACATTTGCACTATTTCCATACTATTTTTCATTTGAAAATAATGTTTTTTTAAATGCAATAATTTTCGAAATACATTGCAATACAAGTTCTTATAGAATGAATTATGTATTTCTGCAAAAGTTTTTGCCTGCACAACTTCAATCATTAAATATACCAGCACACAAACAAATAAACCGGCTACTCCATTAACAATTTGGGGCATATTTTTTTCGAGTATTCCGATGTCTGTGATCTGTTTTATCAATAATGGTTGCAGAAATACAGTTACTGTAGAAACAATAGTGCTTATACTCAAAATACCTATTTCTTTTTTATATTTGAGTAACTCTTTTAAAAAATATAAACATTTATTATTCTCTATTATTTTCTTCATTGTTCACAAATATAATATTTTTAATCCTTTAAGCAAACACTGATTCCTATTAGTCCAACCATACACACCCCAAGAAATATGTCCATCCAGACTATTTTCCCACTTTGCTTTTCTCCACTCGAAGGAGCCTTAAAAAATACTTTTTCAAAGCCTGTATCATTTTTATCAAAATATTTTTGTCCTATAACCTCTTCTTTCGTTTCATTCTCCTTCTTCTCAAGCCAATACTGGATCGAAATTTCCTGCATTTCTTCACCACCATATTCGGCTCTTTGATTATCTTTTGCAAGTTCTTCCGCTATTTTTCCGCCAAAAATCTTCATCGCACTATCTTGACTTTCTTCATAGGGTTTTCCAGCTCCCAAAAATAAAAATTGTCCTACTTTCTCCACGCTATCTGGAATCCGTATTTTTGACAAAGAAGAGCAATACATAAAGGCATTATCACCAATGCTCTCTAAACCATCATAAAAATAAATCTGTGTGATTCTAGTTCCCTGAAATGCGCTTTTTCCTACCTTTTTTAGTGTTTTTGGCATTACAATGCTGATAAACCCAGCAGTTGTATCACTGTACTGACCATCTTCCGCAAAGGCAGATTCCCCGATTTCAACAATGCCTTCGGATATCTGCACTGCCCGAAGATCCGTTTTTCTCAAAAAGCAGGAATCTCCGATTCTCGTCACTTCTTTCCCACCTACTTCTTTCGGTGTGACAATCACGCTTTCCGTCCCGATATAGTTTCGTAAAGTTACAGTTTCATCTTCTTCCACGCTATACTGGTAATCTCCCTCTTGGAGCCAGTCTGCCTGTAGCGAAACCTGTGTCGTTCCAGATTCCACTGCAAAAACGTCTTCCCGCCATACCAGCACCAGAACCATCGCTACGATCATTATCATTCTTTTTTTCTTCATGAACACCTACTTTCTGTCCAGCAATATAGATGCCGGGCTTTCTCTAGTTATTTTGCCGACTTGCAGAATTAATATCAAAAGGAAAAGATCTAAAATACCAAGAATCATCCCCGTCATGATTTTCCAGTTCCACTCAATGGACAAATCCGTATCAACAGTTACTCCCGTTGATTCATACGCAGCTATTTCGCTTGTCGGGAGCGCGTTTTTAATATTTCCCGACAGATCTTCATTTTCCTGCTCCACTTTCTCAGCCTGATTCGAAATCATCCGATCTGCGAAATACTCTGCTGTTGGTGTCGCACACAGCGCCGCAAAAACCAGGGCAATCAAAACCGGAACCAAATTCTCCAAAACGAACTGTCCTAAAATCCTTTTTCTGTGTTCCCCCATCGAAAGTAAAATTCCAATCTCACGTTTTCGCCCTTTGACTGACAGGCTGGTCAGAATGCCGAACAGTAAAATTCCGGCAGTCACAAATCCTACGATCATATATCCTATCAGACGATTCAATTTTTCAACAGGTTTCGCAACCATCTCATACCATTCCTTGTTTCGAATCAACTGATAGGACCATTCTCCAGATTCCAAATCCTGCTGTGATATTACCATTGGCTTTACGCTGGAACGTATTCCATTTTCATCGGTCTGTACAACATCATCCACACTTCCTATTTTTATTTTGTTTTTTGTTTCTTCTATGAATGGTTCAACTGATTTTGTATCTTTCAAATAGACCGTAACTGTATTAAATCCCACATTTTGAATTTTTAATGCTTTCATAGAATACTCGCAGAAAATATCCAGTGGAATAAAAATTAAATTATTGTGCCAGTCATTCACAACGGAATCGGACTGATAAACCTCTGGAGTTCTGTAAATGCCTCGAATTTTGAAACTAATTTCTTCCGGGGCACTTACTTTATAGTATTCGATCGTTCCCTGCTCCATTTTATATTTAACAGTATCGCCCACATGGAGATGATTTTTTTCGGCGTATTTTTCTCCTACCACAGCTTCGTATTTGCCCCGTTCTCCGTAGCTCAGTCCGCTTCCTTCCACAATCCTGTAACCCTTTGCCAGAAAATAGGTATCGTATGCGCAGTCCAGTGTTCCAACAGCCGTCATCGTATACATGCCTGAATCTTTCAGATAACCTTTTAGGCGCTGTTGTGTCTCCTCGCTGATATATGTTTCCGTATCCACCGGATCAAGCCAATATGTTCCCGCTTCCATGGTGTACCCCTGAACATAATTGCTGTCAATGAACTTTTCTACGATTGCGGACGGGATCGCATATACAGTACATGATTTTCCAGCTTCTCCCTCGGCCGGCCCGCGCAGAGTAATAGAGTTGGCCAATGTTTCCTGTGCTCTTTTCACTTTATTTCCACTTGCAATTCCAATCATCAGCATAGAAAATATCGCCAGGAAAAGTACTAAAAACAGTATGATATACATCAATGTTTTCGCAGGAGTACTTCTTAATTTTCTGCTCGCTCTTTTCAACATATTCTTTCTTCCCCCTATATATTTCAAAATGCGACAAGCTTATGTTTAATTTTCAAGTGTCCAAATAATCCTATCGCTCAATTTTTCTATTTGAGAATCACTTTTAATATCAACAACTGATATTTTTTTCAAATGCTCAAAATCCCTTTCCTTGTCAATTAATTTTAAAAAACACATCTTTTTTTGTTCAAAACTCGCATCCATATCAATTGCAAATTCTGATATTCCAATATCATTAATTGTAATATCATATCTTTTTTGAACCTCATCTTTAACATGACTAATAAACGCTTCTTCATAGCGCATATATGGTAGCATCAAAACACTATAATCTGGTTCTATTGCACACATAAACAATTGTGTAGTAATGCCAAAATCATTAGAATATTGTGGATTAAACGAGAGACATGCTCCTGGTATCCCAACAATTACAATATCATAATCTTGTTCTAACCGCTTTACAGCCGCATTTATATTTATAATTATCTCTTCATTCCTATTTTTCCCATTTAAATATTTCTTTTCAAAGCAAAATGTATCTTTCCCAATTAATCCATTTAATCCAGAAACAATTGCTGCAACTTTATATCCTTTTTGTTTCAAACATTTTTGCAGTTCTAATTCCATTTTCAATTTTCCACTATTTTGTGTCAAACCCAAAACGCAAATAACCGGAATATTTATCTTTCTTACTCTTAAATCGTCACACTTTTTTTGAATTTTTAATTTTTTAGCAACAACGACATTTTCATAATGCTGATCTATCTCTAAACTGTTCCTGATATTATTAATAGAAACTATCGTTATGGATTTCTGCTTTGCTGTTTTCACCACGCTCTTTATATATTCAGGCGATGCATCGTGCCAACTTTCAAGAAGAATTAACACTTCACATTCTTTTATAATATTACCTATTCCCTCCTCTATTATTATCTCACTACCATCACAACGTTGAATTTTTTTCCCGCAAAGTCCCCATGCTTTTATTGAAGCAATATGCATAATTTCACCATATCTACATTCATGTATGTTCTCAAATAGTGTTATACTTTCTTGATCTACCGGAAATATACCTACTCTTTTTAACATTTTCATTCATACTCCTCAAATTTATAACCAAGTTCTTTTAAAGTACAGTAATTTTTCATTGCCTCTTCAAATCCCCCTCTAACCTTCCAGCAATGTTTTTCTATTTCTTTATTTGAAATATTTTTAGTGTCATCTGCACATGCTATACAAATTGTGCAATGTTGATATGCCCAACAATCCTTACACCGGTCTTGCGAATATCGTTCTATATTTAGCAAATTTAACACTTTGTTTTTATCTATTCCTTTTTTTATATCACCTATTTTGGAAACTTCTGATATTTCACTCACTCGCTCACACGGATATATATTTCCTTCTGCTGTTACAAAAATTTTTTTCGCGCCTGGAATACAGGGACCACTATGATGATTTACCTTTGAAATCTCTTCTTGCATTTTTTCCTCATGTTGTTTAATTTCTCTCATTTCATTATCAAATTCTTCTTTTACTGCTCTAGCCACAAATTTTTCATTAATTCGTTTTAATTTTGAAAGAAAACATTTAAAATATTCATATTCCTGTTCTTCAACAAATTCTCCGCTAAATTCACATTGTTTATCCGTATAATTATCATTCAAAACAGATATTCTACTCAAATTTTTCGAAATCAGCCTATCTTTATCCAAAAACTCATATATTGTTCTTAACTCATTTTGGGGATCTAACACTGTGTTGAAAGACACATTTTTTTTATAATATTTTCTGTCCATACTATATATCATTTTCATGCTATCTCTCAATTTTTCAAATGATCCTCTATTACTTCCTGCAAATATTCTATTTTTATCGTGCACTTCTTTAGGCCCATCCAAACTAAACATAATTTGTATATTATTTTTAATAAAATACTGAACAATTTCTGGTGTAAACAACGTTCCATTAGTGGTCAAATTAAAATGTACCGTTCTTTGGCAATATTCTCTCTTCACATACTCAACTACTTCTTTTATCAATCTGAACATTAATAATGGCTCTCCGCCATAAAATGATATATATATGTCTTCGCTAGACATCGAATGCCCATACAAATAATCTACTGCTTCTTTTGCAGTTTCCCAGCTCATTTCTTTTTGACTATGATTTCTATTTTTGTAATCACCAGAATAAACACAATAACTGCAACGCAAATTACATTTTTGTGTCACTTGCAAAACTAACTGATTCATTCTATTTTCTAAATAAGATTCTAAAAAGTCCGTAGCAAAATGTTTTACCTCTTCTACCCGCGTTCTTTTCAAATATCCTTCATTTATTAGCTTTTCTATTTCTCTTTCCGCTTTTTCATCCCAAATATTGTTTTCCAAAAAATTATATGTTTCGAAAGACACCTGAATAATTTTATCAGTATTCACATCATATACATAATATTCTTTTGCAGTTTTGAAACAATGAATAAATGGTTTATGCATGTTCTTTTCCTCTTGTTTTATATGCTATTTCTTTGTTAATCAATTTTATTATGTCATCAAATGTATCAAATTTTCCAGCCACAATATCTTTTTCCTTAAAATGAATATCAAATTCTTTTTCTAACTCCACATATACATTTATCAAATCTCTTGCGCTGAATTTTAGATCATTTCCTAAAAGCTTTTGATTTTTCCAGTCTTTTTTCTGTTCTAAATTTCTATATTTCTTTAATATATCTTTCACTTTTTCTTCTATCATTTCTATTCTCTTTCATCAAATCTACTATTGTCAGCATTTTTACTCTACAACAAACATATCAACATTTTAACAAACGCTATTTCAAAGGATCTATAATACTTCTAGCCATATTCTTAAACGATTTTTTATAATGCTTAAATCAACTTTTAAACTTATCCTCTAATTAAAATGAGGACTACCACTAATTAACACTGTAGCTGCCCTCATCTTTCTTACATTTTAGTGATTAGCATTAGATCCAAATACACTTGTGTATAACTGATTCTGCGCCTGAGCTTTCTGAACATAGGCAGACCCACACGTAGAAAAGCATGTGCATGAACACGGTCCATTTGCATAAACACTCACATTATTTCTTCCCTTATGTTCTTTCTTTTTAAGCGTTTTCTTCATTTGAATACCTCCCTTCGAGCATAATTTTATTACCCATTGCGATCGCAAAAGTAATCCAGTAAATTTTAGTCGTCTAAAAGTTGCATTATTATCCATTTATATGCGTTATAACAATTTTCAAACTGCATTTGCTCCATCCTTGTTTTCACATTCCATCCTTTTTTATCAAAAACCTCAAAATCTATCAAACTATTACTTTCAAATATATTTTTATCCGTTTGAATAATAAGCACATCTGGATTGTATATTGTATTTACTGCCATTATTAACGTCTCTGTCACATTCCCATGCGTATAAAATTCTAATGGAATTTCTGCCACGCAAGACTCTTTTAGGTTCTTTTCTGATGTTAATACTATACACTCATAGTCTTCCTTCCCAAAACACTCATATAACAACTTTGCCCCAATAACAGTACGTGTTAAAATTATCGGAATTGACCACGCTTTATTATTCACAATCCCATTCCATTCCAATTCTTTTTCATAGATACATTTGTTTATATGATTCATAATAAATTTTTTTGCATCTTGGTATGAACCTTTTTTATTTTTCCTTAAATAACATATCAAAAGCACAGTAATAATCGGAGCTGCAAAACTATTTGATTTG
>NZ_QUHK01000049.1:0-9973 GCF_003479665.1 Blautia sp. AF14-40
GCTTCCACCCACCGGACTATATACCCTTAGCTGGACGCACGATCAGACCCCGCATAGCATTGGGCAGTGCAAAATTTATAATAATCTTTTTCATTCAGTAACACCGCCATTTTAACAGGGGCAGACCCAAATGCTTACACTTGTGTTTTGACGTTTTCAGATAAAGAATCTAATTGGAAACTTGTGATAGAGGAGAGCCGCGCGAGATCGCGGCTCTTGATGTTGAAGGGACAGATCAGAAATTCCAATTAATATCTTCTCCCAGCTTATCAAAATAAGCACAAATAGCAACACCGATAGATGGTGCTGTAGGACCGAGACTAGAAGATTTAAGTTCACACTCATTAGCAATATAGGATAGCTTATTAGCATTTATGTACTTATAAAGCAATGGCCACATATAATCTGCAATTTCTTTGAATTTTCCGGTGAAAACAATTAAATCTAAGTTAAGGAGATTGATGAGCAGATTAGTGACTTTTCCAATATAATATGTGAAAATTTCAAATTTCTTTGGATTATCCATTAAATAGTTTTTAATATTAGCAGAAGTCAATTCTGAAAATTCAGCTTTCGTCATCTCAAAAACATCATTTCGAATCCGATAGTCTAAACATTCAGAACTCCCGCAGGAACAACAGCTTTCCACGGCTTTAAACTCTATAGCAGGATAGGGTGGTAACTCCAAGTGACCGAGTTCACCGACAAAATTTGTAGCACCATGGTATAAACTGTTATTAAAAATCATGCCCGCACCTACACCAGCACCGAGATAAAGGATCAGCATATTTTTTTTGTCACGATATTTGTAGTTAGTACTTTCAGGATTATACATATTATATTTTTCAGCCACGACAGACGTATTGGAATTATTATCAATGTAGATATTGATTCCTTTTTGGTCGAAAAAGTCCAGGCGATTTGGATAAATAATAGTATTCAGCGGTTTATCCGACAAAAATTCAAGGTTATGGGACTTTACAATTTTCTTTGTGACATTGTCGATGGCACCTGTAAAAGCAATTCCAATTGAAATAATATTCATATGGAATTGATCCTGTTTTTCTACCAACTTTATAATATCGGCAATGATATCATCTAATTTTGTCTGCAGTTCAAAGAGATTGTCTGGAGTTTGAAAGAAAATGTAATTGGTAATTTCTTTTCTGTTTTCATCCATATACTCACGTGCATCACAAAAGATATCCAGATCGGACAAAACGCGGCCAAATTTTTCGCTGGAAATAGGAGAAAAATTCATGTCAATTATAGTAAGTTTTGTCTGTGCAGATCCAACAGATATACCAATCATATGCGCGAAATCCGGGTTGATCAGTAAGGGGCTGGAAGCACTTAAAATATTACTTTTCCTTAAAACTTCAATATTAGTGGATACAGTCGGCCAGGAAACTTTAAGATACTCTGCCAAGGCAGCTTTTGAAATCTGTGGATAACAGCGTATAATATTGATAAGTTTATTGTTGTTTTTTAGCTGTGAGATTACATCGTTCATAAGTATTATTCCTTTCAGCAAGTTTGGTACGTAAGGACCATGATTTGGGTGGGGTTAAGTGGTTGAAATATTGCTTTAAGGGAAATGAAATCCCTAAAAAATAGAAGCACTTGTACGATCTAATATAAAATTATCATATCATATACTCCAATGGATGACAAATAAAAGTGCACAAAAATATATCGAAAAACTTTAACAGAAATTTTAAAGTGTCAGAAAAACATACAACAAAAAAGGATATTAAAAAGCTTTTTAAAATATATTGACATAAAAATGCGAACGAGGTAGAATTTAAATAGTAACTATTCTGTGGCACTGATTGGGTCAGGAGGTGGTTGAATGTCCCCGAATCCTCTCTGAAATGATAACATATGCTCCGGATAAGAAGGAGTTTTGTTTGAAACTTGGAGCAATAATTGCAGTTGGAGTAATAGTTATAGCATTGGCTGTTATTATAGGTGTCGTTTATTTGCTTGGTACAAAATTAAAAGAAAAAGGGAAAATAGAGCGTATAAAAATTGTCTGTGAAACATTAAGGAAAACACAAAAGGATCCCATTATTGATAAGGATGAAGTGGAAAGTTTATTGAAAAATGAGATACAAGAAGAAATCAAAAAAGAGATTAAAAATTGTATAAAAGGAGAAAAATCGTACAAGCAGCGTAAGACTGCTGGAAAAAAGATAGCTGATTTTATTAAATTTTTTTTGGAAAAGGAGTAATTGAATTGAATAGAGAAGAAATATACGCGTAATAGCCTCGGTTCCTTGGAATTGAGGCTATTAAATTTTTGAAAGAAATACAAGGGGATTAAGCCGGAGAGCGACATATTGATATAACAATATAATGAGATCTTTCATCGATGTGATGCAAGGCCTTTTAGATCAAGTGTTGTTGACTCCTTAAATTAACGCTATTATGATCTTCTTGCATGTCTCTGGATTGATCTGTATACTGTCAGTAGTCTACAGAAAGAAAAAGAACCCAGAGCACCCTCCCTGACAAGTTGTGTACTCTGAGATCCTGGTCATATAACCATGATTATTATATCAGATTACACACTGGTCCTCAAGGAGGATTTTGGTATTTTTTGTTGAGAGCAGTGAAACTTCCCATATGTGCCCCATCTGCCACTCCTATCATACGGAACTTCCGGACTGCCTGGTGCCTTACAAACACTACGAAGCAGAGGTCATCTCCGGGGTTCTGGATGAAGTAGTACGCCCAGAGAATCTGGACTCAGAAGATTATCCGTCCTTTTCCACCATGCGGCGCTGGATGCAGTGGTTTGTAGAAAACCTTACCCGGATCGAAGGATATCTGCGTACGGCTGGATTCCATCTGCTGGCCTGCGGCCGGGACATCCTTTTTTCAAAAGTTTCCCTGCTCGATGCAGTCAGTAAAAAGCATTCCGACTGGCTGGAACGTATCCTGCGTCTAATCTATAACAACGGCGGATTTCTGGTTCCGATCCGCTGGTAAAGCAATGCACCTGCTTTGATTCGTCTGATGCACTGCCTGCTGGTATAGTTGTCTCAAAAGGAGGCAGTTATACTATGAATACAGAAAAAACAGCTGCAACACAGCAATGGCAGGATCAGGAAGCGCTCCGCCGCTTTCAACTGATTTCGCCGCTCTGACATACCTGAAAATTAAAGCAAAATTGTTACTGTTCCTTTATATGAACTCCGCACTAATTTTTGTACTTCGTTTAATTGCATTACTTTCATCCGCTCTAATTCGCATTCGTCAATAGTATCAGGGGTAAAAATCCTGATTTTTACATTTCCAGTGTCCGTATTGTTCTTAATTGTGATATCATATAATTTTATTTTTTTACAAACGATTTTTCTTTCATAATTTCTCCGAAAATAATTTTATACAAGGATGATTTATTTGCTGACTTGTGATATACTTAAAGTAATGTGTGGACTGGGGAATTTAGTATAATGTACGTTTGTATTCTAATAAAGTATGAAATATAAAGAGAAGATCTGTATGCGTTAATAACGCACGCAGGGTTTGATATAGGGGATAGGGATTACCCCATATCTAATAGAGAAACTACCGGTAAAGGCATGGAAATGTCTTACATTGCCACTAATAATCCACGCATATTTGTGCCGAAGTTTAAGATATAGTGTTTTTAGGTGAAGCTGATCACGCATGACAAATTAGCATAAAAAAGTAAGAATTCTAATTATTTCTATGGATTTTAACACAAATGATCTGTCTTGGTAAAATACAGACTATTAATTAAACCAAAAGAAAGGGTGAAGATATGGCAGAGCTTCAATATAAATTGATGACATCTGCGGTTAATAACTTTGATTGTGGGAATCCTGCGATTAATGAGTATGTTGAAAATTCCTATTTTGCCACACTGCTGCAACAGTGTTATGCATATGAAATTGAATATAAGTCACTCGTAGTTGGATACTATATGATAACCTTTCGGGATGTCGCTTTTTATGATTGTATTTCAGAAATATCTGATTATCAAATTGATGATTTTGGAGAATTTCTTCCCAGTTTGTATATAAATTATCTGGCAATAGGAACAAAATATCAAAAGAATAAAATTGGGACAAAAACATTAGAAAAAATTATTAATGAAGCACGGCAATGGACTGATTTTTTACCAATTCGTTTTATTACCCTGAATGCAGTACCTGAAAAAGTGGACTGGTACAAAAAAATTGGATTTAAAGAGATGGGCAAGAATATTGATGCGGTAAATACATACATGTATATTGACCTTATTAAGGACAGTCAGTATGTGAAAAATTATTTTGAACAACAGACCGCTGACTTATTAGGGTATTGAAAGGAGAATATTATGCGCAATACTGTTATGACAGGTCCCATTATTTTATCTAAGGAAGATTCTTCACGACTTCGACAGAATATTCTTCATCCGACCGTTGAGTATCTTCAAGAACAAGAGCGTTATTTTGAAGAAATAGCTTCCAGTATGATTATCCACAAAGAAGGTTCTAATACAAGAGTAGAATTTAAAGATCTGGATCTTTCTAATCTTGATTTAATGATTGAAAAAGAAAAGAATGCGGCACCAGTACAAGTTCTAATGCGAGCATCCGCCTATATTTCACTTACACCAAAGACTTCTTTTATAAATATGCACAAAGCTATTTTAAATAAAGCTGTTTATGTGCATGAAATGATAGACATTTCTGAAACCGGTTATTCATATAAAAAAACACAAAAAGACACAGAGCTTCCGGAAAATAATTTAACAGAAGCAGCTTAGTAAGAAAGGAGAATGTATGGTTAGTTCATTTCAGTTTAGCAATCCTTCCCTTTTAAAACTCTCTTTTGCATTAAATAATGGATTTGAAACAGAAGATGCTTCCCAAATAAATATATCTCTGGAATCACATGTGGAAACACAACCTGGACCGGAAAAAAATTCAGCCGTGGTTGTTTTGAATCTTCTGATCGGAAAAAAAGACGACTCCTCTCCATTTTTTATTGAGGCTGAAGAAGCTGCATTGTTTCGGTGGAATCCAGAGAAGGTTGATGCAGAACATAGTGAGAAATTATTAAAACAAAATGCACCGGCATTATTGTTATCCTATTTGCGCCCAACAATTTCCTTAATTACATCTGCATCACCTTATGCTGCTTATGATATCCCTTTTATGAACTTTACAGAATAGTTAATAGGTGCGGGAAATTTTTGAATTTGCCATTCTGCTTATTTCGAAAATTTTTCGCACCTGTTTCCTGATTATGTTATTATTCTACTGTAACACTCTTTGCCAAATTCCTCGGCTTATCCACATCCAGTCCTTTCGCCACAGAAACATAATATCCCATCAACTGCAACGGAATCATTGCCAGACTTCCAACGAAATGTTCATCCACCTTTGGTACATACAACGTAAGCGCTTAATTCTTGGGTAACTATACACCTGCTGTTTTGCAGCTCATAATGAATGATAGTAAATAACTTTTTACTCCACTCCGCTGATAGGATGAGTTGACCACATTGGGGTCAGACCGTGCGTCCGGCTAAGGGTATATAGTCCGGTGGGTGGAAGCATTTTTTTGGAGCTATAGTCCAGGTTTATGCTGTTTTTGTCTTTCCTTTTACCCATTTTCCATCGTTTCCGACGTAATATTTTCCAATCCACTGGTTCGTCGCCATGGCTCCGTCCGCTTTGACATAATAGTCTCCAACCCAGCAGTCTGCGCGCATCTGACCGTCTTTGTTAAAACTGTACCAGGTCTTGCCAATCTGTTTCCACTGGTTCTTCACCATTACGCCATTACCTTCGAAATAATACCATTTTCCCTCCAGAAGCACCCAGCGGTTCTTCACCCATTTGCCATCATTTCCAACATAATAGGTTCCAACCATCTGATTCGTCGCCATGGCTCCATCCGCTTTGACATAATAGTCTCCGACCCAGCAGCTTGCACGCATCTGACCGTCTTTGTTAAAACTGTACCAGGTCTTGCCAATCTGTTTCCACTGATTCTTCACCATCACGCCGTTGTCTTCGAAATAATACCATTTTCCTGTGATCTGCTTCCACTGTTTTTTCGTCATCACACCGTTGCTTCCAAAATAGTACCATTTTTCTTCCAGAAGCACCCAGCGGTCCTTTACCATATGGCCGTCGGATGCAAAGTAATACTGCTGCTTTTCAATTTCTTGCCAGCCGGTTACATAGTCACCATACTGGTAATAGTAGGTCTCTCCACCTGCCACGCTCCAGCCTTCCCAGGGCCGTTCCGGGACATATCTTCCGTTCTCATCGAAATACTCCATTTTTTCTCCGGTCCATTCCCAGTCTGTAGCCATGGTACCGTCGTATCTCATATAATAAGTACCGTCGACCCACTGTTCCATATACATCACGCCGTCCGTTCCAAGATAATACTTCTGACCTTCCCACTGCTGCCAGCCGGTCAGTTTCACTCCGTTGTTATCGAACAGATACGTTTTCATCTGAATATCCTGCAGACCCTTCAGCATCTCACCTTCGTAGTTAAAATAGTATTCTTTCCCGTCGATCGTCACCCAGCCGGTCTGCATTACACCGTCTTCACCCAGATAATAGGTATTTTCCCCAATCGTCAGCCAGCCAGTCATTTTCTGTCCTTTTCCATCCAGATAATGGCGTCCTTCCCCGTCTTCCATCCAGCAGTTTTTCTGCCAGATTCCATCCTGATTCAGATAATACTTTCTTCCATTGTCTTCTACCCAGCCGGTCTGCATCACACCAGTTTCATTAAAGAAGTAAAAATTTCCATCCAGACTCTGCCAGCCGGTCAGTGCTTTCTGATTTTTAAAATATTTTCTGCCGTCCAGATCCTCAAACCAGCCATCTGCAACCGGAGTCTCCTCTTCGAAGGGCTGCTGAATGGTCTCATACTCCATCGTGCTGGCATGATATTTCGTAATCTCCAGCTGGCCATCCTCCCATCGAAGATCATTAATATCCCAGAAAATTTTCTGATCATCGGGCAGTTCATAGACAACTGTTTTTCTTCCTGTCTTCAGAGAATAACGCCAGACAGTTGTATAGTCGGTGCAATACAGTGCATCCCTGGTTTTCACCAGCATGGTAGTCACTCCGATTCCATTTCCGCCCCAGACAACGGTTTCTTTTCCTGTTGCCGGGTCGTATGTACACAGAGCACTATTCTTGATGTAATAATGGATTCCGTCCTGCACATAGATCGGAGAGTCGATCTCTCTCCAGTATGCGTTTCTGTATTTTGTACTGGTGCACGCATGGACTTTGTCTTCTAATTTATGCTTCGTGGGATTGCTGGCCGGTTTGATTGCTGCCAGATCATCCGTAGACAGCAGAAAATGTTTATGACTAACCCTTGCACTCTCACTTTCATCGCAGACGGTGTCCACGTTATAATACTTTCCATCGATCTGAATCATATTCCAGGCATGTGACTGTGGATCCGACGGCCTGCTCGACACAAAGCAGGCATCGATGCCCAGATGATTCATCAGATACTGGTAAGCACTGTTATAACCCTGCGCTGTTGCATATCCGAGCATAATGGCTCCATAACTTGTCCAATGTCTCTGTGAACCGTCAAAATGCACATGAGAGACCAGATAATCGTGAATCACCAGTGCTTTTTCCTCATCGGACATCGTATCGTCTACCAGACTGTAAATATACTCCAGTTTTCGGTCAATTTTTTCAAAGATTTCCTTTGTTTTCTTTCCCTCTGTATGTGATACCTCTGCATAGGTATAATATTTGCTAAACGGATTCGAATAAAGTTCCAGGCCTACCATCAGAATGTCCGGAAAATACGGAGAATAACTGTACAGATTGTTGATCCGGTTTCCATCCTGGCCTTCCTCTTCTTTGCGTTTTGCTTTTAAATCCCCCAAAGGAACAATAATGGTATCCTTTTCCGGATTGTCAAGCATGGCCTTTTTAATTCGTTCTTCCATAATAAGATACAGCTCCATGTCTGTACCCTGAAAGTCTTCCCGATTATCATCTGCCGCATACGCTGCAGCTTCATCCTCTGCTGCTTCCTGCTCCTGCAAAACAAGCTCTGCATCCGAATTGTCCGTTTTTTCCGCTGCAAACACGCACTGTGGAACAGTCAAAAACGCAACGACTGATATGAAAAAACATACTTTTACAAACCGTCGGGGCTTTTTCCTTTCTTTCATTCTGTTTTTCCTCCCTCTTGCTTTTGTTTTTATTTATTAGCGTGAATGTTATATCTTCTTATACTTTGTTTTTCTGCCTCTTCCGTCCTGATAGATCAAGCCGTCTGTAACCATGCGTTTTAGAATACGGCTGGCCGTTGTTTGGCTGACATCCAACAGTTGATCCACATCGCTACGCACTACATAGCCGTTTTGGGCAATCAAGTCCAGAATCTTTTCTTCATTGGATTTACGTTCATTAGGAACTCTATCAGTTGCCTTAACGGCATTTCTATTGGGGAGTGTAATTTTGAAAGCGTTGTTTGTTACTTCAATTTTAGGTTCCAACCCTGTGCCTGCGTATGCTTTCATGATTTTGGGCATACCAGTTCCGTAAGCTTCAATCAGCTGTAAGCGATAGAAGATAGCTGCTAATTTCGGATTTCTGCAAACGGAGAGGCCGAGCATAATGTCATCCAAAGTGATCCCGGTAGGCAGACCGCCCACGGATACAAATTCAATTCGATCCTCATAAATACTGACAAGGGTGCTGGCACTAAAGGAGTAATCTCTATGCACCAGAGAATTCATCAATGTTTCTCTCAAAGCGTCCTCTGGGTAATCTCTGGTATCAGTTCGGTATAGTCCTTCAAATGTGGCCTTGGTTTGATTGTGAAGATCAAGATAGGCATACAAATCTTCCATCTGCTGAAACAGCGAACCAGTAAACTCACGTCTATCTTGGAATACGCTCTGATCAACACCGGCAAAGGTTGCTGCCTTGATGGTATTCGGACATTGTTCGGACAGAAGCAACGCTACATTGGAGTAAATGCCGTCCGAAGAAACCATTCCCAAAGTCTGCATCTTAGTAGCATCATAGGGAACCTTCCTCTTGGCAAACTGTGCTTCAGCTACCTGAAATGACAAATTCTGCTCCAAAGAGCGCATGGTTTCAAAACTGTCGCCATCGGTTTCTTTAATCATTTTTCGGATGGCGGTATCAGAGGCAGGATCTGTAGATGTACCATTTCGGACATATACGCCGCTGGGCTTTAATCCCTTGCTGCCCAGATAATAGGGACGGTCTGTACCCTCCTGAACGGTCACGGCGATAATTTGTTTATCATCTATCACTTGTGTCTCATAGTGGACAAACATCGTAATATCAGGTTTGATGGAATCCCGAACCATGTTATTTATTTGCAAGGTAACACGGTCGGCACTATCCACACCAATCACCGTACCATTGTCCTCAACACCAATGTAAAGAGTGCCGCCTTTTGTGTTAGCAAAGGCAATCACCTCTTTGCAAAGGTCTGCAACAACCGAAGACTTGAGTTCGATAGTTTCGCTCTCAATAAATGTCATAAGGCACCTCCTGTAGTTTTCCTAATCACCATTATAGTCATTGTAGTCGTTCTTGTCAATCAATATTCGTGTGGTGATTAGAAAAGGCAAGAAGAGGGTACGAATCCATATTGAGTGGAAGCGTACCCTCGATGATATAGCGATGAAATTATTTCCGTTTCCTTTTTTCTTAATCACAGATTGCCGGACAGCTTCCATGGCGGCATTCATGTTGGTGATCCGCATATCCGCAATGCGGTCAACATAAATTTCTGCATCCAGCATCATGCGCTGAAAGTCTTTGTGACAGATCATTTCAGAAAGCAGCCGGTGGTTGAAGTTAATACAGTAATTGCATCATCACTCAAATGCAGAGCGTCCAGCTCTGTGTTTGGGTGATTTTTAGTTTGTTGGTTTTCTTTCCAACATGATATTTAGTTTGCG
>NZ_QUHK01000005.1:0-195283 GCF_003479665.1 Blautia sp. AF14-40
AACAAGCATAAAAAGTTAGTTAAAGATAAATTATTTTTTAATTTTTATTTTAGAGTCTCGATATACTCCTCCAGACACAATCCTTTTTTCTGCATTTCCAGGGCAGCATCCACCCCTACATACCTATAATGCCAGGGTTCATTGTTCACTCCTGTAATTTCTATCTTATTATCAGGATACCTTTTAATAAAACCATATTTATATGCATTATTGGCAAGCCATGTATAAACAGCATCCGAAGAACACTTGGACGTATCCGCATTGATATCAACGGCTATCCCAAGTTCATGCTCACTTGTTCCAGGTTCGGCAACATATTCTTTCGCAAGTTTTTTTGCCTCCCCACGTGAATAGCCTTCATCCTGATACTGCTGAATTCTCTCATTCATAATATCTTTCTGATCCTGAGTTGTCCTGTACCCTTCCCTTACAAATAATTCAAGTCCCTCAGCTCTGGCATCATCAAACATCTGCTGAAGCTGAGGATAGATTCTCGAATCCACTTTTTCTCCGTTTGATAATTCTGTGAGTTCTACCTCATAATTACGGGGAACACAATAATCGTCATTTACAAGAATCAAGTTCCATCCAAAAGAAGTATCAGCTTCCCTTCTAAATAGATTGAAACTGTTAATCATCGGAATTTCACCCTGAATCGCCATATACGAAACAGCCCGCAAAAGCACAAATCCCAATATAAACACTAAAGCAACCACAGCGATTTGCTTCAAAAGTCTCTTTCGCCTGGTATACCGTTTATAACTTCTCATGTTTATCACCTTCAATCTGCTTTCAAATTTAATAATCTATATTTTATGACAATTCAGCATATAGAAAAGTTAGTTATTCGTGAAAATTATTTTTAAATTTAGAACTTGCATAACCACTACGATGTAAAAACAGTTTAGAGGCATTTATGACAGAGATTGATTTTATCTGGTTTTCGACTTTCTCCACGAAAGTGGCAAAAAATACCTGGCTACGAATTCCTTCGCTTAGGGCAAATCTGAAATCCTGAACGCTTTTATTCCTGTAGCCGACAAATTTGTCATCAACATAAGGCAAAAGCTTCATTGAGGAATCTATTTCATTTGACATATACTACATCTAGTGTTATACTGTTCTTATATCAATTATTTGTGTCAATCCGGAAAGGATTTATCACACGCAGTTTAGGTTTGAAACGTAGTCAGGAGTTTTCCTATGCCCAACAAGCAGCAGGGACTTCTGGCTTTTTTTATTTTGCAGGAAACTGCATCTATTTTGAGAATGAACATAAGCGTCATTCTCTTTTTTTATGCCTGAACGCAGGGAAAGGAGGATTACGGAAACAAATGATTCCGGAACTGGCACGCCACAAAAGAAAGGAGACTCTATGTCAGTCAAAAGAATTAAGAATCTTGTAAAACAACTCAATGAATACCGTCATGCCTACTACAATCAGGATGCCCCTCTGGTATCTGATGCCGAGTATGACCGACTCTTTGACGAACTGAAGGAACTGGAGGAACAGACTGGTTTCATCCTGTCAAATTCTCCGACACAGACGGTTGGATATTATCCGGTCAGTGAACTTGCCAAAGTCACCCATCCGATTCCACTGCTCTCGCTTGAGAAAACAAAACTGATTTCAGAGCTTTTAGATTTCATGAAAGGACAGGAAGTTCTCTTTATGCTGAAACTGGACGGTTTGACTACCAAACTCATTTACGAAGATGGCAGACTGATTCAGGCTTCTACCCGTGGAGATGGTGAAGTGGGGGAAGATATTACACACAATATCCCGGCATTTTTAAATGTACCGCTTACCATTCCACACAAAGAACGTCTGGTCATTACCGGTGAGTCTTTTATACCAACCAATGATTTTGAACGTCTGAAAGATACTCTGCGTGATGGAAATGGAAAACCTTATAAAAACGGACGTAATTTTGCTTCCGGATCAGTACGAAGTCTTGATCCGAAGAACTGTATCGGACGTTGTGTTCGCTTTCTTCCGTTCAATGTATTAGAAGGAATGGAGGATGTTCCCTTCCCGGACAGCAGAGCCTGCAAATTAGAAGGTTTAACACACCTGGGCTTTGGTTACTGCCCGTTTTTCTCAATTTCAGGAACCGGACTTTCAAAAGAATATGCGGAGAAATTCATTCAGGAATTGGTATCCACAGCAGCAAATTTACATCTTCCTATCGATGGCATTGTCATGATTTTTGACAGTCTCAGCTACTCCAAAAGCTGCGGAAAAACCGGACACCACTATAAGGACGGCCTCGCCTATAAGTTTGAGGATGATACCTACGAAACTTTCTTGCGTGAAATTGAATGGACACCGACCAGATTCGGAGAGATTGCTCCGGTCGGCATCTTCGATACCGTGGAGATTGACGGCTGTGATGTTTCCAGAGCTTCCCTTCATAATCTGACCTTTATCAAAAATCTGGAGCTTGTACCCGGATGCCGGATTCTTGTTTCCAAACGAAACATGATCATCCCACATATAGAGGATAATCTGGATCGTGGAAGGTATACCGACATCACGCCTCCGGTCTGCCCTTGCTGTGGTTCCAAAACCAGAACCTACAGCCGTAAGACCAGCGACGGTCGCACCGTAGAAACTCTGCATTGTGATAATCCGCAGTGCGACAGCCAGATCACAAGAAGGTTTGTCCATTTTGCCAGCAAGAAGGCAATGAACATCGAAGGACTGTCAGAAGCCACTTTAGAAAAATTCCTGAATCTGGGCTATCTGCACTCTTTTCAGGACATCTATCATCTGGAGGAACACCGGGAAGATATTGTGGCACTGGACGGATATGGTGAGAAATCTTTCGACCGCTTGTGGGAATCCATCAACGCCAGCCGGAGGACCAGCTTTGTCCGCTATCTGGTTTCCATGGATATTCCTATGATCGGCAGAACCAAAAGCCGGATTCTGGACACCGTATTTTCCGGAAATTTAACTGCATTTGAACAGGCGGCTGTCGGAGATTACGACTTCACTCAGTTAGAGGATTTTGGCGAAATCTTAAATCACAACATCCATTCCTGGTTTGCAGATGAAGCAAATCTTGATTTATGGAAAAACTTACAGAACGAATTCACATTTGAACAAAGAAAGGAAGAGACCATTATGACAAAAGAAAACAAATTTACAGGATGTACCATCGTAGCAACAGGGAAACTGGAGCATTTTACCAGAGACGGTATCAACGATAAGATTCTGGAGCTTGGTGCCAAACCTGGCAGCTCTGTAACAAAGAAAACCGATTACCTGATCTGCGGGGAAAAAGCCGGCAGCAAACTGGCAAAAGCCCAGAGCCTTGGTATTCCAATTCTTACAGAAGCTGAATTTTTGGAGATGATTGCATAACCATCTCTGCAATAGATGAGAATTATTTTGAGGTGTGGCTGAAAGGCCGCACCTCTTTTACAAAGGAGGAATTTATAATGAATCAAACAAATACAAGCAAGCGCATACCTACACAGATCAATGAATTTCGGGGAGATTATGCTTTTCTAAGCAATTTCTATCCGGCACCGGTCTCTTACATGGGACAAACCTATGCAAATAATGAAGCTGCTTTTCAAGCGCAGAAAACACTCTCTGCGAGAGAGCAACGCAAATTCTGTATTTTTCGGATGCATAATCCTTCTGATGCAAAGAAACTCGGCAGAGATCTTACATTACGCCCGGACTGGGAAAAAGTGAAAGTCCGGCTCATGTATGAAATCTGCATGTGCAAATTCATGCAGAACCCGGAACTCCGGGATAAACTTCTTGCAACCGGAGAGTCCACACTTATTGAAGGAAACAACTGGGGTGACTATTTCTGGGGCAAAGTCAATAACTGCGGAGAAAACCAGTTAGGAATCATCCTGATGGATGTACGTGCGAAGCTGCAGTGGAATGCAGAAACAGCGCCCAATAATATACCTCAATGTCTGCAATAAAGGAAAGGATGGTCTAATAGAATGAATGAAAATGCAAAAACAAAATTAGTGCTTGAGTATACTGGCATGGATGATTTTTCCTGTCCGGTATATAAGGACCAATTCGGAAAGTTGTGGAAGGATATTGACCTTGGCAAAGAGCCTGAACCGAATCTTTATTCTTTATCTTTTAACCATATTGATGGAGAACCTTCCCATCCCATACAGCAGGAGTACACATTTCATCCGGCTCCGTATCAAAGAAGTTCCTATGAATTCGAGTACCGGATGTTAAGTAAATTACAGTCTGACTGTGAATACTATCTGGGCTACGGAAATCGCAGTCCGTCTATCCTATGCAATCATAGCGTTCAAAACCATATTGCCCGTATGAAAGAATTATGGAATGGTTTTCCCACAGATCAGAAACCGGAATGGCTGACCTGGGAACAGCTTCTTCAGTACGAAAAAGTAATGACAGAAACCGGAATACCCGTGAAGAACTGCTCAGACTAGACAATTCATCATTTATCAGAAATTACCCTCTATATTATCCATTCATATTTTGATATAATAGGAACAGTTGAAAGAAAGGAGCATTTCCCATGTATCTGAAAAGAAAAGTTTACGATCAGCTTCTGGATTGGAAAAACGATACCGTCCACAGCACCTTGGAAGTGAATGGTGCCAGACAGGTCGGAAAAACATATATTATCAATAAATTTGCGGATGAGAACTTCAGGCACAAGATCTACATTAACCTGTTTGATTTGTCCGGCAAACAATTTATGGAATGTTACAAAAAAGCCACAGACTGGACTCCCGGTACAAAACGACCGGAGCAGCCGCTTCACGATGCTTTTAAACTCTTCGATCCGGATTTTGAAGATACCAACGATACAGTCATCATTATTGATGAAATTCAGGAATCCTCAGAGATATTCAACCGTATCCGAGAATTTACCCGCTATTTTCAAGCGCATTTCATTGTAACTGGAAGTTATCTGGGACGTGTACTGGAACCGGAATTCAAATTCTCCAGTGGAGATATTACCAGTATCCGTATTTATACCCTTTCCTTTAAAGAGTTTTTGGAAGCATTGGATGACCAGCTTTTTCAGAAATATCTATCACTTCCACTGGATCATGCAGATGACACCGTACCGGAACTATATGACGAATTAAAGAATGTTTACGACATCTATAGACAGATTGGCGGCTATCCAAAGGTTGTGGAAACATACCTTAACACAAAAGACGTGGAAGCAGCTCAAAAAGAGCTTGTTAGAATCATCCGCATTTTCTTAAACGAATCTATGCGGTACTTTGATGACATCACAGATATTAGTGTTTTTACCAACATCTTTTTAAGCATCTGCCGTATTCTGCTTCGTGAAAAGAAAGGATTAGATGAGGACAGTATAAGTGAAGAACTGCAAAAGCTCGTTACAAAGAATTACTCCAGTAATCTTTCTAAAGCAACCTGCTATCGTGCTATCAACTGGCTTTATCATTCTGGAATCATCGGTTTCTGTGGCAAAATCACAGAACTGGACATCCTGAATTTCAAACCGGGAAGCCGCTGCTTCTTCATGGATCTTGGAGTTGCATATTATTATCTCTCCAGAACTGGTGCTACTGTATCAACTATGGATGGCTCATTGAACGAAAACTATGTTTACATTAACTTGTCCAAACGCCAGGAATTCCCGGAAGAAATTATCTTTGAGACACCGGCTTTTGCTACTTATAAAGGTGGTGAAATTGATTTTGTAGCTCAGACATTGAAAACTCACATCCGCTATCTGATTGAAGTTAAAGCCGGTAAGGGAACTGCATCTACTGCCTTGAAGGCATTGGAACAGGGGAAGGCCCACAAACTATTGTATTTAAAAGGTGATACCAAAGGCGGAACCGCTGGGAATGTACAAACACTTCCCCTATACCTGCTGGAGCAATATCATTTTTAATCTATAAAAGACTTCGAGCCGCCCATCCGGACGGCTCTTTTCATCTATATTCTTGTATATTTATTTTACTAACAGCGCATCATTCTTTGAAAGAAGATATATACAGTATTGATTCATACTGATGCCTTCTTTTTTTGAGTGTTCCGCCAGATCCCGGTGTAAGCTGCGTGGCATCCTTATTTTAAACTGTCCCGAATACTCTTCCAGGCTTCCCGGTTCGTGAATCTCAATCCCTTCTTCCAGTGCAGCTTCTAACCATGCTTTTTTTGCATCCGCTGCATTTTCAACTGCCCTTTCTATCGTCTCTCCACAGGTGATGCATCCCGGCAGTTCCGGATAAGAAACCACAAATCCACCTTCATCCTTATCTTCCACAATTTCCATGCGATAGGACATTGCCAAATAATCATTCAGTGTCTTCATCGTTTTTCGCCTCACTTTCTACAATCTGCTTTACCATTTCAACATAAATTTTCTTGATTGGTTCGTGTTTCGGTATTGTTATCGGCTGGCATCCCGCTTTACGGAATGTATAATGGCTGCTCCCACTTCTCGGAGCATTTATCTCATATCCATAACTTTCTAATACTTTTCTTAGTTCATCAAAACGAAGGTCTTTCGATAATGAGCAAATTCTTGTCAATAGTTTATCCCATTTCGACATCTTTAATGCCTCCTATCTATAGTATATGTGGTGTCATATGTGGTGTCAATCTGTTTTTCATCTTTCTTGGTCAAATAAGGCTGCAGCTCTTTCTTAGCAGCCGTCACAAATTCTTCTTTTCTCGAACTTACCATATAAATCTTCCAGAGCATCAGATTCAGCTTTTCCGCATCCACTGCTTTGCATTTCTTTTTAATCATGCGGATAAACGGATAGATTACCGTATCCGATAACTTGTTCCCAGCAATCAACATCGTTCCATCCGTTCCATATACCTCATACAGTCATTCCAAAATACTCCCCAAATCTGTCACCAATCGGAATGCCGGCTTTTCATATTTCTTTTTAGCTTCCATCATATGCTCCTCCTACATTCGAACCGTCAGTCCACTGAGACTCGTCTTAGGAAGCCCTACCAGATACCAGTCTTCATCCATTTCAATCCGAACCGGAATCCATGCATCCTTTACCTTCACATCAAAACATTCTCCGCAATGAAGACCTCCATAATAAGATTCAATCCCAAACCGGATATCAAATCTTCCCATTGATGGATCATAAATTAAAGTACCTATTCTCTTTTCACTCATATTTCTTTCCTCCTGAAATTCTTTGGTCTATATAAGTAATAGGACTTTAATTTGCAGAATTTGAAAGTTCCGGGTATTTTTCATAAAAAGTTTTTCGATAGCGATAAAAAGTTGAGTGCGTCATTCCCAAATTTTTACGAAGCTGTGTAGGTGTCGTTTCTCCAGAAACTACGCTTTGAAAGTTCTCATCAAAAGTTTCCTGCTTCATCACACTTGGTCTTCCATAATCATCCCATTCGCCCCGCAATTTCTTCGCTTCTATCCCTTCCCGCTGTCGCTTCTCCTTTTTCTCCAGCTCTGCCTGCGCCATAGAAGCATAAAGCTCCAGCATCATGTTATTGATTGTTTCCAGCATCATCCTTGCCATCGCATTATCCATCACAGATAAATCCATAAGCGTAGTCGGCAGTTCCAGAACCATAAGCCGCACTCCCATGTTCTTAATCCGCTGGATCTGTTGCATGGTGTCATACTTGTTTCTTCCCAGTCTGTCCAATTCTGTAACAATCAAAATATCTCCCGGCCGCAGGACATCCTCCACTAAAACGGTATATCTCGGACGATTAAAATTCTTCCCTGTCTCCTGATCCGTAAAAATATTCGTAAGTGCCATCTCATGCTCGTTACAGTACCGCTCAATTTCCTGTATGCCACGGTCAAGATGCTGCTCCTTTGTACTGGTACGGTGATATCCATATATCTGCATCCACATTTCTCCTTTCCATGTCCCAAAATATCCACACTTTTATTGGTATATTTCAAAACTGTGTGTGTAACCTTTTTGAAATATAATCCCTCTTTCCGGAACGTACTTCTAAAATGTATACATTTTGGGATATGTTTCTTTTCTATTTCTGTACGTACCAGAGCCGAAAAGTGCAACAAATATGACAAAAAACTCCCAGAGGATGTTACTCCCCTGAGAGTGGTTGAAACTTATAGCCCACACCTCGGACGGTGCGGATGTAATTCCAGTTCCGTGAATCTACTTTTAACTTTTTACGAAGCTGGCTAATGCAGCACATAACCGCATTAGCACAGTCAATCGGTTCTTCCTTCCAGACATTACGATAAATCTCCTCGTGAGAGAATACCCAGCCAGGATGTTCTGTTAGATATTTTAGTACCGTAAATTCTTTCAGACTCAATTCAATCTTTTGATCATTCATAAAAACAGTATGACAGCGAATATCTATCTGTAGGTTTTTGTCTTTGTAATGCAATTTACTTTCCTCCTAATCTGTTTCACCTTATCACAGCTAATCTAAAATGCTATTATTAGACTGCCAAAACTCAAATTCAAAACCAGAGCAATGCTTTACCTGCAAATAGTCTGGTAATAGACCAGTAGAATCGCAATAGCTGCAAGAGCCAGAAACGGCAAACACATAATTACCGGGGCAGAGTGAAGTGATAAATAAGAACCACTGATTTTTTAGCATTTCAGCCGGATATACAAGCCATCCCCATAGATTGGTGACCGTTACTGTTAAAATTACAGCACTGCCTATATATGTGGCAGCTCCTTTCCGGGTAAAGTTAAAGTCGCAGACCTTTACGACCTACGGCTTAATAGTACGAAAAGACATTAACTTTTCTGTAAAAGAATTTGATGTACTTTATATGCTATATTCTAATCCAGGGATGGCTTTTACTAAACAACAGATTTATGAAGCAGTTTGGCATGAAAAAGCAAATGGTTATTTCCACGCCGTGGAAAACACTATTTTTCAAATACGCAAGAAGATAAAAAAGTATTCCAGCGACAAGAATTACATAAAAACAGTAGTTGGATATGGGTATAAATTTGAAGTTTAATCTGCAGGATATAAGGAGCACCGGGTTTGAGGGAGATTCCCCACTAAGAAAATTTCTATGTTCTGGCTACAAAGCCGGAACATAGGTCGGCATCCATCCCTGTTTCTTCCCAATCCTGCAGACCTAATAAGAAATCAGCTAGTGACTTCTTCATCAAAAGTCTTTTTTTAGAGAAATAATCCATTTTTCAATAGCATCCGCCAAAACTATCTGCTGTTGCAATACTGCCATACCAGTCTTAGGGATTTCCGGATCATTCTCTTTCTCTCGAAGATTTTCCTCCAGATAAGTTTTTAATATTTCAATATTTTCCTCAATACTGGCAATACATGATTGTTGACTTTCAGGCGGTAACTTATCCAAATTTACAATTACTGCATTAAAATCTAAAAAAAAGTGAATGGGTTTAGAGGCTGTTTCCATCATAAGCTTTACAAATTCTTTTTCGCCTTCATCTGTTAATGAATAAACTGCTTTTTCAGGCATCTTACCTTCTTTCACAATTTCTCCTTTAATGAAGCCTTTTTCCTCCAACTGAATTGCTTTTTTGTAAATGGATGGTGTACTGATTTTTACCCATTTTGATATATTACGATATTCCACTAATTTTTGAATATCATAGGCTCCCATCGGTTCCTTTTTCAATATTCCTAACACAATTAAATCTATTGTAGCCATAGTTCACCCACTTTCTATATCCACGAAAGCTATAAAATACTTACGGTTATATATACTGTAATTTATAGTATTTGATTTTATACCTCTTGTCAAGGAAATTGCAGGATACACGCTTGACAACTACTATAAATTATAGTAGTATTCTCTCACGTAGTATACTATAATTTATACTACTATAATTTATATTCTTAATTGAAAGGAGTATTTGAAATGAACAAGAATAACAACAAAATGGATTTATTAGGAAATGCACCTGTTCCCCAAGCACTAATGGCTCTTGGTATACCGATAATGATTGGTATGCTTATTAACGCTCTCTACAATTTGGTGGATGCTTATTTCATAGGAGGACTTGGCGAGAGTCAAATGGGTGCAATTTCCATTGCGTTTCCTTTAGGACAAGTAGTTGTTGGTTTAGGTCTGATGTTTGGCAATGGTGCCGCCTCCTACTTATCAAGACTTTTAGGGCGAGGAGATAGGGAAGCTGCAAGTAAAGTCGCCAGTACTGCATTATACAGCAGTGTTTGTATTGGCGCAGTTATTATTATCGGAACTGCAATTTTTTTGAAACCTATTTTAACCATGTTAGGTGCAACAGACACGATTATGCCATACGCCCTTTCTTATGGAAGAATCTATGTTATTTCATGTATTTTCAATGTATTTAATGTAACGATGAACAATATCGTTGCAAGTGAAGGCGCCGCAAAAACAACTATGTGTGCATTATTATTAGGAGCTGTATTGAATATTGGTTTAGATCCTATTTTCATCTATACTCTCGACATGGGGGTTGCTGGTGCGGCAATCGCTACAGCAATTTCTCAAATGGCTTCTACTCTTGTATATTTAATTTATGCATTACAGAAAAAAAGCGCTTTTACATTTTCCATTAAGGAATTTTGTCCTTCTAAGCAGATCATAACTGAAATTCTGAAAATCGGTATACCCACATTGACTTTCCAGCTTCTTACAAGCCTTTCTATCGCATTCATAAACCGGGAAGCTAATATCTATGGAGATGCTGTTATCGCCGGAATGGGCGCTGTTACAAGAATCACTTCAATGGGAACTCTGGTTGTGTTCGGCTTCTTAAAAGGTTTCCAACCAATTGCCGGCTTTAGCTATGGTGCCAAAAAGTTTGATCGGCTCAGGGAAGCAATTAAAACTTCTATCTTATGGTCAACAATATTTTGTGTAGTTGTGGGATTGACAATAGCCCTATTTTCCACACAGATTATTTCGCAATTTACAGAAGGCAATACAGAGATGATTTCTGTAGGTCAAAAATCGCTAATGGCAAATGGATTTTCCTTCTTCGTATTTGGATTTTACACAGTGTATTCTTCTCTGTTTCTTGCACTTGGAAAAGGCACCGCCGGATTCGTTCTTGGGGCTTGCCGACAAGGTATTTGCTTTGTTCCGATCATTCTGTTGCTCCCATCATTCTGGGGCATAAATGGAATACTATATGCACAACCGATTGCCGATGTAATTTCTGCTATTGTTACTGTGTTTATGGCTCTACATCTTCATAAAGAACTGGCAACAACAAAAGAGCATTAAAGCATCAGGCAACATAATAGATCAACACCGTCTGCCGCTTCGAACTGAGGCAATATCACCCTTCAAAAAACAATCACTCCCAGAGGATGTTACTCCCCTGAGAGTGATTGCAGCCTTTGTTTAAGATAACTTACTCAATTATCTGGAATCTCTGGATACACTGAAGCAATGTACTTACCAGTTCCTGATACAGATCTTCATCAAATCTGCCATTCACAATCGCATTCTTAATTAAAAGCGGCTTATATATCTCTAAAATCTTCAGTACCGCATCTGCATTTCCTTCTTTTGCCTTTAAAAGTAATCGTTCAAAATTCATTAGTTTTCACCTCCCATCACCTTGCGGATCTTCCGGATTGCATAATAATAAATACCCTTGCATCGCTCCTCTGATAACCCGTTTAGCCTGCTCATTTCCTCAAAAGTACGTTCTTCAAACACATGCTGGTAAATCAGCTTCCGTTCTTCATCCCGCAGCGTATGAAGCGCTTTCATCAGTCTTTCATCTGACATCTTATTCCATTCTGGATATTTCCCCTGTGCCTCCTGCAATAAAAGCTGCTCCCTCGTTTGGTTCTCCAGCAATTCTTCGATTACAATTCTTGCCTCCATCTGTCCAATATCCTCCAACAGTTCTTCTGCATCAGCCATCTGGATTTTCTTCTCCAGATAATCATGTCGTTTTCCACGGACAAACTGTATCAGATATGCTGTAAAGTGATTTTGTATCTTTGATCCTGTATATGTTTTTTTGTTCATTTGTTTTATCCTCCGAAATTTTTTATCACGTTCCAAAAAATTCCGAGGATGGCGGTGAGCGGCAACAAAACGTGACACTGCCTTCATTTTTTCGAAAAAAAGAAAGGCTGGACCACTCTATTCGTAGTCCAGCCGATACTTCTCTTTCTATGTAATTGTGTAGGATATGCGATGATAGTATCTCATATACTGCATATTCTAACTTCTCTCCGACACATTGTATGGATAAGATTTTTTTAACAGATTCAGTTCCTCTTTGGCTTTTATCTTATGCTGTCCATTCATGTCTGTCGTACTTACTTCCATGTTTCTCTATTTGTGCATGTGTTATCCTGCTTATCATAACGCACTTTAACGCATTTCGTATAGTGTTAATCTACGATAAAATATATGCATTAAGTGAGGTGATATAGATGGTGAAAAAATTATTGGGAGATGCAGTCAGGGAAGAACGTCTCCGCCGCAATCTTTCGCAAAACAGCCTTGCGGAACAGGCAAAGATTTCTTTACGGACTGTCTCTGATATTGAAAACTATATTGGCAATCCACAGTTGGAAACACTTTATGCCTTGGCAACTTACTTACATATTTCCATAGATGCTATATTTTCTAACCAGAAAACGAACCCGGATTCTACCATGCAGCAAATCATGGCAGAACTAAATTCCTGCCCGGAGGAGCAGAAACAGCTTGCCCTTTCTACACTGCGTGGACTTCTGGATGGATTCAAGAACCTAAGTTAAGGCTCTCCCGTATCCTTCATCATCTACACATTATACAAAGACAATCTGTGAGTAATCTGTGAATAGTCTGTGAGTTTTCTGTCTATTCCCATTCTGATACAAAGAACAGGAGAGTACACTGCCATAAGCATGTGTATCTCTCCTGCTTTTTTATGCCCTGCGAAATGCACTGATAGCATCCACTACATTCTGTCTCATAGTCTGATCCATCCGCAGCGGTTCTTCTTCCATCAAATCAACTTCTGTGGGCATTTCTCTATTTATCTTAGAAACGTCCTGCCCTTCCAATACCTTTCTTACTTCTTCCCGGATGATTTGCTGCATCATTGGCCGGAGCATATCCGGTTCCATGCTTATACTGCCATTACCTGTCTCATCCGTTCTTCCCGTATATGCCAGAATTGCCGCAACGATCAGTTTTGCTTTTTTCTCTGTCGTATTCAGAAGTTCTGTCACATACACGTGATCTGGATCCGACTTATCAAAACCAATAGTGAATACAAACGGATTTTTCTTTCCCATAAAATCACACTCCAGCCTGTGTCATGCGATACAAAAGATCATATCCATCGGCATTTGCTTTCATATCCCGGATAAAGGTATGTTTTCCCAACCGGTCTGCCTGCTCCAGAAATCGTTCCAGAAGCACTGCTCCGCCGCCGATAAACACCGTATAAGTAGATTTTGTATCAATGCCCCGCTCTCGGATGCTGTTCAGAAGATCGGTAACAAAATTCTGAACCATGGTTTCTACTGCCTGTACAACAGCTTCCTCATAATACTGCGTTTTTCCCTTGATGATACTGTCGATATCTGCCTCCTCCAGAAGCATGTCATATTCACTGTTAATACTGGAAATGATATCGTTATACATGGTAATCACACCTTTTTCCAGAGAATCACAATAATCCATATCCGGTCTGCCACTTCTCATCAGAAGATAATCAGAAGTAAATCCGCCAATATCAATCCCTACGACTTTCGGAATCTCACGGATTTCCATCATCCTCGTCATCATGGCTGCATAATCCTGCGGAAACGCCATTACATTCTGTATACAGAGGTGATAGACTTTATCGTTGAAGCACAGTTCCTGCACCTTCCCGTCCCCTTTGAAATAGCGTTCATATCTCTCACAAAGCTCTGCAAAATGCTTCGGCGGAAGCCCAATCGGAAGTTCCACCTGAATGACATCCTCCGGCTGGATCTGGCTTTTCTGCTCCAGCTCCATTGCAATGGCAAATAAGGTCAGAATCCAGAATCGGTTCCGGCTGTCCTGCGTCTTGTCCCTCTGGTACGGAATCCGCTTCTCACTAAGGGTATAATACTTTCCCTGATATTTCAGATACTTCTCTCCCCTGGCAGGCTTTTTATCCTGTTCCGTCAGTCCTGTGGTAAAGATAAAATGACAGGTTTTCATGTTCCGGTTCCCGTGATCCACGGCTACTCTTAATTTTTTAATCATAATGATTTCACTCCTTTGTATTTGATACTTATTCTGTACGTAGGAGGTACCTAGAGTGCAACTCTTTATAATCCATTTTCTTATTTTACCAATCAAAAAATTCAAAAAACAAAAATTAAAAATTATCTTTTTTAATTTTTTAAATAAATGCAACCGTTACAATATTTACTGTGTATCTTATTACAAAGGGAACCTTGGAAAGGAGTCGTGTACATATATGAAGGCTTATAAAAAATAATCAGTTTTATCCTAACACTCGTTATGATGCTGTCGCTAAGTGTTAATGTTTTTGCAGCAGAGCCGCTTACAGATGACCCTAATATGATTGAATGGAAGTACACTGTGTTTGCTGACGAAAGCCTGCAGAAAGTTGTTGAAGAAGGTGTTATTCCAAATGCATATGCCCGATATACTTGGCGCGGAATCACATTGAAAAATGGCGAAGTCGCCATATTAACACCATCAAATAACAGTATGGGACTTTATTGTAATAGCGGCAGATACATAACTATAAATTACACTTTGAGCCGTTCTGCTTTTCATCGTTCAAGAGTACGCGCATACGTAGCTGGACCTTCATCAGAATTTGTGCGTGAGATTACAGCAAGTGGTTTGCGTTCAGGATTTACGACACAGGCAACAGATTACTATTACGGCATGGTAACTAATCTGTCCTCTGATGCCTTTACAATCAAATCATTTTCTATTACATTTTAATAGTGGAAAATATTTCAAGTGCTGGTGAGTACTTATCCTGATTTTAATTGAAGCTTTTTAACTTGGTTTCTCGGTTCCCTTTTTTGAAAATACACATTCCCATTATTAAACCACTGCTATAGTATTCACTGAATTTATGAGGTAGAAGCATGTTATTTAACATAGATGAGAAACAACTGATGCTCGAACTAAAAAATAAAGATGAGCGCGCTTTAAAAATATGTATGAACAAATACTACAGATATGTTGTATACATAGTGGAGAATATTATTGGAAGTGCTTTGCCATATGAAGACAAGGAGGAGGTCGTGTCTAATGTTTTTGTAGCTCTATGGAATTACAGTGCAGATTTAGATACAGATAACTACAGCACATTCAAACCCTATTTAGGAACAATCGCAAGAAACATGGCAAAAAACGCATTACGAAAAACCTCTAAGATGCATTTTGAAAATTACGAAGATGCGTTTCAGGTTGGAACGAACGAACATATTGAATACGGGCCGTTAAAAGAAGAAGTAATCAAATGCTTAAAAGAAAGCATATATGAACTATCAGTTGACGAAAGAAAATGTTTTATCTCGTACTACTATTACACTAAGACAATCGCTGTAATAGCAGAAGAAACCGGATTAAAAGAATCTACAGTAAAATCCAAACTGTTACGCGGACGTAAAAAATTAAAACTAAAAATGGAAAAGAAGGGATTTAGATATGAAGACTGTAAAATTTTCTTTGAATGAGTTAATGAGTGAAATTGATGAATCTTTTATTGAGGAAGTGTATTTTCATGATTGCAATAAAATACTGAAAAAATATTCCAAACAAAAGATACGTCAAAATGTATTTTGTAAAACAGCTTCAAAACATAAGCCTTTAAAGTTCACTTATAGAACTGCAATTATTGTAACTGTGGTTTCAGTGTTTTTGTGTATGCCTGTATATGCTGCAATCAGTCATCTGTTAACATCGGCTTTAATTGATGACAGCAATCGACATTTAATCGGGACAGAAACCAATGATAGAAGCTACATCATATTAAAAGACGGTGTATATACCAATGAAAAGGGGAAAGTTGTTGATATTGAGGAATTAGCCAAATCTTCATCAGAATTTCCTGAAAGCAGAATTGTTAAAAGCAGTCTGATGCCTAATTTCATACCATCATCAATAGTAGAGATTCCTACTGATAAATCAGATGAAATGTATATCATTCCAGAAATAATTCTAATCAACAATTCACTTTGTGTACTTACACAAGACAATGGAAAGGGATGGAAACTAACTGATAAAGATAATATAGTCATTTCGTTTGATAAATATAAATCAGACATTACAGTATCCCAAGATTTGATTATCGGTTATGTAAAAGACGGGATAATGTATGAAGGAGAAGTGTTCGATGAACTGAGTGGAAAATATAGTTTCTCACCAGATGAAAAAGGGGAATATTTTTTCTATCTGCTTAGCGGAAGTTCCGATTATCTATCTCTTAAAAGCGGTAATCTGGAGGTAAATTAAATGTTGCTTTTGCGGGACTTCAGCATACCAATTAACTTTAGTATAAGGACAGGAAGACCTCTTCCGTACAGGAATAGGTCTTCTTGCTGTCTCCGTGCATGCTTTAAAGTATAAATAGGCTTTAATCTGGATACAATTTCAACTGCATCGTTGATACACGCTGTGTTTATCTCGTTTACTGTATCATTCATAAGAATTTAATTGGTTATGTTTATTGTGATGATAGAGTAGCCTTTGTTTTGAACATCTTCCTTGAAAGATTTGTAAACGATACTGTAGATTATCATATTCATTATGTCGGCGTAGATTCTTTAGATGAAGAATGTATTGAATGCAGAAAATACTCTGATTATTGTGAACATATTTTACCTGCTTTCTGGATAGATGACGATTTTTGTGAATAATGAAACACTGGTGTTTGGTTATTCAAAATTTAAGCTGATAGATACTGGTGTTAAGTATATTAATCCGAAGCATTTTTCCGTAAAAAACTTTGTAAAGTATTGCAGATTCAATAAAGAGTGAAATTACAGTAAAATAAAAGATAGTTTTTTCGTTCCTTTGTTATGCCATTGTTCTACGCCGGAATCTTTTCTGCCATCTCCGGCAGGCACTTCTCAAATAATTCCCGATATCTTCGATACCCTTCATCCCGGAGTGGACCTTGCAGTGATGTCAGAGACCAAAGGAGAAGCTCTTCCTCTTCCACAGCATACGGAGAGGTATAGACAAATTTTTTCCCGTCAAAATGCGGTTTTGATAACTTCAGTATTTCCGTAATCTCTCCTTTTGTTTCCGCCTGCATAATCATTTCCACTTTCTTCCGATGGAACTCGCAGACGATGCTCTCCAGAAATCCCTGCTTCAGATAAAATTCCGCCCTTCTATAAAGTTTTACAAGAGCCTCCACTCTTTCATCAAATAACTTGTCCTTTTCACTGACTATCATCTGTGCCAGTGCGTTTGCATGTTCCATAACCAATGCTGTTCCCATTACATTTCCTCCCATAATAAAAGCTGGCATAAGAAATTTCTTCTCACACCAGCACGATTCTTTTATTCCTCTGTGATGATCTCACTGCTTAATTTTCCATGTACCAGATAGCGATAATTCCGTCTGGAATTGACACAGGTAGACAGCGTAACTATCCGATCCGTTGCCGACAGCTCGGTGCCGGTATCATAATCCCTATAAGAAGACACCGTATCCAGAAACGTCTGAAAATCTTCCGCTTCCGGGAAATGATACCTATATCCCTCACTTCCGGTTCTTCCCGCATAGCAGGAAAAGATACGATACTTGAGGATCTTGTCCGGCAAATAGAGATAAAACTCCGGATGTTGTTCAAATAGCTCTTTGTCTTGGTACTTATCCAGAGTTCCGAACATGCTCCCGTTTTTCATATTATGCCCGTACACGATCGTATTCTGATCCGTAAAGTCCGGCTGATTATGGCAGTCCACAAAGATGCTCCCGTTGATATTGGATTCTCCCGAAAAAAGGTGATGAAGATAATATGCATTATCTTTCCCCTGTACCACTGGATAACTGATATCCAGTGCCGGAATCTGAATCCACGCTATGACATCCGGATTAACCGCTTTTAAACCTGCAAAATCAATTTCCAGATACCTATTCTTAGGTTCCTCCTTTTCTTTCTCAGGCTCCGGTGATTCTTCTTCCTCTGGTTCCTGAACATATTCCTGCAGTTTCTCGTAACTTACGTCCCCTTTCTGATACTTCAGATAAGCACCAAAGAGTTTTCCTGCCGCTGCGAGAAAAACAAGCAACAGGCAGATAATGAGTCCTGCAAGAACCGTATTTCCTTTTTTTCTCATGATTATTCTCCTTTCGGAAGAGCCGAAGTCTGTGCCCCGGCTCCTTCCTTCTGTTTGATGGCGGCTAAATAGTCATCAATCCCCTTGTGTTTCCCGTTCCACTCCCCGCTCTCGTCCATATCCCAGACCATCCGGTTCATCGGCAGGGAAAGCTCCCGGCAGATTTCATAGACCTTATTGCAACCGTTCTGGATAATCCTCCGTTTCTCCGCCTTATGCTGGCAGATAACAGGGGAACGCTCAAAACAGACCGCACACTTACTGTCATGATGATTACAGGCTACTTTCATCTTCTTATCCATGTCATACGCCTCCAAAAGCTGTTTCATCCCATAACCTTTCATCCGTTCCAGCACTGGTTTTAAATTCCGATACTGATTCACTCCGGCAACACATACAAAGGTCGCACTGGATAGATAATGGGCGATAGTTCCTTTTAACGCCCCTTCTGTCAAATAGACTCGTTCAGCATGAAGATCACCGATGACATGTACCGGACTTCCAGAGGAAACTCCCTGGTCATAATTGACACTGGACAGCCAGATATATTTTTTCGTGTCAGTCACATGATCTACCCGGATCTGAAAACCCTGGATGAACCCGTCCAAAGAAACTATGGGAATCAGGATTCCTGAGTTTTCTGCTTTGAAGTTAATCGTCCAGTTTCCGTCTGTATCCCGGTAGAATCCCGGCACGCCTTTCACCCTATATCCTTCTTCTGCCAGCCTTTTGACCAGCTTCTTCATTCCAAACAGCGGGACACTCCGGTAACGCTGTGCTTCGATCTGTTCCGGTTTTAATCCCCGTCTTTGCAGATCCTCCTGATGCTTCCTGTTAAGCGTGAGCATGGACAGCATTCTCTGATACGTCCGATGGATTTCCTCTATGGGTGCAAGCTCTGCCGTTGCCTTTTCTTCCTGTACCGGCGTTGCTTTGATATAATCCGTCCGGTATTCTCCTTTTCCTAATGCTTCCCGGATCTGCTGATTTGCTTCGGAGAGTGTAACATTGTGCAAATCCGCATAAAGCTTCAGCATCCCCCCGGACGCATCACAGCGGTTGCACCGGAATACATTCTTTTCCACATTGATATTGAGTTTTCCATGCGTCTCTCCACAAAACGGGCAGTCATAATAGTTTCCCCGCCGCTTTCTGAGATGCAGCACCTGCACCACATCCAGTATTCCATAATCAAACCCAGACATATCATAATACATCCCGGTCTCTTCCTCCTTTCCCCCACAGAAAAAAGCTCTCTGCGGGGTTCTTCCTTAACCAGCCATCGGCATTGCTTTTTGTAAAATTACCTTTGCTGCCGCCGGAACCAGATTGTTCGGTCCGGAATATTGCTCGGCAAACCACTGGATCGTTGACGGGCTTTCAACTGCCACCTGTCCCATGGTCTTTCCGCCGTATTTTCCCTTTCCCGGAATCACAGTCCCGACTGCCATTTCATAGTTCATGTGTTTCATCAGTTCTTCTACCGGAAGGGACGTATCCAGATTCTGTAATGCTCCCTGCAGCATCTGTCCGGTCTTTGGCGGCGTAGAGGCAGCCGGAGCGGAACCGTAGCCAGGCATTTGTCCACTGCCATGGTAAATGGTGCTTCCCGCCGCCTGTGCCTGCTGATAGAACTGATTCATCATCTGCTGACCTGCATATTCCGACTGGCCTGGCATCTCTCCATAATTTGGCATAGCCGCCTTTGGCATGACACCCGAATCCGACATGGCAGCATTTGCCATGGCATCTGAATCCGGCATCTGTGGATTCTGATATGGAATTCCGGCATCTACCTGTGCAGGATCATTTTCCTCTCCCACATCCGCAAACTGCACACCATATCCAGCATCCGATAATGCCCTTCCTACGGCTGCTGTTTCCGCCATTTCCAGAAATTTGTCTCCAAACTTCGGATCATCGCTCCGGAATTTCTGTGAAAAGGAATTGGCTACATAATTGTCTTCCTGATCACATTTATCCAGATAGATACGTGCTTCCACAACTGCCATATTCTCTGTGAAAGTGATAATCCGGCTGATGATCTTTCCTGCAGGATTGACCAGACGAAACCAGAGCTTCCGGTATTTCACATCCAGATAAAGCTGCTCCTCCTGCCCTTCTTCTCCAATCTTTCTTGCCAGTTCCATCGGATGGAAGCCATCCACACGGTTTAAAGCGGCAACTGCCTCTGATTTCTTATACAATAATTCTTTCATTCTCTGCTCCTTTCATTTAGAAAAGCAGACGTTCCCCTATATAAGAGTAATAGTCCGCTTATTTCAAAAATTGAAAAATATTTTTAAACAACAAGTTTTAACTGCTCCATTTCCGGTTTCTGTTCACTCTGATACTGATCGTAATACTGTACGATCCGCTCACTCAGAATGGTGTTCCTTGTCCCGCTGTCATCCGTATGGATTGCCTGACAGACTGCAGCCCATTCCCCTACCAGATAAACCTTGCTTTTCGCTCTGGTCACTCCGGTATAGAGAATATTGCGCTTCAGCATCATATAAAAGGCTTTTACCCAAGGGATGATGACAACCGGACATTCGGAACCCTGTGCCTTATGGATGGTTGTTGCGTTGGCATGTTCGAGCATTTCCATCTGGTCAGCTTCATATTGCACCTGCCGCCCGTCCGGGAATCCGATCACTGCCCTGGCATTTCCATCCTCATCCGTGATACAGTCCAGTATCTTGCCCAGATCGCCGTTACTCGCCATCTCGGTATTTTTATTCTGTAAAATCTTATCGCCAACCCGGAACACCTGACTGCCGATATGCAGTTCCTTCTTCCCTGCGATTGGCGGATTTACAAAATCCTCCAGAGATTTGTTCAATTCATCCACTCCGGCAGCACTGCGTTTCCGATACGGAGTCAGGATCTGTACCTGATCCATGCCGTTTTTTGCAATCTCGTCCAGATAAATCCTCCGGACAATCTCTGCCGCCTCATCTGCTCCTTTGCAGGCAATGAACTGAAAATCCTCCCCAAAGCTCAGATTAGTCTTATTCTCCTGCATCAGTTTTGCATTATAAGGGATGCTGCTCAAAGCGCCCTGTCGGTAAACCAGATCCAGTACCGTGACCGGAATCAGCCCGCAGGCAATCATCTGCCGGAACACATCCCCGGCTCCTACCGATGGGAGCTGGTTCTTATCCCCGACTAAAAGGACTCTGGCATGTCTGCTTACCCGCCGGAAAAATTCATAGGCAAGATGCATGTCCACCATGGACACCTCATCTACATTTAAAAATCCGGCAGACAGGTACTCAAAATCCGGTTCAAAATCCGTATCATCTCCCAAAAGCCCCAGGGCCAGATGCATCGTGGATGCATTTTCACAGCCGGTACTCTCCACCATACGTCTTGCCGCACGTCCGGTCGGAGCCATAAGCTGTACCTCTGACCTGCATAACGCCTGATGGATATAGAGAATCACCTTGAGAACCGTTGTCTTTCCGGTTCCGGGACCTCCGGTAATAATACTGATGGGATGTGCAAACACCATCCGCACTGCCTGTTTCTGTGTTTCTGACAGCGTGATCCCCAGTGTCTTCTGTGCCTTTTCCAGCTCCAGTTCAATGGACAACGGAACCGGCTTTTCCAAAAGCCGTCTCGCTATCATGGAAGCAGTCTGCGTTTCTTCTTCATACTGCCGGATAGAATAGATCCGTTCTTCCTCCACTACAATGCTTTTTTGCAGCACCAGCCGGTAAAGCACCTGACTGACATCCTGCTCCGATACTGCCATGACCTGCAGATCCCGGTTCAGCATTTCCAGTGCTTCCCTGATAACCTCCTGACGCTGCTTAAACAGATGTCCATCTTTCATTGCCTGATTCATGATATGTCCGATGCACCCGGATATCCGCATGGGATCATTGAGTGCACAGCAGCACTGTCTTCCGATCGCATCCACAGTCAGAAACCCGAAGCCTTTGACTGCACTCAGCATGTAAGGGCGGTGCCGGATAATATCCACCGATTCATTTCCGAATTTCTTCAGAATCTTATTCACTTTTTTGGGTGTCACCTTAAAAGGCGCCAGAAACGTCATCAGTTCCCGGAACACCTGGTTTTTTCCATAGGACTCCACAATAGCAGAAAGCTTCTTCTCGGAAATCCCACGGATCTTTAAAAGTTCTTTCGGACTGTTTTCCATGATTTCCAACGTCTGAAGCCCAAACTTCCGGAAAATAGTATCTGCCATCTTGGGACCGATGCCTTTGACTGCACCGGAAGAAAGGTATCCTAAGATACCCTCCTTTGTCCGTGGTACAACCTCCATGAAATTTTCCACCTGATACTGGGTTCCATGCTCCCCGCTCTCCCATCTGCCTTCCATCTCAAGCTCAATCTCGTCTGTAAGCGGAAGACCGAATCCAATCGCTGAGAAGCCGATGATATTCCGGGATGCCAGATATTTGTCTCTGGCTGACAGGGGGACAGACGTATCCTGTGTGGTGAATATGGCAATCGTATACCCATTCTCCTCATTCCGGAAAATCTTATGTTTAAATCTGCACCTCATTGTTTATATCCCTCCAGCTTTTTACCCGCATCCGTTCATTTAGTTTTCTCATTACGCCGCCTCCTTCTTAATTCGGAAAGTACGGCTCTCCGTTGTTTTTGTATATTCCTCATAGATATCCGGATGCTGGTTTTTCAGCTTCTCCATCTGGTCTTTCCCAACCGAAGTACGTCTGGTCGGATTATAGGTAATACGGTAACGGTTCGTACCGTCCTCCAGCACTGCCTTGCAGCCCTGCCCCAGCTGTTCCACAAAAGGAACACTGATTGCCCGCTGTTCTGCTTCGATTTCCTTTTTCCGTTTTTCCAACTGTGACTTTTCCTCCGAAAGGGTAAGATACTTCTCAAGATTTTTTGATTCCAGACCGGAAAGCACAATTTCCGGAATAGATTTGTCTGCAAAACCACCATAATTACGGATATTTGCCAGAACCAGATCGGAATTCCCGTTATGCGGCGGTACTACATTTTTCAATACATGTTCCTGCCAGAAATACGTTTCCTGATCAATGATGTCTTCTTCCTCAATCAGATCACGCTCAATGGTGCGATACACAAACTCATTCTCGTTATTTCCATACAGGCATGCGATAAAGGCTTTCTGCATATTCATCACAGACAGATAATGCCTTACCTGCAGCACATAATGAGCTGGAATACCCTCATCAGCCCACTTATCTTTCGCATTATAATTGCAGGTTTTACATTCCAGAATCGCAAATGTCCCATCCGGCATACGAACAAAAAAATCCACATCTGCAAGCATGAACGGATATAATGGATGCCGGAACATGACACGTACCGGAAATACTTCCAGTCCGGTCTTTTTGGAAAAGATTTCTGCCACCAGATCTTCCAGCCGGTGTCCGACTTCCTTGGCAACCCAGTTGCTTTCCTCTTCCTCCTGAATGACCGGCTGCACACCTGTTTTGTTGTAAAACAGATCCCGGATAGTGGCAAATGGAGAGATCCCCATGATTGCCGCTACATCACTGCCGCCGATTCCTTTTTTGCGGTATTCCAACCAGTCTTCTCTTGACAGGTTACTGATATCCACAACCTTTTCCGGTGTATACTCTGCTTTGTTATTCATTCCAATTCCTCCTAACATTTGACTGCTCCATAAACGTCATATTTTTTCCAGTCTTTTATAAGCGCCTTCGTAATATCCTCCTCCAGCTTCAGGATGCCCTGTCCGGACATTCCTTCACAGGCTGCAAAAAAGGAGGCTTCATTCATGGCATAATAAAGATCATGTGCCGTACAGGCACCTTCCCCGTTCTGGGATACAAATAGCTCCACCACCTCATTCCGGATCTTCTGTTTAATGCCAAGTTCCTTCATCAGCAGCTTCAGGCAGTTCACCGGATTACGGATCTCAATGTCCATAAGCTGAGTAAGATTCTTCATCGCATCCACATAGCGGGCGCATACCTGCTCCAGATTTTTCCGGAAGTCCAGAATCGTTGCCCCTTTATCGTGAGCCAGCTTGATTGGACTTCCCAGACTGATAACGCCGTTTGGTCCGTCTGTCAAAAGCATCGGATACAGATTTGCACCGCTCGCTGCCACGTCAGATGTGGTAAAACGAAGTGCCGGTGACAGGATCTTCTCATCCATTCCGTGTGCATCCAGTGCTTTTCGGTAAGTATCCAGAAGTTCCTGACTTCCTCCGAGCTTCCACATGGCAGATACAATGGAATGGTCATAGATACCAGAGCCCTCCATGTAAACACTGCCTTTGAAATTCAGATTCAGATATTCGCAGGTTGTCTCAAACATGGCTTTCATATCAAGGATGCAATAATCATGTTTATCCCCGCCATGTACTGCGGAAACCTTTCCGTCCGCAATCTTAATCAGGGCATCCCCTTTTGCAACCCGCAGGCAGTAATTGACTACCTTCGCATATGTTGCCTTATCCAGCTTGCGAAGCCCGTCTCCATTGACACCTGCGCGGCTTAAAATGGTGCGGATGGCACAGTCACGTACCGGATAGGATTCTCCTCTCATTTTCAGTATAAGCTGCGTATTCTTCTCTGTATCCTCCAAAATTTCTTCCATGGATGCATCTGCCGCATCCAGATTTTGAGCCTCCTTTTCCAGTGGTGCCAGCCGTAACGTATTCGTTGGCTTTCTGATCCATTTGGCATTTCTTCCTCTCTCTGCCAGAAACTCCAGCAGATCTTTTACTTCTGCAAAGGATCTCTCAAATCCATCTGCATACACTCTTGCTTCATTCATGTTCTTATTCCACCTTTCTTAAAATAATATTTATCCATCAACAGCCGAAGCTGGTTGTGGCATGCAACTATGCCGAAACCTAAATGTAAGCACAAAAAAAGAATGAAAAGAGAGTCTTTTCTCTGTTCATTCTTAAAAGTCTGGTTTCTTCCTGAAAAAACAAAAGTGCCACGCAGCCAAAAAAGGCATACCGTGACACTCACTACAAACATAAACTACTTATGCCAGGAATCAGCTCCTGCTGTTTCCTGTAAGTTTGGAGATTCTTATGAATCCCGAAACTCCCCAAAAAGGGTGTGCATAAAATAAACTATATCAGTATACTAGCACAAGATATTCCTCATGTCAATTCAGGCTTATACTATATATGGTGTTTATATTTGTTCAAAATACTACATCTATTTTTCTACTACGAATTCAATCTTCTCTTTCAGATACTCCCGGCAGCCAAACCGAACCGTTCCACACTGCTTTGACTCCTCTTTCGCCTTTTCATTACAGCAGTCCAAGTAGGGACAATCGTTACATTGATTCCGCAGTGCTTCCTTCGCCCATTCAATTTCCTGCTCATTTCCTATAATCCGCACAGACATCCACTTCCTTTGCTATCATCATACCCCAAAATCCATTTTCTATCATCCATAATTTCTTTTTTTGTATCATTTTAGTAAATTACGGTTATATTACGGAATAATCACTATATTTCAAATATATCTCTATTTTATTCCGTAATTTGCTGTAAGTAAATAGTTTAAAATGTGGAAGAGAGGTGTAAATGTATGGATAAAAACTTTATTGGAGAACGCATCAGCGAACTGCGTTTAAAGAAAAATGTATCTGAATATCAGATGAGTCTGGATCTTGGCAAAAATAAAAGCTACATCCAGTCCCTCACTTCCGGACGTTCTCTGCCTACCATGCAGAGCTTTCTGGATATCTGTGACTATCTGGAAGTCACTCCTCAACAGTTCTTCGATTCAGAGCTGCACAATCTTCCTCTGATTGACAAAGCAACTGATCTGATGAAACAACTCGATGACGAGGATATGCTTGCGCTCATTTCCATGCTGAATCGTCTGGCTCTAAAACGCAAATAGATTTCCGTGGCTGCCAAATCAAGGCAGCTTTTATTTTTATCATTTTTTCTTAAAATTTTTCAATCTTAAAGAAAAGCCCCCTATTCCTTAATTGAATGGGTAATATATCCATTCGCCGTACCTTGAAAACAAAAGAAATCTTTCGGGAGATTGATATAGGTGACTGCAGATAGTTTGCATCTTCGCACGCCTGCAGCTTAATAGTTACAAAGTAACACCGTTTTACGTGGCCGGAACGGGCATAGGAACTGGCTTCTGAAAGAATAACATAGACTTTTGGGATTTTAGCTTATAGCGCTTTTATTAGAGAACTTTTACTCAAAATTTGATATAATAATAGACAGGTATCAAGTTGATTCCCTGTCTGTGGAAAGGAGATTCATGATAACTGTAACAAAAAGGGATTTGATTGAATTAGGCTACGGTCCTTCCTTTGCTGCTGATATTATCAAAAAAGCAAAGGAACTTATGGTAGAAAAGGGGCATACCTATTATCAATCCAGAAAATTAGACAGGGTTCCAAAAGAAGCCGTTGAAGAATTATTAGGGATTACTTTGCCCGATAAGCAAGAATGATCGTGCTTTTTGCATTTTAGTAAGGAGTGAAATCATGGCAAAAGATCCAATTAAAAAAGCAGAAAACGGCACTTATTATTTTCGAGCCAACCTCGGATATCATCCTGTAACCGGAAAACAGATTCAAAAATACCGCAGCGGATTCTCAACAAAAAAAGAAGCCCGTGCCGAGTATTCCAAATTGATTCTTGCATCAACGGAAGAATTAGCTGATAAGAAGGAAGACATTACCTTCAAAAAGTTTATTGAAGAAATCTATCTTCCGTGGTACAAAACTCAGGTGAAAGAAAGTACCTACAAGAATCGTTACTCGACCATTCAAAAACACTTTGCCTATTTCTACAAGAAGAAAGTGTCCGAAATAGAAGCGATAAATGTACAGACCTGGCAGCTCAAGTTGGCAAAACAATTCAGTCCAAACTATGTACGCATTGTTCAGGGAATGTTATGTTTAGCTTTTGACCGGGCGATTATCCTCGGACTTGCAAAGAAGAATCCTGCCCGCATGATCGGCAATATCAAATCTAAAAAAGTAAAGATCGACTTCTGGACTTTGGAGGAGTTTCAGAAGGTAATATCCCTGCTGTACAAAGGTGACTACTACGAGCACTATCTCTTCATCTCGTTCTGGCTTTTATTTATGACTGGAATGCGTATTGGAGAGGCTGCCGCCTTACAGTGGGATGATATTGATTTTGAAACAGGTATGCTGATTATTAGTAAAACACTGTACTATAAAACAATGAATGACTACAAATTCGTTGAACCTAAGACGCAGGCAAGCAACCGTACCATTTATATTGATGCTGATACCATCAAGGAATTACAAGAATGGAAGGCGGTCCAGGCAAAGGTTTTACCAAATTGTGGATTCGTACTGAGTTATAACAGTACACCCACCAGCAAAACAACGCTTCCAAGAGCATTAGAGAAATTGGCAAATTTAGCTGGTGTCCACAGAATCAAAATTCATGCCCTGAGACATTCGCATGCTTCCCTGCTTATCAGCATGGGCGAAAATCCACTGCTGATTAAAGAGCGTCTTGGACATGAAAAAATACAGACGACACTAGGAACTTATGGTCATCTGTATCCAAACACCAATATTGAGATTGCAAAGAAGCTGACCGGGGTTCTCAGCTACCAGTCAGCTTCTCAAAGTATTGCTAATTATACCAGTAATCAGCATACTGCAATGTATCACAAAGAAATATAAAAATGCAATGATAATGCAATTTCAAACACCCAAAGCCGCAAAGCCCCGTGGTTACAGGCTTTACAGCTTAGCTCCAACTATTCGAATTCGATCGTTGCCGGTGGTTTTCCGGTGCAATCGTACATGACGCGGTTGATGTGTTTGACTTCGTTTACGATTCGACTGGTTGTTCTTCCGATGACATCCCACGGGATTTCGGCGCTTTCGGCGGTCATGAAATCGGTGGTGGTGACGGCGCGGAGGGCGATGGCGTAATCGTAGGTTCTTTCATCTCCCATGACTCCGACGGAGCGCATGTTGGTCAGTGCTGCGAAGTACTGGCCGATTTCGTGGGCGATTCCGGCTTTGTCGATTTCTTCGCGCCAGATCGCGTCGGCGTCCTGTACCATTTTGACTTTCTCGGCGGTTACTTCGCCGATGATACGGATGCCAAGTCCCGGGCCCGGGAATGGCTGACGGAATACGAGGTATTCCGGGATGCCGAGCTCAAGGCCGGCTTTTCTTACTTCGTCTTTGAAGAGGTTGCGCAGCGGCTCGATGATTTCTTTGAAATCTACGTAGTCCGGCAGTCCTCCGACGTTATGATGGGATTTGATGACGGTGGATTCTCCGCCGACGCCGCTCTCTACAACGTCTGGGTAGATGGTTCCCTGTACCAGGAAGTCTACAGCACCAATTTTCTTTGCTTCTTCTTCGAAGACGCGGATGAACTCTTCGCCGATGATTTTACGTTTTCTCTCCGGCTCTTCTACGCCTTTTAATTTTGCATAGAAACGCTCCTGTGCGTTAACGCGGATGAAATTCAGGTCGTATGGGCCGTCCGGTCCGAAGACTGCTTCTACTTCATCGCCCTCGTTTTTACGCAGCAGGCCGTGATCTACGAATACGCAGGTCAGCTGGTTTCCGACTGCTTTGGAAAGCATAACAGCTGCTACGGAGGAATCGACTCCGCCGGACAGTGCGCAGAGGACTTTTCCGTCGCCTACTTTTTCGCGGATAGCTTTGATGGATTCTTCTACGAAGGAGTCCATGTGCCAGTCGCCGGCGCAGCGGCAGACATTGTATACAAAGTTGGAAAGCATTTTCTTTCCTTCTTTGGTGTGCAGAACTTCTGGATGAAACTGGGTTGCATAGAGGTTTTTCTCTACGTTTGCAACGGCTGCTACCGGACAGTCATCCGTATGGGCGATGATTTCGAATCCCGGAGCTGCTTTGGAGATGTAGTCGTTGTGGCTCATCCAGCAGATGGTTTTTTCGGATACGTTCTCAAACAGTGCGGAACTGGTATCTACAGTTACCTCAATTTTTCCATATTCTCTGACCGGTGCTACTTCTACTTTTCCGCCGAGCAGATGCATCATCAGCTGTGATCCGTAGCAGATGCCGAGGATCGGGATTCCAAGTTCAAAAATTTCTTTTGTATAAGTCGGGGAATCCGGCAGATATGCGCTGTTCGGGCCGCCGGTGAAGATAATACCTTTCGGCTGAATTTCTTTGATCTTTTCGATGTCTGTTTTGTAAGAATAAATCTCACAGTAAACGTTGCACTCACGTACACGTCTTGCAATTAACTGATTGTACTGACCGCCAAAATCAAGTACGATAACCGTTTCTCTTTTCAAGAACGTTCCCTCCTGTTTTTTCTTCTGTGCATGATGAACTACATGCGTTTTTTGGGTTTGATGCTAATTATAGTAAAGAAACCGTAAAATTTCAACCCCCGAAGTACAGGAATCGTGTTCTTTTCGCTGTACTTCGGAGGTTTTTCTTTTTTTTCGGGTCCTTATTCTCCGATGGTGATGGTGTAGCCTGCCTGGAAGGTTTCACCGGCTTTCAGGTGCTGTTCGCCGTATTTGTCTTTTAATTCGCCGTCAAAGCCGACGTTGTCGCAGCGGCCGATCCATGGCTCGAGGCACACGAACGGGGCATCTGCTTTTGGCTTGGACCATACGCCGACGCTCGGGAAGCCTTTGCAGGTGAGAGTGACATACGGTTTTCCATCAACTTCTACGCCGACGCGCTCGACCTGGGTGTTGTCGAAGATCAGGGCGTCCTCTTCGAAAAGAGTTCTGGTGTACGGGATTCTGCCGTCCTGAAGTTTCAGTTTTCTCGGATGTGCGACATCGACGCCTGCTGTTTCCGGGTCGATCAGGACGTATTCGAGTTCGGTCTCAGTGTGGTTTTCCAGGCCTTTGTTGAAGACGATGTCATACTGTTCCGGAATCATGAATGCAGGATGTCCGCCGACGGAGAAGTACATGTCATCATCACCGGTGTTTTCTACGCTCCAGGTTATGGTCAGGGTTCTGCCGGAGAGTTCCTGGGTTACGGTGAAGGCAAAATCGAACGGGTAGACTTTTTTTGTTTCTTCGGTCGATACCAGGCGGTGTACTGTTTTGTTTTCGGTGTTTTCGATGCACTCGAATTCGTTGTCGCGGGCGAAACCGTGCTGGCCCATCGGATATTTGACTCCTTTGTGGGTATAGAATCCACCGTTTACTTTTCCGACAAACGGGAACAAAACCGGTGCGTGGCGGTTCCAGAAGGCCGGATCTCCGATCCAGACTGCCTCACGGTCAGCTTCCTTATCGTAGATACTGCAAAGTTCTGCACCGTGATCGCTGATCTGCACACGCAGTTTTTCGTTTTCCATGGTTCTCATACTCTGTTTCCCCCTGTTTTCTTTCATTTTTTGTAACTATTCAGAGCCATGCGAAATTGCATGGCGCTGAATAGTTACCATTTTTAGAATTTATTCCGGATAGACGAGACGGGATTCATCAATTCCGTACAAAACCTCATCCAGGTATTTTTTGCCAAGGTAATTTGCCATGGACAGATTCATATCCAGATAGTTTCCGCAGTCTTTCGGAGATGCACCCGGGACTTCGCCCTTGAAATCGCGGATAAATTCATACATTTCTATTACGAGTGAAACGATATCTTTCGAGCTGTAATCACCGGCCAGCAGCAGGTAAAATCCTGTACGGCAGCCCATTGGACCAAAATATACGGTTTTATCTTTCCACTCTTCGTGATTACGCAGGAACGTTGCGCCAAGATGCTCGATGGTGTGGACCTCAGCGGTATTCATAACAGGCTCATCGTTTGGAGATGTCATGCGCAGATCGAAGGTTGTGATGACACTGTCACCTACGTGATCTTTTCTTGAAACGTAAATGCCTGGTTTAAGTTTGATATGGTCGATCGTAAAGCTTGCAATTTTTTCCATGACTGGTATTTTCCTTTCTTTCTGTCCTTTAATAGCTGCGGAGTTCATCATCGGTATCCGCAGTGTTTTCGATGGATTTGATGATGAGATCATAACTATAGGCATCGCTTACTTTTACAGTGACGCGGTCGCCGACTTTATGACCCAGAATGGCTTTTCCTAATGGCGAGTCGATACTGACGTATCCTTTGAGAGAATTACCACGAACGGTGGTGACAAGTTTGTAGGTTTCTGTCTCATCATCTTCTTCAATGTAAACCTGGACGGTATTGTTGATGCCGACTTCGTCGTCCTTTGAGGTATCTGAAATAACGTGAGCGGTTTTGATCATTTTTTCCAGATAGCGGATGCGGCTTTCGTTGCGGTTTTTGTCCTGTTTGGCAGCTTTGTATTCAAAGTTTTCGCTGAGATCGCCCTGGGCACGGGCTTCTTTTACAGCCTCGAGTTCTTTTGGACGGACAACCAGTTTGCGGTAGTCGATTTCTTCCTGCATTTTTTTAATATCGTTTTCGGTCAGTTTATCATACATGATTTTTCTACCTCTTTTCTTGTGAGGTTATTTTAGCACAGAATACGGTAAATTGGAAGTAGGAAGACAGCCACGGTAGAATCACTTTCTTACGCACCGGAACAGCAAATGTTCCGGTGCTGAATGAACTATAACGGTTCACTCAGCCGTGTCGCTTGGTTTTGAAGGCGGAGTTCCTTTGTTGTCGCTGTTATTTGACATTTTTCCACCTTTGGGATCGCTCATCGTTTTAACAGACCGGGTTCCGGCGGTGGTGATGATGTCCGTGAGGGTGATCTCTTCGTTGTCGGTACCGGCAGTCAGAGTATACGTTGCGTCCAGTTTCATTTCGGAACAGGTGAAAACAATGCTGGCGTAGGCTTTTTCGGGTGCAATCGTGAAAAGGGCACTTCCATCGCTGTCTGTCAGTGTGATGGTAGTGGCAGCGGACTGGGTTTCCGTACAGTAGTAGGTGATGACGGGCTGGGTAGAATCTTCGCTGAAGCTTTCTGTCATGCCGGCACTGCCGATGGCAGCCAAGGTTCCGCCGGTTGCAATTGCACTTCCGTCATAATCGAGGGCACTGTCACCATCGCTGGTCGGCCCGTACACGATCGTAGTTCCGCCGGTCACGAGAAGACCGCCGTTGGAATCAAGACCATCACCATCGGCGGATACGGTCAGGGTTCCGCCGGTAATTTTAATGTAAAGCTCAGAGTTGCCTCCACCGCCGGGGCCTCCCTGCATCTTCTGTGGAGCATCGCCGTCAGACGGAGCGTTCCCCGGATCGAAGTTCTGCGGCGCATTTCCGTCAGACGGAGCGTTCTCCGGATCGAAGTCCTGCGATGGCTGCATATCGCTGCCGTTTTCTGTATCAGGCGGCATTTGCTGAGGTTCCTTTCCGTCTGCCTCGCCGGATATGCTGCCATCATCACCGGAGTTTACGGCAGCACTGCTATCGTTGTTTGAGCTTGCGGCATTGCTGTCATCGTCACCGGAACCGACAGCATTGGCGCCAGGATTTATGGCGTTGACGCCATCGTCGCCGGAATTTGCGGCATTGATGCCATCGTCGCTGGCGTTTATGGTAATGTCACCGCCGTTGACCACGACGCGTTTTCCTTCCAGGCCTTCGTTGCTTTTTTCAACAAGGATCGTTCCGCCATGGATGACGGTGTCGAGCTCCGCATGGAAACCGTCGTCACCAGAGTTTACGGTGATGGTTCCATCATCGACAACGATGCTGCCGGTTGCATGGAATCCATCCTGTTCCGCCTCGATCGTAAAAATCCCACCAGCAATATAGATATTTCCAAGCTCTGCGTCATCCGTATTCTTCGCTTTGACCGCACTGTTTGCAGCATCAATGTCAAAGCTTCCGTTCAGAATTTTAATCTGATCTTTGGCTGTGATCCCGTTGTCCGCAGCGGCGATTTTGTAGGTTCCGCCGGTAATCACAAGGTCATCTTTGGATACAATCCCGTGCTTGTAGTCTGCCTCGATGGTCAGACTTCCTGTCCCGTTGCAGACAAGATTTGATTTGGAGAAGATAACGCCGTCTACCGTGTTGTCGTCAATCTGAGTGTACTCGTTTCCACCGCCAAGCGTGTTGCTGCTGTTTTCAGCAAGCGTGATGAAAACTTTGTCCGCTTCGCGAACGTAGATGGCAGCATTCGTCTTACAGTTGATATGGACTCCATCGAGTACGATCTGAACCTTGTCGGAATCGGATGCGTCTACGATAATCTGGCCATCCTCAAGTGTTCCGCTTACGATGTAAACGCCTTCTTCCGTGATGGTAATTGTGCTGCCATCTGCTTTGACTCCGCTGCCGGAGACGGTAGCTGTCGTCTTATTAAGTGTAATTTTTACGGCTTCCGACGCTTTGTAGCTTCCGCTCTTCTCACGGTCTGTGAATTCGGTGTCGATAGTGGATTCGGTCAGTTCCAGATCAAAATTAATATCGGAAGCACTTTCCATTGCATTTTCCGAATCTGTGCTCTCTGATGTGGTATCCGCGTTGTCGGCAGATGTTTCGCCGGTTGACTCTGTACGGGCAGATTCGGCATTCACAGAGCTGGAAGATGTCACTGCTGTGCCGCATCCGCCGAAGGCCAGCGATGATGCAAGAAGCAGGCTGACGACTGCGCCGGTCTCTTTTTTTCTGTTTTTTTTCTTTCTGTTTCGATTCATTATAATTCCTCCCTTCCGGTCTGCGCACGACTGCACAGGATTTCAAGGTTTCCGTTTCTGCAGCGGAGCTGGTCAATCATGTTTTTCTCTTCGCCTTCCTCGCGGAATACGATGCGATACTCCAGCTTGAAAAGACTTCCCATATTCGTGGTTTTTACCTGTACAAGCTCGCAACGGGTCAGATACCTGGTAAAGATATCGTCAAAAACACTGGTATAATCAAGGGACTCCGGTTCCAAGATTTCCATTGACGAGCATGATCACCATCTGTATGATCACAGGCATCAGAACAAGCGTGACAGCAAAGCTTTTGGTGCATTCACTTTTGTACCTGTAAACAGCAGCGATCAACAGTCCCAGAATCAGAGACACTGCTGTGCAGGCAAGGAACTGACCAAAGGTGAAGGCGGCGGTTGTTTCTGTAAAAACGGAACTGAATATTGTGTTAAGCATAGCAAATTCCTCCCAGAATTTTTTTATTTTCTTGTCTATTCAGAGCCCCATCTCGATTCCGCTTACGCTACATTGCGATGTTGCTTCTCGCCATATGAAATTCCAGAAAAACCGCTCATTCATGCAAACATGATTCGCGATTTTTCTTCTATTTTGCATGGCTCTGAATAGTTACATTTTCTTTTTTGTGAAGCAGATTATGTTTGAAAAAGGCTCTTCGCAAGCCGTGAGTCCACCCACTGCTTCTTGCTTTTCGCAATGGCCGCAGAGGACTTACCTGATTCAGCTAACGGAATGCTGTTTTTGATACGGTTTGCCGGATATCTGTGAATGGTATGAAAGCTTTTTCTTTTTCTTCTGATGCTTTCTGATTTTCGATCTGATAGGCAAAGCCGTATTTAGAAAATGATGCCGGATAGATTGCAAGATCATCCAGAATTTTGCTGAACCATAGGGGCACAGCACCTGGTGTTTTCACCTCCATGAGATACCAGCCTGGTTCTAAAAGCCTGATTCCTTCCGTTGGACCGTCAAGACACAGATTTTCGGTACGCCATCGGATATTGGTGTCGAAGGTAACACGAAAGTTCCTGTCTTCCGTGCCGAAGCAGGCGATGCGGTCGTAGGCGATGTACATAGCGGGAGCAAGCCCCCGGTAGTAGTTGCGAAACCAGGTGATTTCGTGGAGAATCTGGCTGTCGAAGCCCGGTTCTGATTTTCCCGCAAGATAGGGAACCGCTTCTGATAATATCATGCGCTCGCGGCGTTTGTAGACGATTCCTTCATATTTTTTCTTTAGTTCTACGTATATGGGGCTGGTCTCTTTGGCCGGACCATAACTGCGGAGTCGCAGTTTTTCTTTGTAGACGGGTTTTTCCAGCGAACGGCGGATGAGCTGGTGATCCGGGGTATCGTAATAGAGGCTGCAGATGGTATCAAGGCCGTATTCATCCATCTGCAGATGACCCGGAAGGCTCTTGCGAAGCTTGCGAGCCATGATCGGGGAAAGCATGTATTTTGTTTCATACCGTTGGAAGGTCATGGGAATCTGTTGGCTTTGCATCATAATCGATTGATCCTTTCGTTTGATTTACTTCCGGAAATGTTTTTTACATTTTTAAGTATAATGAGGAAACTTTAAAGGAACCTTAAAGAATGGACGGAAAATGTGAAAGCTTTGTGAAAAGACGGACCTCTGTAATCCGGATCGCTTTTCGAATACCATATAAAAAAAGAAAGAGCCGTTTCCGGACAAATTCGTTGGAAGCAGATTTGTTCGGAACGGACTCTTGTAGCCGATATGCAAAGTCATGAAACATATAAAATAGGAAAAGCGTCAAAAATCATCTTGGCCAGCGCTCTTTTCTGGACATGAGTGGCGCGAATGGTACATGAGGATGCGTCTGGTACCAGTAAGCTGTGGTAGCGACATCATCCTGACGTTCAAAGAGGCCTCCGTGACTGACACCAATCTGCTGCAGGGTTACCTTAAGATCCTTCTCAAAAAGGATGGGATCAAGAAGATGCCAGCGGTAGAAGCTACGCTGTGGCATCTGATCATCATTGTGGTAATCATTATGAAGGAAGGTATCGTGGGTAGAGTAGTAAGGATATCCAAGATACGGAGTGCAGTACTGATTTTCAACGGTTTGGCCATTTTGCTGTGTTGCAAAGCTCCAGGCACCGCCGAAGTAATCTTCTGTTCCGGTTCCGCAGATGGTTGGATAATCCTTGTCTCCATCGATGTAGAATTTCATCTCACCTTCTCCGTACCAGTAGCGTTCGAGGCTGGTAAGTGCAAGATAAGTTCCAACGTACTGGCCTTTCCCTTTGATGTTGTCGAGGACAACGTAGTCTTTTGCCTTTTCCGTGATACGCTGACGACGCCACTGGGCATGGAAATAGGCAGCATCTTCCGGAACCGTCGTCAGACAATAGTCGATCTGATAAAAGAAGGCCGGAATCGGCTCGTCACACTGATTTTCAATCGTGATACGGGCGTTTTTACGGAACGGCATCGGGAAATAGCTGTTGAAACCACGGGTCGGATTGACAGCAATCGGGACTGAGTTTACCTGGTAGGAAACACCGAAGCCGCAGCAGAAGAAATCGCCAAGCGGGCATTCAACGGATGGGAATTCTTCATCGTCCCAGTACATGCGCAGAACAAGATCTCGCAGAACATAACGGTTACGTTCACTGGTACGGTCTGTGACGGTGATCCAGATGTGCTGAATGATGCCTTCTCCCTGGATCTCACCAAGTGTTACGGTCTCTCCTGCTTCTATTTTCGGGATACACGGGGAACCTTTTCTGGACGGACCAAGATCGCTGGATGCCATGCCGCCTTTTCCTTTTTCTCCATTCCGATTTTCCCAGTTAATAGAACGGGACTGTCCGCTTTTCAGCTGGAAAATGTTTTGTAAACCACAATCAAACATCATATATTCCTCCTTTTGTTTTCTTTTGTTTTCTTTTGTTTTTTCTCTCTTGGAAGCTTTTGATTTCTGCTTTTTTGTGTGTCTGCCTTTCCTACCCTGCCGTCATTTTTCCGGAATTTTGTTTCTTTCATCCTTTTGCCGGAAAGACTGCTTTAAAACAGATGCCATCTCGTGTCCGCTCTGCGGTGATTTTTCCCTTATGTGCCTTTACAATTGCAGCTGCCACGAAAAGGCCGATTCCATAGCCGCCGCTTTCCCTGGCCCGCGACGCATCCGCACGGTAGAAGCGGTCAAAGAGGCGGTTGAGATCACCTTCCGGCAGGGTATCGCAGGTATTCTGCACCGAAAATTCTGCTTTTTTGCCGTTTTTTCGCCAGAAAATGTGGATTTTTCCACCCTCCGGAGTGTATTTAACGGCGTTATCCACAAGAAGAGAAACGAGCTGGTGGATTCTTGCGGCATCCCCTTCCATATGGAGTTCTTCTGCAATATCGCTCTGCAGCGCGATCCTGCCCGGATGTTTTTTGAATTTACAGGAAAATTCAAAAAACATCCGACCGGCACTTTTGCATGGGTGCTCGCAGCCGGATGTTCGGTTTGCATTCATTTTCTTTTTTTCTCTGCCCGTCTCCGCAGCAGCTCTTTTGCGCCTGCGTACAACAGAAAATATACCGTCAGAATCATGACAACTACAATCCTGTTATCTTTCAGGCTGAAAAAAGAGGTCACATTGACTGCCGCCAGAAACAGCAGCAGTGACACACTGAGATCAATTTTTTCTTTTCTGTCGGCCAGCACCATTCCTGCGGCCGCCAGAACCAGAAGAACGGCAATTCTTGCAATCAGATTTGCCATTTTGACGCCTCCTTACTGTTTCCGGAAGGTAATTTCCCCGGTTTTATCATCCATACCATCGACGATGGCAAGAGATTCCAGATGAATGCCGCGGTCACGCAGCAGTTTTCCTCCGATCTGGAACCCTTTTTCGATGACAACGCCTGCTCCTACGAGCTCTGCACCGGAATCCTGTACCAGGGTTGCCAGTCCTTCCAGCGCTTTTCCGTTTGCCAGGAAATCATCGATCAGGAGAACTTTGTCTCCTTTTCCCAGAAATTCTTTGGAAACAATGATATCATAAACTCTTCCATGGGTGAAAGATTCTACTTTTGTGGTATAAACATCGCCGGCGATATTTTTGGTCTGTGTTTTCTTTGCAAACACAACCGGAACATTAAAAATTTCAGCCACAACACAGGCAATTCCGATTCCAGATGCCTCGATGGTCAGAATTTTCGTGATCTCCTCTCCCGCAAAACGGCGCTGAAACTCTTTTCCGATTTCCCGGAACAGATTGACGTCCATCTGATGATTTAAAAAGCTGTCCACCTTCAGGACATTTCCCTCGCGTACTTTTCCGTCTTTGCGGATTCTGTCTTCCAATAACTGCATTTTTTGAAGCCTCCCGAATTTTTATTATACCCATTGTACTTACTTCTCACTGGAAATGCAAGTCCAAATCCATCAAATTTCGCACTGTCTCAAATTTTATTCATGGCAGCCGCCGGTGTCTCTGCATCAGAGATCCTCTTTCCGGTCCAGATCCTTTAATTCCCACGCGGCTTCGACCAGGAACGGAATTACCGATTCCCAGTGCCGTTTCAGCACCTTTTTCCCGCCGCGGTCGCCGGAAAGTTCTTTTAGTTCTGAAAAATAAGGTTTTGAAAACCACGCCGGATTGCCGCTCTCGCCGCCGCAGAAAACGCAGCCAAGTGGAGCCTTCTGCATCTCCATGGATTCCAGAAAGCGCTCCGCCGTCTCTTCCTTCAGGTACGGCTGATCCGCCACAAAACACGCACAGGCATCGGCATTTTGCTTCTCCGCTGCCTCGCTTCCCGCGCGGATTGTATAGGAAATTCCTTTTTCGCTGTCCGGCGAAAACACCGTCTGCAGACGCCCGGCCTTTACCAGCGGCGCAAGCTCCTCCAGAATCCTTTCATACTGCGTCACAACCAGCAGTTCCCAGTTCTCATGCCTTCCGGCAATTTGGGCCAGCCGGTCCAGCAGATGGCGGTACACCGCCTTTCCATCCAGCGGATAGAGCAGCTTATTTTCCCCGAACCGTCTGCTGTTCCCGGCTGCCAGATAAAGTATCGTTACTCGCATTCTTTTTCCGCAATTCCCATTGCAATCTGCTCGCTCGTGATCGGCAGTTCGCGGAACCACAGACCCGTCGCATTGTAGATTGCATGTGCCAGCGCCGGAGCCGGTGTGTTGATGACGATCTCGCCGATCGATTTTGCACCGAACGGACCGGTCGGCTCGTAGCTGCTCCGAAACTCGACGCGTAGCTTGCCCATATCGAGGCGGGTCGGCACTTTATACTGCATAAACGAATTATTGATCATCTGACCCTTGTCCGTGTACTGGATATTTTCAAACAGCGTCATGCCGATGCCCTGCACCAGACCGCCCTCGACCTGTACGCGCGCAAGGTTCGGGTTGATGACGGTTCCGCAGTCGACAACGGCGGCATAATCGAGAATCCTGACCTCGCCGGTCTCTTTATCCAGCTCGATCTCGACCGCACCAGCCATATAAGGCGGCGGCGATACCGGAGAGCAGTTGCTTTCCGTCGCTTCCAGCGCGATGCCGTTATTGCACATGGCCGCTGTTGCGATTTCTTCCATCGTCATGCTGCTTCCGCTCTTTTCATGCACGACGCCGGTACCGGTAAATTCTGTCTCATCTTCCGGCACGTTCATCCGCTCTGCCGCCAGGGCACAGATTCGTTTCCGAAGCGTCATGCAGGCTTTTTCCACCGCTTTTCCGGTAATATACGTCGTACTCGATGCATAGGAACCGGAGTCATACGGGGACGTATCGGTATCTGCGCCGACAACGGTAATGTCATCCACATCACACTCCAGACACTCTGCCGCCATCTGGGACAGAATCGTATCGCAGCCGGTTCCCATATCGGCCGCTGCGATCAGCATCGTATAGCCGCCGTCGTCGTTGACTTTGATTGTTGCCGATCCGACATCGAGATTGGAAATACAGGAGCCCTGCATCGCCATCGCAATGCCGACGCTGCGCACCTTTCCATTTCCCATATCACGGCACGGATATTTCTCATCCCAGCCGATCATCTCTTTCGCACGCTCCACACACTGGTCAAGCGCACAGCTGTTTGCCGTTTCGCCATAGTAAGCCGGCATGAACTGTCCCTCACGGACCATGTTCTGCTCCCGGATCCGGATCGGATCGATGCCAAGACGCGCTGCCATCTCACTGACAGCAGATTCTACGGCAAAGATACCCTGCGTCGCACCGTATCCGCGGTAAGCACCGGCTGACATTACGTTGGAATACACAACATCATACGCAAACCGGTAAGCCTCAAGAGATCCATACATCGGAATCGATTTGTGGCCGGAAAGGCCGACCGTTGTCGGTCCATGCTCGCCGTATGCACCCGTGTTGGAAAGTGTATACAGATCGATCGCACGGATTCTTCCATCCTTCATCGCACCGAGGCGGATCGTTACTTCCATCTCATGGCGCGGTGTGGATGCTGTCTGGGACTCTTCTCTCGTAAAGATCATTTTCGACGGTTTTCCGGTTTTCCAGGTTACAAACGCCGGGAAAATTTCGGCAACCACCGTCTGCTTCGCTCCGAATCCGCCGCCGATTCTCGGCTTGGAAACACGGATCTTCGATTTCGGAATGCCGAGTGCATTGGACAGAATGCGGCGCGCATGGTAAACGATCTGGGTCGAGCTCAGCACATTCAGCCGTCCGTAGGTATCCATAAAGCAGTATGTCCGGAACGTCTCCATCATCGCCTGCTGGGCTGCGCGTACATGATACGTATGCTCTACAACCTCATCGCACTCTGCGAGCACGGCTTCCACATCTCCGTTGTGATCTTCCGCACTTGCACAGAGATTTCTCTGATTGTCCGCACCGACCGGACAGAGCGATTTCCAGCTTTCCTCCGGATGCACCAGCAGTTCATTATCCTTGGACTGATGAAAATCCAGAATGGCCGGAAGCACTTCGTACTCTACTTTCAGGAGCTTCCGCGCACGGTCCACGCATTTTTCATCTTTTCCGGCAATAATCGCCACCGGATCTCCCACGTAGCGCACATGCTGATCGAGGATCAGACGGTCATACGGGCTTGGTTCCGGGTAGGTCTGTCCTGCCATTGTAAAACGCTGTTTCGGCACATCCTCCCAGGTATAAATCGCCTCAATGCCCGGAACACGCTCTGCTGCCGTCTTTTTCACGGATTTTACGATTGCATTGGCATGCGGACTCCGCAGTACCTTGACAATCAGACAATCCTTCGGCGCCAGATCATCTACATAAACCGGCTTTCCGGTTACCAGCGCGAGGGCATCCTTTTTGATCACCGGCTTATTCACACTGCAGAGCTGATCGGTTCTTCCCGACCAGTCCGGTTCATAGATATGATTTTCTCTGCTCATGACGCACCTCCCTGCTGCTTTTTCCAGGCAAGGAAATTCAAAATTCCCCGAAGCTGTCCTTCATATCCGGAACAGCGGCAGAGATTTCCCGCCAGATATTCTTTAATTTCTTCCTCACTCGGATCCGGATTTTCCCGGAACAGCGCAATCGCATTCATAATCATCCCCGGATTGCAGAACCCGCACTGCTCGGCGCCCTGTCCGGCAATAAAGGAACCAAATTCTTCTGCTTCCTCCTGCAGGCCTTCCAGCGTATCCACCTTACATCCATTCGCCCGCGCCGCAAGCACCGAACACGACAGCACCGGTTTTCCCTCCAGAAAAACCGTACACAGCCCGCAGTTCGACGTCTCACAGCCGCGCTTCACACTGTAGCATCCCTGGCTTCTCACAAAATCGATCAGGAGCATGTCTGCATCGATTTCCGCTTCCGTCTTCTTTCCATTTAAGATCATCGAAATCTTCATCACTGCTCCTCCTTCTTCTGAATTTCTTCCATACATCTGCGCAGCAGCACCCGTCCCAGATGATGACGATATTCTGCACTTCCGCGCATATTACTGCCATACGTAAACTGATCAGAAATCTCCGAAGCCGCCGCCTTCAGCTCCTCCGCAGATGCCTTTCCAGCCGCCAGCTTTTCCGCCAGCTCCGCCGGAAGCTCTACACGTGCCGCCTTCGCCGGTCTTGCCCCAAGCACCGCACATCCTTTTCCGTCTTCCACCCGCACCGCACACGTCAGCACCGGGAAATCCATTCTGGAATTTCGATGACTCTGATAAACCGTAACACCCTCATGCTTCTTCACAATCAGCCTTACCAGCACATCCCTGTCTCTCTTTGAACAGGCAAACTCCGCCAGCGGCATCCGTCCCGCATGAACCAGCTCCACCTCCGTATCCAGCGCCAGAAACAGCGTCAGCACATCCGAAAATCCAAATCTGCCGAAAATACTGCCTCCCACCGTAGCCAGATTCCGGAACTGCACCCCGACAATACTCCGCACACTCTCCCGTGCCGCACCGTCGGTATAAGCATTCAGCCCCTCATGCTCCTCCATCTGCCGCAGCGTCACCATGCATCCGATGGAAAACTCCTCTTCCGACTCTTCAATCTGATCCAGTCCGAGTCCGGAAAGATCAATTGCCGTCTGCACCTGTCGCTCTCCCATCTTCGTCCAGAGCATTCCGCCTAAAATACAGGCGCTTCTCTTCTGATTCAGCTCATACGCCTCTTCCAGCGACCCCGCACGGATATAATCCTTAATTTTAATCATAGTTACCCTATGCCCTCCATTTTCAGGTTGTTTATTTCTCAATATAGAAGCCCATATATATCATATTATACCTGACCCGCTCCCCCCTTTCAACTTTTTTCTTATTTTTTCAAAAAAACACTTGCATTTTTGCTCCACATCCAGTATAATCAATCAATGTCGGAAGTCATTCTGACACAAAACAAAATACATGGACGGATTCCCGAGTGGCCAAAGGGGACAGACTGTAAATCTGCTGCAAATTGCTTCGATGGTTCGAATCCATCTCCGTCCATATGCCGCAGTGGCGGAACTGGCAGACGCCCGGGACTTAAAATCCCGTGGGTAGTGATACCCGTACCGGTTCGATCCCGGTTTGCGGCACGATTAAGAGCTCTGATTCATACGAATCGGAGCTCTTTTTCCATTTCTATTTTTCAACCTTCCGCCCCCACTACCAGCCTCGCCGCCGCCCGTTCGGTCTTGCGTGATGCGGCGGCGAGGCGTCCGTCACTCCTCGCGTCTATGCAGTACCACTCCCGATAACGGCAGCAAATCCATCTCCAGTATGCCCGCCGGTACCTCGATTTCTTTCTCCTCCGAAGAAAATCCCACCGCATCCGTCGCAAACACCTGCGTCAGCTTCACCACCGAACTCCGGTTAATCCCGGTAAGCCACACCGGAATCTCCACATGCACCCTCTCATTCCGGTTATTAATCACCACAATTACCTGCTCCTCCTGATTAAACCGTCCATAAGAAAGCACATTATAATCATGGTACAAAAATTTCAGCGATCCCATCGCCAGCACCGGAAATCTCCGATGCACCGCAATCATTTCTTTATAGAATCGGATCAGCTCCTGATCCTCCTGTCCCCAGGGATACGTCCTCCGGTTATCCGGATCCGTAAACCCGACCTGGCCGGCCTCATCCCCATAATACAGCGTCGGCGCCCCCGGCCACGTCATCTGAATCACAACCGCCTCGCGCAGCACCGCCTTATTCGTATTCTCCGCAGCCGCATACGGCCCAACATTCGCCACACGCCCCACACGATGATTCGTTCTCGTGAGGAACCGCGAATGATCATGATTATCCAGCTCATTCATCGCCGTATACAGCGAAGGCGCATAAAACGCCGGCATATGATACGTCATCGCCCCGATAAAACTCTCACTGTTTCCGAGAAGCCCCTGGTTAAACTCATCACTGTGCTTCTCCATACCCGTGAGGAACCAGGAAACCGGCTCCATAAACGCATCATAGTTCATCACTGTATCCCACTCATCGCCCTGCAGCCAGCTCATCGCATCGCCGTAGTGCTCCGCCAGAATAATCGCCTCCGGATTCGCCTCCTTCACAACGCGCCGGAACTCCTTCCAGAACTTGTGGTTAAACTCCGGGCTGTGTCCTAAGTCAGCGGCCACATCCAGCCGCCAGCCGTCCGCATTAAACGGCGGAGAAACCCACTTCGCGCCGATGCGCATAATATCCTCCATCAGCTTCTCCGAACCCTCGTAGTTCAGCTTCGGCAGCGTATCATGGCCCCACCAGCCGTCATAAAACTCATTGTACGGCCAGCTATGCTCATTATAAAACTTAAAAAACGTGTGATACGGACTGTCCTGCGCCACATACGCGCCCGGCTCATAGCCCTTTCCGGCCTCATAAATCCGCTCGCGGTCCAGCCACTTGTTAAACGAACCACAGTGGTTGAAAACGCCGTCCAGAATCACCTTCATGCCGCGCTTGTGCGCCTCCTCCACCAGGTGGATAAACAGTTCATTGCTCGCCTCCAGGTTCGCCTTGTTCGTCACACGGTCAATATACCGCGTTGCCCGCGTATTGTCCTTGTCGCCCGGCCAGAGCAGATCGCCTTCGTCGGAGACAATCTTTCCGAAATGCGGATCAATATAGTCATAATCCTGAATATCATACTTATGGTTCGACGGCGAAACAAACACCGGATTCAGATAAATGACCTGCACACCGAGATCCTGCAGATAATCCATCTTGTCAATGACGCCCTGCAGATCGCCGCCGTAGAAATTGCGGACATCCATCTGCTCCGGGAAGCGGTTCCAGTCATCCACCTTGTTGACCTGCTCACCGATGTAGCTGTACTCTCCCGTCAGCACATCGTTGGACGGATCTCCGTTGCAGAAGCGGTCCACAAAAATCTGATACATGACAGCGCCCTTCGCCCAGTCCGGCGTATGGAAGCCCGGGATAATGCCGAAAGAGTACATCTCCTGCAGCTCTCTTGTGACACCGAGCTTGTTGTAATAACAGACCACGCGGCCTGCCTGAATCTCAAAAAAATAGCGGATCGGCTCATTTCCGACCGGAATCTCGATCTCGTAATAATCAAAACCGTTCCGGACCAAACCGACCTGCATCTGTGCACGGGTGGAACCGCTGATGAAATAAACCGCATCTACATTATTTTTCAGGGTACGGAACCGGATCTTCACCGTGTCGCCCGGGTTCGGCTCAAACGGAATCTGATACTGCGGGGATTCATCGCTGTAGAGCGCATGCTTGTTGAACATCGCCCGCATCTGTGACATATACTGCTGCATTCTTGTTTTATCCATGAACTAACGCCTCTGTCTTTCTCAATCATTCATTCCTTATATTTTACCCCACACCGCCATGTAATACAACCTTTTTCTGAACACATGTAACGATTGTGTTTATTGGATTTTTATATAGTAAAAGAGCCAGCGGGGTACGCTGGCTCTTTTGGAGAAGGTATTTCTCTTATGGGGTGTAGCAAAAACTATATAATGTATTGGGGGGTTTTTACAGTTATTATAGTACCATACGTCCCTCGAAAAGTCTGCACAAATCGCGATTTTTTTTCATTTGATTCTTATTCAAAATAACGATGAATTTTTCCGGCGTTTCGGATTTTCTGTTTTAATTTGCACAAACGCCCGTAAAATCACAGAAAAAAACCTGCAAAAAACTTTTTTTGTTCTCTGCAGGTTTTCTATTGCAAATAAAAAGATATCAGATTTCTCCAGAAACTTCCGGTGCTGTTCCTGTCATCTGTGCTTCCTGCTCAAAAATGGCTTCGAATTCAGCACGGCTCAGCTTCTCTTTTTCCATCAGCTGCTTTGCACACTCATGCAGCACATAGGAATGCTCCAGAATAATCTGTTTCGCCTGATCGTGGCATTTCTCGATCATCTGGCGGACTTCCTCGTCGATGGCTGCGGCTACATTCTCGCTGTAGCTCTTCGTATGGCCCCAGTCGCGGCCGATGAAGACCTCATCCGAGTCGGAATCGTAAGCGACAAGACCAAGGTTCTCAGACATACCGTACTTCGTAATCATGGAACGCGCGGTAGCCGTCGCCTGTTTGATATCCTGGGATGCGCCCGTTGTGATATCGTCGAAGATCAGCTCCTCTGCCACACGGCCGCCGAGGCATACGGTGATGTACTGCATCATTTTGCCTCTCGTCTGGAACATATCATCGTTCTCCGGCTGCGGCATCGTGTAGCCCGCTGCGCCAGGACCGGTCGGGATAATGGAGATCGTATAGACCGCCTCCATATCCGGCAGCATATGGAACAGGATCGCATGGCCTGTCTCATGGTATGCGGTGATCCGTTTTTCTTTATCCGAAATGACTTTACTGCGCTTCTCCGCACCGATGCCCACTTTGATGAAAGCAGACTTGATATCGGACTGGCGCACAAATCTTCTGCGGTCCTTTGCCGCCATAATCGCTGCCTCGTTCAGCAGGTTCTCCAGCTCTGCGCCGGTGAAGCCTGCGGTCGTCTGCGCGATCTGCTTCAGATCCACATCCTCGGCCAGCGGTTTGTTCTTTGCATGGACTTTCAGGATTTCCTCACGGCCCATGACATCCGGCGGTCCTACAACCACGCGGCGGTCAAAACGTCCCGGACGGAGAATCGCCGGATCCAGGATATCGACACGGTTCGTCGCTGCCATCACGATGATGCCCTCATTGACGCCGAAACCATCCATCTCAACGAGAAGCTGGTTTAATGTCTGCTCTCTCTCATCGTGGCCGCCGCCCATGCCGGTGCCTCTTCGTCTTGCCACGGCGTCGATCTCATCGATGAAGATGATACACGGCGCATGTTTTTTTCCTTCCTCAAACAAGTCGCGGACACGGGAAGCGCCGACGCCGACGAACATTTCCACGAAATCCGATCCGGAAATGCTGAAGAACGGCACGCCTGCCTCTCCTGCAACAGCTTTCGCCAGAAGGGTTTTACCGGTTCCAGGAGGGCCCACAAGAAGAACTCCTTTCGGGATTCTCGCACCGACCTGTGTATATTTCTCCGGTGCTTTCAGGAAATCGACCACCTCAACAAGGTCTTCTTTTTCCTCTTTTAAGCCCGCAACATCGCGGAACAGGACTTTTTTGTCTTTGTCGGTGGACATATGGGCGTTGCTTTTTCCAAAATTCATCATTTTGTTTCCGCCGCCTCCACCGCCGCCCATGGAGCGGTTCATCATCGACATGCCGAAAAGAAGGATCATACCGAGCAGCAGGGCCGGCAGGACGGATGTCATGAAAATGCTGTCTCTCTGGACATTCTGCACGGTGTACGTTACATCAGCATTCTCCAGAAGGCTGATAGCTGCGTTTACGTCGGTCACATTGACCGTATAACTGTCACCGCCCTGCTCCTGTACCACGACGGAGCCGGTCGGCACTTCTTTGTTCTGGACAATCTGCGCGGATGTCACTTTGCCGTCTTTTACGGCGGTTTCAAATTTCTGCTGACTTGGGCTGCTGCCTGCGCTGATTTTTCCGGTGATGTAGAACATGGCAAGCACGATAATCACCATAAACGCCGCGTAGAGTCCAAATCCACTGCGCTGTCTGTTCATATTTTCTTTTTACTCCTCGTCTTCGTGAAACTCCACTACTCCGATGTATGGAAGATTCCGATATTTCTGTGCGTAATCCAGACCGTAGCCTACGACGAACTCGTCCGGGATATTAAAGCAGGTATAATCTACTTTGACATCGCGCACTCTGCGCTCCGGCTTGTCGAGCAGAGTACACAGGTGTACGGATTTCGGATTTCTCTTTTTCAGGATGTCGATCAGATAGTAAAGCGTTCTTCCGGAATCGATGATATCCTCCACGATCAGAACGTCTTTTCCTTCCAGCGGCTGATCCAGGTCTTTTACAATACGGACAACTCCGCTGGACTTGGTGTCATCGCCGTAACTTGATACGGACATAAAGTCAAGGCTTACCGGCACTGTGATGCGTTTTGCCAGCTCGCACATAAAGAATACGCCGCCTTTTAAAACGCAGATCAGGTGCACTTCCTTTCCTGCGTAATCGCGGTTGATCTGGTCTGCTACTTCTTTAATTCGTCTGTCTACTTCTTCTTCGCTTAATAATACTCTGATTGTCTCTTTCATCTGTTTTCCTCCTTACCAACGCCAATCTGTATCTGCAGAACTGCTTTCGTGTCTTCCCCGACACGGCCGCTCTCTCCTCTGCGATACCCCACGACCCACCAGATCTCCGGTCCGTCGGCGAGCAGCAGAATGGAATCCCGCTCCTCTTTCGGTATCTTGGCATCAATCATATAATCTTTTAGTTTCTTTTTCCCGCCTTTTGCGGTTACTCTCAGATAATCTCCGCTTCTTCTCGTGCGGAGGACAAGACCGTCTTTTATTTTATCACAGTCAAAGCATTTCGTATACTTTTTTTCTTCAATTCTTTCGGGAAAAACCGATGTTTTTTTCACAATCGTGACTGGATTTTCTGCAAATGCGAGACTTTTTTCCTCTTCACACCCGGCCGGAACCGGAATTGGAACTTCTTCGCCGCTTTTCCTTTTCCGTTCTTCTTTTAAATGCACTCCCTGCTTTTCCAGGCGGAGCGTCTCGTATCCGCGCACGGCGGTGATTCCATACGGCAGGCAGACACTTTTTCCGACCTGCTTTTCAAAAAGTTCCCGCACAGATTCCAGATGCTCCCTGGTAAGATCCTTCCGTTTTCCCGCCAGCTGTTCCAGAACGCGCCGGATCACGTAGCGCTGCAGAAGAGGCGCTTCGCTGCTCACCGCATCACGCAGCACAACCGCATTTTTCTCTGCGGATGCATACCGCTCCATCAGCTGATCCGTCTGCTGCTCCAGATATTCCTCCGTTTCCAGCAGGTCCAGCGATGTCTGTGCCATATGCGCGGCGGCACGCGGATTGACCTCTTCGGTCAGATACGGCAGCACATGGTGGCGGATTCCGTTCCTCGTGTAAGCATCCTCTGCATTCGTGCTGTCCTCACACCAGGAACACTTCCGGCTTTCCAGTTCCTGCCGGATCTCTTTTCGTCCGACGCAGAGAAGCGGACGGATCACATTCCCCCGCACGGGGCGTAAGGAGGCAAGTCCGGCCAGCGACGTTCCCCGTGCCAGGTGATGCAGCATCGTCTCCGCAACGTCATCCTGGTGATGGGCGAGCGCAATTTTCACTGCCCTCTGCTCCTTTGCGCACGCTGCAAAAACTTCCTGCCGCGCCGCGCGTCCCGCCTCCTCCGTCGAGAGATGCTTTTCTTTTGCGATCTTCTCCACGGGACAGGAATAGAGATAGAACGGAACATCATATTCCCGGCACAGATTTTCTGCAAATGCCGCATCCCGCCCGGCTTCCGCGCCGCGCAGGTTATGGTTGACGTGGACAGCCAGCAGCGAAAAGCCAAGCGGCTCCTGCAGTTCCCGCAGCAGATGAAACAGGCAGACAGAATCCGCGCCGCCGGAGAGGCCGAGCAGCACGCGTTCGCCTGCCGTTACCATATGATACTGTTCCATAAAGGCTCTTACTTTCTCTCGCATCCTTCGTTTTTACTCCTATTTTTTCCAGATTCTGGCGACCAGAACCGTCATATCATCCCGTGCGCGGCAGCCGCCGAGGCGCAGCACGCGTTCCAAAAGCTCCCGGGCAAATTCCCGCGGCTCGCTGTTTTTCACTTCGAGAAGAAGCTGCTTCATCTGCTCCGTCCTGTCCCCGGGCAGCGCGTCCAGCACTCCGTCCGTCATCATCACAAGGTAATCACCGTCGTACAGCTTTTTCGTTGTGGTATCAAAATCCGTCTGGGAAACGAGACCTGCGGCAAGACTGGTCGACTCCACAACCTCCACCCACGTATCCCGCCTAAGGAACGTCGGCGATGCACCTCCTTTCAAAAAGCTGCAGACGCCTGTGTAGAGATTAATCGAAGCAACATCAAACGTGGAAAACATCCCTTCCTTTGGCTGCAGCAGAAGCATCGAATTGATCATCCGTGCCGCCATGATCCGCGGGAATCCGGCGCGCAGGAACTGTTCAAACAGCTCCACCACCGTCTCGCTCTCCCTGTTTGCCTCGATCCCGGAACCCATGCCGTCCGACAGGCAGAGGACAAACTGGCCGTTTTCGCAGAGCACACTGTAATTGTCCCCGGAGATACTCTCCTGCTCCTTGGTGATGCGTCCCACACCGTAGAGAACCTGGAATTTCACATCCTCCTGAAACAGCACCGTCTGGTATTCTCCGCTTAAGACCTGTGCCCCGTCGCGTACCGCAACCATCGGGATTCCGCACAGGGAACCGATCAGTTCCGCCGTCTGGCGAAGCGTGATCCGGCAGTGACGGCCTGCTTTGACCGTCATATAGATCTGTAAATGCTCTTTCGGCCGCTCCTGGAGCCAGATTTTCTGGACGAAAGCCCCGTTTTTCTTCATCTGGCGGCAGATTTTTTCCGAGAGCTCGTCCGGCAGACTGTTGAGGCTGTACAGATCACACGCGGCGCGGTCCATAATCCCGGCGACTTCACTTAACTGTTCTGCCACCACGCGGCGGCTCTCCGCCACACGCCCCGACCAGAGCGCCGTCTGGCGTTCCTGCTGGTAGCGGTTCCAGAACAGTTCCAGAAAGCGGGAGCCGTTCAGGCAGGAGGCGTTCCATTCGCCTTTTGCACGGCTGATCTCGTCCTCATCCCCGTCGGCGATTGTCTGAAGAAGTTCCTGGCACCGCTCGCGCGTCAGGTTTCCGTACTGCTCCCAGCACCACGACGCCTTCGCACAGCGGCTACAGACTTCCTGCTGTTCTTTTTCCAGAATCTTGTCCACCCGGCCCGTCTCCGGCATCACACTTTTTGACGGCATCTGGTAAAAGCTCTCTGCCAGAACGCGGAACGAATCGGCGTAGTGCTCCATCTGCAGTTTCTGCGGATGATTGTCATAGACGGCCGCTTCCCGGCGGCTTCTTCTGGCTTCCAAAAAAATTTTAGCCATGTCCCCTGCTGACAGCAATGCGCCGATCAGGAACATGGCAATGATCCACTCCGGCATGTTCCGCTCCTCCTCTCTTTGTTCTGGACTTCAAAGGGGACTGCGAAATCATGCCCTTTCTTTATCTGTTTTGTTTATTTCGACTGGGATTCTTTAAATAAAATCTCATTATCCTTTACCATGCCAAATTTTTCTCTTGCCGTTTTTTCTATGTACTCATCGGTCTGCATGTATTCTTTCAAGGCGGTAATATCATCGGTGCGCTGCTTCTCCTCTTCAATCTGGCTGTCCAGACTGGAAAGACGGGATGCATTTGCATTGACCTTCTGCTGAAGGCTGATTCCCTTTACGGTAAGGACTGCAACCAGGCAGCACAGGACTACGGTAATTGAGAACTCTGTTGTACGGCTCTTCTTTCTGACTTTTTTCTTTCGGCCAGAATTCTTTTCTTCCCTTTCTTTCATTCTTTTCTTTACCCTTGCTTTCTATTTTCCAACCGTCTGCAGCCAAACTATCTGTTGTTTTTCGTCCGCAGACTTGTTTCTTTTGTTCTTACATGTGTAGTTACATCTTACCGTTCTTCCCATGAAATTTCAACCTTTTTCTCCGTTTTTTCATACTTTTTACCAGCCATTTTCCTGGAAAAGCGAGGATTCGCCCTGCTTTTTTGATTCCCTTTGCCAGAAGTTCCGGAAGAAAGCGTCCAAACGATGCGTGGTACAATGCAGCGCCCCCAAGGATGCCACCAAACAGATACCCGCGGAGAATGCCGCTGTTCTCTCCGTAAATCCGTACAAACAGATACAGCGCTGCCGCAATCCAGTAGCAGAGGTCCTCTGCAGATACCGCCGCATGGCTGTGGCGGATCAGTTTCCGCGCTGTCTTGATCAGATCGTACCAGAACCCCAGGACTGCCCCCTGCCAGATGGAACAGGCGAACAGAATCAGCTCCCGGGTGACATACGCACTCATTTTTACCGGAACAGCCGCGCAAGCGCAGACCCCTTCTTCTGCAGCGGCCCATGTTCCGTATAGACCAGGCTGTCGATGCTGCCTTCGATATCCGCCTCTCCCTTTTCCAGCTCCAGGCGGCCCACATGCAGCTCTTTTCCGCGGATGGTAAGAACACCGCAGACGGTCACGAGCAGAACTTCGTTCTCATCAAAGCTTTTCACATCCTGCACGCCGCCAAGAGAAAGTGTTTTCCGCTGTTCCAGCAAAAGGCGGTGCGCCTGTTCGTTCATCTCCCCCATACAAAAAACCTCCATACAATGGTCTATACACCCATTATATGAAGGTTTTCTCTTTTTATTCGCTGCACATGAATCCTGCCGCACTTCTTATAAGTAGCGGTAAAGCTCCTGTGCTTCTTCTTTTTTCACGGTTTCCTGCACATTCAGCACTTCTACCCTGACGGATTTACTTCCGAACTGAATTTCCAGTACATCTCCTGCCTTGACCTGTGCGGATGCTTTTGCCGGTCTGTCGTTGACGAGGACACGGCCTGCATCACAGGCTTCATTGGCTACGGTACGCCGCTTGATCAGTCGTGATACTTTTAAAAATTTATCTAAGCGCATAGATTTTTACTTAGTTCATCATGTCCTTTAAAGCTTTTCCTGCTTTGAATTTCGGAGTTTTGGAAGCTTTGATTTCCATGGTCTCGCCAGTCTGCGGATTTCTTCCTTCTCTTGCTGCTCTTTCGGATACTTCGAAGGTACCAAAGCCTACCAGCTGAACTTTCTCACCTTTCTTTAATTCTTCAGATACTACATCGATAAATGCTTTTAAAGCAGCCTCTGCATCTTTTTTGGATAAATTTGTCTGCTCAGCCATAGCTGCAACTAATTCTGTTTTGTTCATGAGTTTTACTCCTCCTGTATCTTACATTTGTTTTTTACATGGTACGCGGGCCCGCTGATACACACGACCTGCCCTGCCGGCTGTTTTTCTTCCGGATGATCAGTCTGTTACGTTGACCGGCTTTTTCGCGTAGCTGTATATATTTATATACTAATGCGTCTCTCTTGTCAAGAAAAAAGTCCCCCATACCAGCGGTTTTATGGCGATTTCTGCCCAAAACAGACTCTTTTCCACCGCACGGTTAAAAGAAGGATCCCTTAACAAACCGCAGCCAGTCTGCCTGCTGCGCATTGAGTGTTTTTAGTTTCTCCGTATTCCGCCCGGATATCCACGATTTTCTGCTTCCGTAGTAGCGGTTTGCCAGTTTCCAGTATTTCCACGGATAGGAAAGATAGAGGCGGAGTGTCTCGATTTCCCCCTCATCGAGCGGCCGTCTGGCGCTGTAGGCGTTTAAAATCCGTTCTGCCGCGCGCTCGCTCCAGCCGTGTTTTTCCAGAATTTTCCGCATAAAATAGCCAAGATCTGCCACCTGGAGATCGAAGTTCCACTTGTCGAAATTGACCGCCGTTTCGCCTCTGCCGTTTTCCAGCAGAATATTGTGCTGGCTGAATTCCCCGTGGCAGACGGCGCCTTCTTCGTCCGCCCGCTGCCGCAGTTTTTCATAGGAAGAAGCTTTCATTTCCGCGGCCGCCCGCTCTCCCTGTTCCAGATACGGACCGGCGCTTGCCAACAGCAGTTTTTCGAACTCATTTTTCTTCTTTTTTGTCTGCAAATACTTTCGGATCTTTCGAATTTCCACATTGTGGCGGATGCACTCCTCCACGATGGATTCCCTCCGGTATTCCATTTTCACCGGCAGATGAGCTGCCGTATGTAGCCGCGCCAGCGCGTCCGAGGCGCGGATAAGATCCTCACTGTTTCCCGTCTCACATTCCCGGCCCGGGTACCAGTTCCGCACAATGTACGTTCCTCCGTCGTCCCCGCGCGTTGCAAGCGCTCCCTCTTCGTTCCGCAGAATCTGATCGCACCGCAGGAGCCCCGACTCCGTGATGCGGCACTGTAGAAGATACCGCTGCTCCAGTTTTTCCGCCGCCGTCCCGAACTCGCTGATCAGCTTATCCCCCTGTTCGGTGTGGCACAATAAAGCGCCCCGCACCCGCATTGTGCCGGAAGCCGTAAGACCGTAATGGGACAGCACACTCAATCCATAATCATACAAGAGCCTGACTCCTTTCCCTGTTGTGATCGTTTTTGGGGTCACGATTCAATGTATGCGTATCCGCCCTGTGCCATGCATACTGGTTTCTGTTTTTTCTTTCATCCCAAAAGCAATGTTGAAAGTGTTTTCTTTTTCTCTTATTTTATTGTTTTTAATTTCACCGCATGGTAAAATATTCCAAACTTGACAGGATGAAAAACACCTGTTATGGGGTTCTCTAAAATCATTTTATTTTAAGGAGGGTTTTTATGATTTTCTTACCACAGCCATCTTCCCTTTCCTACGGAGAGGGCACCTTTACAATTCACTATGACAGCCGCATTTTTCTCGATTCCGAGAGCCCGGCTGAGCTTTTTTCTGCAGCACAGCTTCTGCAGCAGGAGATTGAGACACAGACGGGATTCCGTCCTGCCATCTGCCGCCGTCATCAGCCGGTGGGATCACACCTGATCTATCTGACTGCCTCTCCGGAATTATCCCGTGAGGCTTATACCCTCGCTGTCACACCGGAAAACATCACGATCTGCGGATCTCTGGAAAGCGGCGTTCTCTACGGCGTGCAGACACTCCGTCAGATGATCCGCCAGGCAGGTGCTGTTCTTCCAACCGTCCTGATCTCCGACAAACCGGCCATGGAAAACCGCGGCTTCTACCACGATGCGACCCGCGGACGTGTTCCGACGCTTTCCTATCTGAAACAGCTTGCCGCCACCTTGAGCTTCTATAAAATCAATCAGCTTCAGCTCTACATCGAGCACAGCTATCTCTTCGACGATCTGACCGAGATGTGGCGCGACGATACGCCGCTCACTGCAGAGGACATCCTCGAGCTGGACCGCTACTGCAAGGGACTTGGCATTGATCTCGTTCCGTCGCTTGCAAGCTTCGGCCATCTGTACAAGCTGCTCTGCACGAAATCGTATGCACATCTGTGCGAACTGGAAGGCTCTGCTTCGGCTCCGTTCTCCTTCTATGACCGCCAGGCGCACCATACGCTCGATATCACAAACCCGGAGAGCCTCTCCCTTGCCAAACACATTCTTTCCGAATATATGCAGCTCTTCTCCTCGAAGTATTTCAATCTCTGCGCGGATGAAACGTTTGACCTTGGAAAAGGGGCTTCCCGCGCACTCGCCGAGGAAAAGGGAACCACCGTCATCTACACCGAGTTTGTGACAGAGCTTGCCAACTATATCACTGAATCCGGCCGCACGCCGATGTTCTGGAGTGATGTCATCAGCCAGGAGCCGGAAGCTTATCATCTCCTGCCGAAGAACCTGATCTGCCTCCACTGGGATTATGCGTCAAATGTTTCATCGGAGCGTCTGACCCGCCTTGCCAATTCCGGTGCCGAGCATCTGTATGTGTGCCCGGGCGTACAGGGATGGAACCAGCTCATCAACAAGTATCATGAGGCGTATGAAAACATTTCCAGAATGGCGCGCTACGGCCACGAATGCCATGCGATGGGACTTCTGAACACTGACTGGGGCGATTACGGCCACATCAATCACCCGGACTTCTCCCGCATCGGCATGATCTACGGCGCGGCGTTCTCCTGGAATGCAGACATTCTGCCGGAGGAGGAAATCAACCGCCAGATTTCCGTGCTGGAATTTGGTGATGCTTCCGGAAAACTCGTTTCCGTGCTCGATCTTCTCTGCCATCAGGATGCGTATCCGTGGCGCACTGCCGTTATGGTACAGGAAGCACTCGAACTGCATCAGGACAAAGAAGAGGCTGCCGAACTGCTCCGCTCCTGCGCGGAAGGCGATGCGGATGCAGCAAATGCTTCAATCGACGCGCTCTGCGCCGTTCTGTACGAGAAAGCCGGCACCGTCCGCCCGGAGAACCGTCCGATGATCTATGCGTACCTGCTCGCCGCAGACGGCCTGAAAGTGCTGAACCGCCTGCTGCCGTTCCTGCGCGCTTCCCTTCTTTCCGAGGGCACTCTGCCGGAGAAAGAAGACTGTTTTGCACTCGCCGGAGATCTCGAACGGTGGCTGCACAGCTATAAAGAGCTGTGGCGCACCGTCTCCAAGGAGAGCGAACTGTACCGCATTGCCCATGTGTTCTGCTGGTATGCGGATCTGCTGCGTGATCTGAACGCATAAAACCAGCAAAAAACAAAAGAGAGCCGGGGACGGATTGTTCTGTCCCCGGCTCTCTTTTGTTTGCCGTTTTGGCTTTACAGCAGTGTTTTTACGTACTCTGTCAGGTATTCTTTTGTATTCTTCGCCGGATCTTTCATCACTTCTTCCAGCGCCGCGTTCAGGCATTCGCCGATTTTCGGGCCTTTTGGGACACCGAGTTCCATCAGATCTTTGCCGGAAACGGCCAGCATTTTCAACGTAAAGCAGTCGCCGTTATCGAGAATTTCTCTGACGCACTCCCTTACCTTTCCGATCCGTTCCAGGGTTTTCTCCCGCTGGTACAGGCTTTTGGCCATCGTATCGGCTTCCTGCACGATCATCAGTTTTTCGAACAGCTCCGGGCCGAGTTTGTTCAGAATACGGCGGATCACCGGTTTCTCCGGAGCCATGCGGCAGTCATGCCAGCGGATCAATGCTGCGACCTGGCGGATGGTTTCGTTGTCGAATTTCAGACGGCGCAGAATCGCTTTCGCCATTTTCTCCCCCGCCGGTGCGTGGCCTTTAAAATGATCGATGCCGGCCTCATCCGTTGTGCGGCACGCCGGTTTTGCAATGTCGTGGAGCAGCATCGTCCAGCGCAGAATCGGATCTGCCGGAACGTGCTGCAGAGCGGCAATCGTGTGCTCACCGACATTATAGCAGTGGTGCGGATTGTTCTGCGGCGTTTTCATCAGTTCATCAAACTCCGGCAGCACAATTTTTGTAATACCCGCCTCATAGACGGCCTCCATGTACTCCGGCCGTTTCGAGATCAGCAGTTTATTCAGTTCCACACGGATCCGCTCGGCGCTGATTTTTTCAAGCGTCGGCGCGAGTGCTATGATGGCATCCAGTGTTGCCGGATCGAGTTTGAAGCCGAGCTGTGCGGAAAAGCGGAGGGCACGCAGGATCCGCAGTGCATCCTCACTGAACCGCTCGGTCGGATTTCCGACACAGCGGATGACTTTGCGCTGTAAATCCCTGATTCCATCGAACAGATCCACAAGCCCCTCTTCGTTGTTGTATGCCATCGCATTGATCGTAAAATCACGGCGGCGCAGATCCTCGGCGAGGCTGGAGGTAAAGACCACTTCTTTCGGATGGCGGCCGTCCTCATACTCTCCGTCGATGCGGTACGTCGTGACCTCGTGCGCGCCGCTTCCGGCCAGAACTGTTACCGTTCCGTGCTCCAGTCCCGTATCCACGGTGCGGTCAAAAATTTCTTTTACCTGCTGTGGGGAAGCAGAGGTTGTAATATCCCAGTCGTCCGGCTCCCGCGCAAGAATCGTATCGCGCACACAGCCTCCGACCGCGTACGCCTCGAAGCCTTTCGCATGCAGGGAATCGATTACCATATTTACGCTTGGCGGCATTTTTATCTTCAAATTTGTTATCTCCTTTTTCTAAATCTGCTTTTCCAGTATAGCAGTTTCCTTTTTTTCCCGCAAGTGTGGTTGCGGTTGTATTTTGGGGATTGCATGTGTATAATAGAGGTTAATAAAATTCGAAAGGGGATTTACATTTTTATGAAACTGGATCGTTACCGAAAATATGTCCGGGCCGGCGTTACTGCCTTTCTGGTACTTGCAGCGTCCATGATTTTTTACTACCTGCTCTTCCACCAGACTTCTGTGCGGACCGCCTTTCACAATGTCCTCGACATTCTCTCCCCCCTGATTGCAGCCCTGATTCTCGCCTATGTGATCAGCCCGATCATTAACTTCATAGAACAGCGGATCATCGCCAGACTCTTTGCCCGGCACGGAAAAACACAGTCGGTACGCTGCAAAAAGCTTGTGCGGGCGCTTTTGATTCTTCTGACGTACGTCGCCATGCTTTTCGCGCTGTACGGACTCATTGCGACCCTGATCCCGGAGCTGTTCTCAAGTATCACAAACATTGTCTCCAACTTCTCCAACTACGCAAACAACATTCAGGATTTTGCCACAAAAGTGCTGGCGAATTACCCGGAGATGCAGCAGACGGCAGACCAGTACATCTCCATGTTCTCCGCAAAGCTTTCCAACTGGCTGACCAATGACCTGATGCCGATGCTCCGTACGTTCCTTCTGAACCTCTCCGGACAGCTCGTCAACATGGTTACGTTTTTCAAAAACATTCTGCTTGGCGCGATCGTTGCAATCTACATGCTGTACAACAAGGAAAGCTACATTGCCAAGCTGAAAAAAGCAGTCTACGCGCTGCTCGGTCTGGATCACGGAAATGCCGTGATCCGCGACTGCCAGTATGTGAACCAGGAATTCAGCGGATTCCTCGTTGGAAAAGTCATCGATTCGATCATCATCGGTGCCATCTGCTATCTTGTGACGAGCCTGATCGGCACCCCGTACGCACTGCTGGTCAGCGTAATCATCGGTGTGACGAATATCATTCCGTTTTTCGGCCCGTTCCTCGGCGCCGTTCCGTGTCTTCTGCTGATCCTTCTGATCGACCCTCTGCAGGCACTGTATTTCCTGATTTTCGTCGTTCTCCTGCAGCAGTTTGACGGAAACTTCTTAGGGCCGAAAATCCTCGGCGAGACGACCGGTGTGTCCAGCTTCCTTATCATCATCTCGATTCTGATCGGCGGCGGCTTCTTGGGTGTCTTTGGCATGATCATCGCCGTTCCGGTCTGTGCCATTATCTGCACGGTCTGCCGCAACTTCGCCAACCGTCGTCTTGAAAAACATCACCTGCCGGATGACGATGCGTTTTACTTCCACATGGACCACATTGATCCTGAAACGAGACAGGCGATCCCATATCAGAAAAAGAAGATCGACGAGGCCGAAGTCTTCCACTTCCCGGGCTACCGGCTGCGCAAAGCGCTGACAAAGCTGGCCACGGAAGAGTCTCCGGTTGATGCGCCGTATACACCGGCAAAGCCTTCGACCGAAGAGAAAAATTCAGATTCTTCCGATTCCGATCAAAAATAAATTGTATCTTACAAAAATGCCTTCTGTGCAGACTGTTTCCATTCTGCACAGAAGGCATTTTTTTATTTTTGCTTTTTATTTCTCGATTACAACCGTGCTGAGTGTCTCTGTCGGAAGATCGACACGCATGATATGTCCGTTGACACGCAGGAAGCAGCCGGAATCCTCTTTTGTGCGGTTCAGCAGGATCACAACGTAGCTTCCGTCCGGATTGACTGCGGCCGTTACATCCAGGTTTGCTCCGTATTTGCTCCAGCCGATGCGTTTTGCACCCGAAGCAATATATTTGGAAATATGGCCGATGTAGTGGTACATGATCGGTTTGCGGTAATGGAAATCATCATCCACAATCAGACCTGAGGTGAATCCCATCGGTACGTGGCGCGGGCCGCCGTCTTTGTCTACGAGGAAGTTCCAGTCGATCCAGCGGTTCATGCCGGCGTTCAGGTTTCCGATCATATCGTGTGCATAATCTGCGGCGTCAAGGTAATCGACGTACTCTGGTGTCTGGAAGTTCACCGGTCCGAAACCACCGTCGCCAAAACCGATTCTGCCCGGCATGTGAAGGGCACAGCACTCGGAAAGCATGAAGGTTTTGTCCGGGTATTTCTGTTTCATCAGCTCAACAGCCTCGAAGTGGTCGCCGGAATACCAATGGAATGCGATACCGGCTACCATGTCCATGGTCTCCTCGTCAAGGACGGTCAGAACGTGCTCGATCATACGCTCTTTGTTGTGATCCCAGATGAAGATGCCGATCTTGTCCGTCAGGCCTGCTTTTTTCATCTCCGGATACAGATAATCTTTCAGGTAGGTTTTGGACTCTTCCGGTGTCCATACGCAGCTGTCCCAGGTGGTAGCCGCTACGGTCTCGTTCTGCAGGCTCAGCATCGTCACCGGGATTCCCTCATCGAGGTATGCCTGCAGATATTTTACGACGTATTTTGCCCAGCTTCCGTAATACTCCGGTTTCAGGCTGCCGCCGTGGTTTCTCTGCGGAATCTCTTCCGGAACCGGCATTCCCATTGCACCGTAAACAGCAGCATCATTCTTTGCGATCTTCGGTGCAGTTTTCCACTGATACGGCGGAGACCACGGGCTCATCAGAACACTGATCGGCTCTGCGGAGATTTCGATGGCTTTTTTCAGCATCGGAAGGACATATTTGCGGTCGCGGTCGATCGAGAAGGTTGCCAGATCCGGGTCTGCGATCGGGTCTGCGACTGCCTGATACTCCTCAAGGGAATAGTCACAGCTGTCGATCGGCACGCGGACAAATCTTGCATGAAGGCCGTCCGGTCCGAAAATATCCTGTAATGCCTGATTCTGTGTTTCCTCATCCATACGGGACAGCAGGTATGCGCTGCTCTCGGTCATGGCGCCGCCGAAGCCCTCGATGGTCTGGAACGCAAAGTCCGGATACAGGTTGATGACGTTCGACTCAATCATTTTTACGCTCTTGGACTCGTCTTCCGGTGCCAGCGCTTTTTCCCAGGTTTTTGCTTCCCCTTTTACATGGTACGTTGTAATCTGTTTTGCTTTCATTTTCCACACTCCATTTTTCACATGTTTTGCGGCATTTACTGAAAATCCGCTGTTTCATGCTTCCACTATACCATGCTCTCTTCTTCTTGTTTAGTGCCTTTTTCGGCAGAAAATTAGGGCATTTCCGCTTTTCTGATTCTTACCCACTGTCCCATCGGGCGGTCTCCTTTTTCCTTTTCATACCGCTTCTGCATTTCCTTCATGCTGCAGCCGTACCGCTCCTTAAACAGACGCGACACCGACTTGTAGTTTTCGCAGCCGTGTTTCGGCAGAAGTTCCATGATCCGCGCCTCGGGATGCTGCAGGTCGCGGCAGATCCGGTCGAGCCGGATTTCATACAGATACTGGTAGACCGTCAGACCGAGGTACCGTTTCAGAAGCTTCGACAGATAATTCGGCGTATAACCAAAGTGCTCCGCGACCTGCGCCACCGTCAGCTTTTTGGCGTAATGCTCCTCAATATACCGCATGACCTCGCGGATCTGCTGTACGGCCTTCTGATTCTGCGGAATGTATTCTTTTCCGATCCGCACCGCATAGTCCACCAGTAAGCGGTACAGCGCTTCAAGAAGAAGGCTGTCGAATTTTAACTGATACCCTTCTTTCTGCGCACCGTACACCTCGTCCATCTCCCGGAGAACTGCTTTGAATTCTGCGAGTTTTTGTTTTTCCGCCTCACTGGCCGGTCTTTCATCCACAACAAAGTAAAGCTGATCGTAACGCTCCATGTACTGCAGCAGCATCTCGTACGGAACCTGCAGGACGATGGCCTGATTCGGATAGGCTGTCACGGCGTGGATCGTGCCGGAGTTGATGACGAGAAGTTCATCTGCCCCGATCTGCCGCTCGCCGCCGTCACCGAAACGCACTTTCAGACGGCCTTCCAGAAGATAAATGATCTCCAGATCGTTGTGCCAGTGCGGCGGGTTGCTGTAGCCGCCATCGTCGATGCTGTGGAAAAAGCGGATGCCGATATCCCCGTTTGCCGTAATCCATTCGAAATTGCTCTCCATGGTGCCCTCCCGTTTCTTGTCTTTTCGTGTATACAGACGAAGCGCGTCTGAACTTTCTGTTCGTTCAGGCGCGCTCCTTCTATTATCTTTTCTGCTACAGGGACATGGTAATTTCCCGCCCTGTGCGGTGGTATTTCTGAAAAGTGACTCCGGACGCCTTCATCATCCGTTTCGATGCGATCACGGACGGGGTGTCCGCGTACTTGTCGCAGTCGTAGATCACCGTTTTGATTCCCGCCTGGATAATCGCCTTGCAGCACTCGTTGCATGGGAACAATGTCACATACAGCTTTGCTCCCTCGAGGCTTCCGCCGCGGTAATTCAGGATGGCGTTCAGTTCACTGTGCGTTGTGTAAAGATACTTGTTTTCCAGCGGATTTTCACTTGTCTTTCCCCACGGGAACTCGTCGTCCGAGCAGCCTCTCGGGAAACCGTTGTATCCCATGGACAGAATCTTGTTGTCCTCGCTCACAATGCAGGCTCCCACCTGTGTGTGCGGATCCTTCGAGCGCATACCGGCAAGCTGGGCAACTGCCATGAAATATTCATCCCAGGAAATATAATCCTCTCGTTTATCGCTCATACCCATTTCCCCTGTGTTTTCTTAACGTACTTTGCTTCCGCTCTTATTTCGTACCGAAGATACGGTCTCCGGCATCGCCGAGGCCTGGTACAATGTAGCCGTGCTCGTTCAGATGGTCATCCAGTGCTCCGACGAAAACATCGACATCCGGGTGAACCTCATGCATTTTCTCGATTCCTTCCGGAGATGCGATGATACACATGAAGTGGATCTTCTTTGCGCCTTTTTCTTTCAGCATGGTGATGGCTGCCGTTGCAGAACCGCCGGTTGCCAGCATCGGGTCGGTTACAAATACTTCACGGCTTGCGATGTCTGACGGAAGTTTGCAGTAATACTCAACCGGTGCCAGGGTTTCCGGATCACGGTACAGACCGATGTGTCCGATTTTTGCTGCCGGAATCATAGCCAGCATACCTTCTACCATACCAAGACCGGCACGGAGGATCGGCACAACTGCCATTTTCTTTCCTTCGAGCTCTTTTACGGTTGTTTTGCAGATCGGGGTTTCAATTTCAACGTCTGTGAGCGGCAGCTCTCTGGTTGCCTCGTAGCACATCAACATTGCAATCTCGCTGATCATCTCGCGGAACTCCTTGGAGCTTGTGTCTTTCTTTCTGATAATACCGATTTTGTGCTGGATCAGCGGGTGATCCATGATGACTGTTCTTGCCATTTTCGCTTCTCCTTTGTTTTGTTCAAAATTTATTCATTTTCGCCTTCATGCTCAATCAAGTGAATACGGCGTTCGTGACGCTCTTCTCCGGAAAATGGAGTGTTCAGGAAGGTTTCTACGATTTTGATTGCAAGGCCAGGGCCTACAACACGTCCTCCCATCGCCAGTACGTTGGCATCGTTGTGCAGGCGGGTTGCCTCTGCGCAGAAGCAGTCGGTGCAGAGTGCTGCACGGATTCCTTCCATTTTGTTTGCCGTGATAGAAATGCCGATTCCGGTTCCGCAGATCAGGATTCCCTTATCACACGTTCCGTTCTGGATCGCATGGCCTACTTTTCTGGCGTAAACCGGATAATCAACTGCCTCGTTGCTGTAGCATCCGAAGTCCTGATATTCCAGTCCCTGTTTGTCCAGATATGCTTTTACCTCCTGCATCAGCTCATATCCGCCGTGGTCGCATCCTAAAGCTATCATTGTTCTTCCTCCTCTTTCAGCCGCGCAAGAACACCTTCAATCAGGAATTCCAGCGCTTCATAACATTTTCCGTATTCGGTAAGCGGTTCCCCGTAAAGGGCGGGGATGTCTCCTGCCAGCCGCAGAAATCCGGCGATCGTCTGCAGATGGGGCGCATCCGGGAAGTCCTCACGGATCTTTTCCCTCTGACTGTCCTCCATCACAAGAAGCAGCGTGTCGTCGTTGATGTCCTCCGCGGTAAGCGGTGTGGTGGTGTGGTCTTTGGCCGAAAGCCCGTTGCGCGCAAGCACTGCCTCTACCTTCTGGTTGACCGGCTGCGGAAACAGAACGACAAGCCCGCGGGAACCAATTTCCATCGGCCACGGAAGCTCTTTGCTCTGCAGAATCGCCTTCGCCATCGGTGCGCGCGCGGTATCGTCCGCGTCCACAAATAAAATCCTGCTGTAATGTTTCACTGTTATACCTCTGCTACTTTGTGGCCTGCGGCTTTTAACAGGCGGTTCATGATCGCCTGCCCCATACGTGGGGTGTCGAAAGCCTCGGAATAAATCACCTCCACGCCGTCCTCATCGAAGTCGCGCAGAATCGCAAACAGGTGATGCGCGATCGTCTCATCTTCGGCGCGCAGCCCGATGCTCTTGATATCTCCTGTGGTGTACTGCTCCCGTGTCTCATCGGTGCAGATTACGCCCACTTTCTTTCCTGCCTTTTCCTGTTCTGCGGCAAGGCGGTTGATTTCCGGAATCACCCGTTCCATCTCGCCCTGGATAATCGTAAGGTCTGCCTTCGGCGCATAATGTTTGTAGCGCATGCCCGGTGCCTTCGGACGCACATGGCTGTCCTCCGCAAGGATTCCCGGATCGACACGCACGGTTCCAAGCACTTTTTCCAGCATCTCTTTGTTGTAATAGCCCGGGCGGAGAATCGTCGGAATCTCCTCTGTAAAATCGACGATGGTGGATTCGAGGCCGATCTCGGCGTCTCCTCCGTCGATGATACAGTCAATTTTGTCCCCAAGGTCCTCGATCACATGCTCGGCTTTCGTCGGGCTCGGCCGGCCTGATGTATTGGCGCTCGGCGCTGCGATGAAGCCGCCTCCGGCTAAGATCAGTGCGTTTGCCACTTTGTTGCTCGGGTAGCGCACGGCTACGGAGGTAAGGCCTCCCGTCGTCTCGAGCGGAACGGCATTTGTTTTCTCAAAAATCATCGTCAGCGGTCCCGGCCAGCATGCGGCTGCCAGTTTGCGTGCACTCTCCGGCACGTTTGCCGCTACGGTTTCGAGGTCCTCCATTCTTCCGATGTGGACGATCAGCGGGTTGTCCGACGGACGGCCCTTTGCCGCATAAATTTTCTCGGAAGCTTTGGCATCCAGCGCATTTCCGCCAAGACCATATACGGTCTCGGTCGGGAATGCCGCCAGACCGCCGTTTTTCAGAATCTCTCCTGCTTTTTCGATCGCGCTCTGATCTATGTTATCTTCTGTCATCCTGGCAATCCATGCCCTCATATGTTTCTTCCTTCTTTCCATCTGTTCCAGCGCACAGTGTTTCCATCTGCGCACACTGTTTTGATTATACCATTTTCCGGCGCAGTTGAAAACCCTTGATTTAAAGAAGCTCTTTTAACTGAGCCGTGCGGTACGCCTCGATCAGTTCCTTTAATTCACGGATGCGCTGCCGGATCTGCCGTCCCTGATCCGTATCGCCGACTAACTGGCGCTTCATGTTGTACCGCACCGCCACCTGGCGGGAGACAATATCCTTCTCCTCCCGGATTGCTTTTTCCGTCGATTCAAACGGCTCGTGCGCGGTGAGGCTGAGGCCGTACGAGTTGTAAATCAGCGTGTAACCCGCGATGCCGGTTTCTTTGTGGTACGCCCTGCAGAAGCCGCCGTCGATGATCAGCACCTTGCCGCCGCATTTGACCGGGCTTTCACCGGCACTCTGGTGTACCGGGACGTGGCCGTTGATAATATGTACATTTTCACCGGCAAGCCCGAACTCCTGTAAGATCCGGTCCGCCGTCTCCTCTTTCTCGATCAGACGGTAATACGCGTTTTTCACCTCGGTCCAGGTCTCTTTTTCTGCGAGGAAATACCGCTCAAATGTTGTCATCTTGTCGCGGCCGTACAGCGGGGAATTCGGCGCGGTCCACAGATACCACAGCGTATTGCGGCCCTGCTCCCGTTTTTTCGGATCGCGGCTTACAAATGCGCGGCGCACGTTGTGCTCGAGGATATCGTACAGTGCTTTTCCCTTGTATTTCTTTCCGTCGACCTGTACCTCTTTTAAGGTGCCGTCCTCATTCATCGGCATGCAGCCGTGGTACAGCAGATTTCCATTGTAGACGCGGTAGAGGCTTCCTTTTTTGAGCAGGAAATCGACGTGCGCCTGCAGTTTTTCGCTGTTTCGGAAGGCGAAGATCAGCTTATCGAGCACTTCTGCCTCTTTTTCTGTCAGCTCATCCGGATGCGCCGGGTCGATCGTCGGAAAGCTCTTGTCGCGCAGAGCATACGTTTTCTCCCCAATCGTCACCGTTCCGTTCTGGTAATCGATCTTTTCCAGCAGACGGCGGTTTTCCATGCCGTACTCCGGGTTCTCACGGATCAGACGGTTCTCGAGCTTTAACTGCATTACGGTGATGGCCTTGTGCATGCGGCGCTCCAGCATCTGCTGGGAATTTCCGCTGTCCTCGCCGCCTTTTGCGGCAAAGCATTCGCACGGATCATCGCCGTACGTCTCGAGAGCAAAGGTGGCAAGCGGAAGCATATTGATGCCGTAGCCGTCCTCCAGCACATCGAGATTGCCGTAGTGGAGGCAGATGCGGATCGTGCTGGCCACGCACGCCGGCTGGCCGGTCGCAGCGCCCATCCAGAGCACATCGTGGTTGCCCCACTGGATATCAAGGGAATGGTAATTCATCAGGCAGTCCATGATTTTATACGGCTCCGGACCGCGGTCAAAGATGTCGCCGATGATGTGGAGATGATCAACAACGAGCCGCTGAATCAGCTCTGCCACGGCGATGATGAAGTTTTCGGCGCTGCCGATTTCGAGGATGGTCTGGATGATCGCCTCGTAGTATGCTTCTTTGTCGAGCACCTCCGGCTTTTCAGTGATCAGCTCCTCGATGATATAGCCATAATCCGCCGGCAGGGCTTTCCGCACTTTGGCACGGGTGTATTTGGAAGAAACGATTTTGCAGACGTCGATCAGGCGGTACAGCATGACCTTGTACCAGTCATTGATGTCCTCCTGCTGCTTTTTCTCCATCTCCAGGCGCTCTCTCGGGTAATAGATAAGGGTTGCAAGCGCACGTTTTTCCGAAATGCCGAGCGTGTGGCCGAAGACATCGTCAATCTTCTTTCGCACGGCACCGGAACCGTTGCGGAGTACATGAGAAAAGGCTTCGTATTCGCCATGAATATCCGAAAGGAAATGCTCCGTGCCTTTGGGAAGGTTGATAACGGACTGCAGATTGATGATTTCGGTCGCTGCTTTTTCGATGGTCGGGTACAATTCTGCGAGATATTCCAGATAATTTTTTTCGTTTTCCATGAGTACCTCCTGCCTGGGTTGTTTTTTCTTATTTTATAACGAACTCACCCTCGGCACAACCCTTTTTCTTCTTTCGATACATCGGGTGCGTCCCCTCGTGGAAAATATAATAGCTCACATAATCTGTGAGAAAAATTCCCACTGCCGAGAGCAGATACCAGATCCCGAAAAACCACGGGCAGATCAGCCCATCGCAGAAGGAAAACGGCAGCGCACTGTAGTCCCACATACGGTAATGCAGCACCCGCAGGGAAAACATTCCCGAATACAGTTCGATGGCCGTGATCAGAACCGCAGATACCATCATCTGAAACGCCAGCGGAAAGCGGCGCAGCCCGGCGTCTTCCAGCATTCCGATTCCTGCAAGGGACAGTCCTCCGGCAATGCCCATCAGGCGGAAGCTGTAACCGCGGTAGGTGACTTCGATGGCAATATAAATGCAGTAGCCCAAAAGAAAAAACAGCAGATACTTCTTCGCTTTCATTCGTTTTTCTCCCATTCTAATTGAGAATCTTTTCTATATTCCCAGTATCTCTGTCTTTTCTCTTTTTATCCGCTTGCATTTTTTCTTTTCCATGTTACAATACTTTCATGTTTCGAAAGAAGTTTTGAATAGAAAGGACAGAAAAAAGAATGGCATTTAACCCAATGAAGTTAATAGAATTAAAAAATCTGAGAGACCGTTTCGCCCAAAACCACCCGAAGTTCGTAAAATTCATGAGCGATCTCGCATCCTCGCAGATCGAGGAGGGAACGATTCTCGAAGTCACGGTGAAAAAACCGGACGGCCGAACGATGGTTTCCAATATCAAGGTGACTGCTTCGGATCTTGAAATGCTGCAGGCAATCAAACAGATGTAACATATTTTTCGTGGCAAAAAGCCGCTTTCGACGAGCGGCAGGCTTTTGGACACACGATATTCCTCGAGATACTGCGTCACCGTCTTTCCCGTCATTTTCCGGAAGCGGCGGCAGCAGACCTCGCGGGACAGATGCACTTGCTCACCAAGCTTTTCGAGCGAAATCACGGATTCTTACCATTACTCCGATGCATTCCTGACGATCGAAGCGCCGTTCTACTTCCTGCTCGGCCTTCTCGCCGTCTACCGCACCTCGATTCAGAGTATGCAGAACGGACGCGCACCGTTTGCCGCATGCATGATCGAGCTTGTGATGCGTCTTGCTGCTACCGTCTGGCTGTCACGCTTCTTAGGCTACACTGCCGTCTGCATCGCAAGCCCGCTTGCCTGGTTCGGTGCGGTTGCACTGCTGATTCCAGTCTACTATCGGATGATGATGAAGCCTGTAAAAACAGTGTAATCAAAATTGGTCCACCGGATATTGATATGCCTGGCAACGCAAAACCCGGAATCCTTTCGCTCCTCTTCTGAGGTCTTGAAAAGATTCCGGGTTTTTTATTTTGCTGTTTTCTCTTCCCAGATTGTCTCCAGATTTTTTCCATCAATCCAGATACAGCGGTACACCCGCTTCATCTGCTCATCCAGTTCCGCTTCCCGGTCCGTCTTTACAATCACATGGCCGATCCGGTCAGTTCCATCTGCCATGGCAGAAACTTCATGCCCCTCCGGATAATCCAGGACAAGCTCCAGCCCTTCCTGACGCAGACGTTCGACCTGATCCCGGTCGATTTGTGTGATGGTTCCGCTTACCGGACTCAGCAGCAGTTTTGCCATGCACGGGCAGCTTTCCGTCTGCTGAAAATCCGTTTCTTCCCCGAGTGCGCTTTTGATCATCTGCTCATAAAAATCAAATCCGTAATACGTTGAAATCAGTTCCGGAATGCAGGTTGCCCCGGTTCTTCCGCCCATTTCAATGATCCAGACCTTCTCTCCGTCCACAAAGACATCCGCATTGACGGAGCACTGATCGGCACCGGATGCGGTGACGGCCAGCTGCATCTGGCGGGCAATTTCTTCCCGCAGTGCCCCGCTGCATCCATACGGAAATGCGTGGCCGACCGGAACGGTCGTGTGTGCACCGCGGTATACAAATTTCGTGTGCGGTGCCAGAAAGACCAGTTTGTGGTTCTGCACAAATCCATCCACGCCGATCTCCGTTCCGCGGAGGAATTTTTCAACCAGCACATAATCTCTTGCCGAACCGTTTCTCGCATTTTCATACGCTTCTTCGATCTGTCCGGAATGCTCCACCACGGTAATTCCGCGGCTTCCTGAACTGTCCACCCGTTTTACGACAACCGGGTATCCAAGCTGTTCTGCGGCTTTTTGTGCCTCCTCTGCGCTTCTTACCCGCATCCCGTCTGCCGCGGAAACGCCGCCCTGCCGGAATGCGTCTTTCATCTTTGCCTTATCGGTCAGAATTTCCGCCGCCTCACACGGAATGCCGGACAGATGCATCTTTTCACAGACATAGCCGATTGTGCTGACGGCCACATCGGTTCCCGATGTACAGATTCCGTCGATCTGTTCTTTTTCCGCCGCCGCAAGAATCGCTTCTTTATCCCGCGTATTCAGTTCATAAATTTTATCTGCAAGTGCAAACCCCGGATAATCGCCGGGAATACTCACTACGATCGTGTAAAGACCCATTCTGCGTGCAGTCCGGATCAGCGGCACCTGGTAAATACCAGCACCTAAAATCATGATTTTTTTCACTTTTTTTCTTCCTCATCAGATACGTTAATGGTTTCCCGCACAATATACTGCGGCGTGCGGTTCAGAATCAGAATCATCTTTCCGAGGTATTCTCCGATGATGCCGAGCACCATCAGAATCAATCCGGAAAAAACAACGATGGCGCAGATCGTCGAAGACCAGCCAACCATCACGGTCGGATTGATGAGCTTTCGGATGGCAATCATGATGGCTGCCAGAAAACCGCCGGCCGCAGAAACTCCGCCGAGAACGGACGATATGCGAAGCGGAATTACAGAATAGTTCCAGTAGGCAAGCCACAATTTGATCAGTTTCTTTAACGTATAGTTGGAAGTTCCCACTGCACGTTTGAAATGCTCCACCTCTACATTTCCGATTTTGTGTGTCGTGCGGTAGAAAATGCCGTCAATATAGGGATTGAAGCTGTCGTATTTTACCACCTCGTCCTTGATCTGGCGGGTAATCATCCAGAAATTGCTGGAAACGATGTCTTTTGGCCGTCCGAGAAGAATCCGGGAGGAAACTTCGTTCAGTTTGCTGGTGACATTTTTCAGGAACGAATTTTTTCGTTTCGGATAGCAGCCGTAAACCAGATCGTATCCTTCTTCCATCTTGTGGATCAGTTTGCTGATCTGGGACGGATGTGTCTGCATGTCATCGTCCATGCCGAGAATAAAGTCTCCTTCGGTGTAGTGGAGTGCCGCCATCAGCGCATTGTGCTGGCCGAAATTGCGCAGCAGGTTGATGCCCTTGACATTCTGATACTGCTCACCGAGCTTCTTGATCTCCCCATACGTATTGTCTTTCGGGGAACCGTCGTTCACCAGGACAAATTCGCAGTCATATCCGTCCATTTTCTTGAATTCTTCCATCACCATCTCTACAACTTTCCGGATCGTTGCCTCGGAATTGTAGCATGGGATGACTATTGAAATCAGTTTCATTTTTTTCCTCCATCGGTATCGTTCAGAATGCAGTCATAGAACAGCGGCGTGCCTCCGGTATGGATAAAAAGCACATCGCAGTCCTGTAACTGATGTTCTTCTATGTACTGCTTCATTCCCCAGAATGCCTTTCCGGTGTACGTCGGATCCAGCGGAAGGCCGTTCCGGCAGAACTCTTCCCGGATCACCTGTAAAATCCGCTCATCGTACTGGCCGTATCCGCCCTGGCGGTATCCCATTTCCAGATGAAGTTCACTCTCCCATCCTTCCGGCAGCACGAGATGATTCTTCGCAAAATAATCGGAAATGCCGCTCTCCATGATGCGGATGGCTCGGTCGTACTCGCGGGATGAAATCGAAAGGCCGATGATCTGCTCCGTTCCCTGCTCGAGCAATTTTCCGCTTACCAGGCCGCACTGGGTCGAGCCGGTTCCGGATGCCGCAAAGATATGAGAAAAAGAAATATTCTGTTCTTTCTCCCACGCAAGAATCTCGCGGTAGCCGTCCACGTAGGCCTGTACCGGTGTGCCTTCATTGCCCGTTCCGAATTTATCCCCGAAAATATAATATGGGTGATATCCCTCTTCTGTCAAACGGTTCATCGTCTGCTCGACGGTCTGTGCAATCTCCGTTTTTCTGCACGGAATGACTTCGGCTCCGAGCCATTTCATCAGACGGCTGTTGTTGGTTTCGATCGGTTGTTCCTCGTTTTCTTCGGAAGAACAGATCATATAACATGGAATTTTCTCGGCACAGCACAGATTGGCCAGCACGCGGCAGAGGTTGGATCTGCTGTTTCCGTAGATGATCATGCAGTCTTTGTTTTTCTCCTGCATATCCTGGAAAAAGGCGCGTCCGATCCGCACTTTATTTCCGCCCAGGGAAAACGGGAGAAGATCCTCTCTCTTGCAGTACAGTCGGACATTTCTGTCGTTTGGAAATTCCAGTTTCTGAATTGGTGTATGTATCATTGTTTTTCCTCTTTTATTCTTGTTTCAACTCACAGTCGGTATTTTCACGGAGTCTGACATGTCGAAAATAGTTCGACTGTGACTTGCCTCATGTCAGTGGAGGATACCGATTTTTCTCCGCCCGCCACTGCCGTTATGTTTCTTTTAACAATTCATCCCACCGCTTTAGAAGCGGGGGACTTCTTGTCTACTGGTGTTAAATTCCGGCATGCACCGGAAGCTTTTCCCTATTATAGACTATTTTTCTCTGCGTGGCAAGCCGTGCCGGAAACAGGAAAAGCCCGCCGGTTTTTGTTTTCACATCTGCCGGCGGGCTTTGGGGATTTTTTACGTATTCTGTTTTTTCGTCCGGGATCTGTTCAGGCTTCCTGCGGTGCGGCAAGATTGGCCACAATCCGCGCCACCTGGGCTATCTCCGGAATTTTTGTGTACTCGGCGCAGCTGTGTACCTGATTCATCGAGGTTGCGATGACAAGCCCTTCGATGCCGTGCTGTGCAAAGACGTTGTTGTCGCTGCCGCCGAAAGTTTTTTCGAATGCAGCGGTCAGGCCTTCTTCTGCAACGGCGCTCTCGTAATGCCTTGCGGCATCGCTTGTCAGCGGCGTCTCATACGCATGGATATTCAGTTTTTCTTCCCAGACCAGCTTCGCACCAATCTTCTCTGCTTCCTGCTGGAAGATTCTGTGATATGTTTCCAGAAGCTCCATGGCCGTCTCGTGGTTCAGGCTTCGAATTTCGCCTTCGATCACGCAGCTTTCCGAAACAATGTTGGTACCGGAGCCGCCGCCGATTTTTCCGATGTTGGCAGTGGTGCTTTCATCCACGTGGCCCTGCGGAAGCTGTGCGATTGCGCGGGCGGCCGCCTGGATGCTGTTGATGCCGTCCTCCGGGTGGAAACCGGCGTGGGCGGCTTTTCCCTGGATTTTCGCCGCGAAGGAAACGAGTGTCGGTGCCGCGTAGGCGGCTGCACCGATCGCGCCGCTTAAATCCAGAACGTATGCTTCTTTTGCCTGCACCTGGCTGTAGTCGAAGGCATTTGCGCCTTTGCAGTACAGCTCCTCACCAGTCGAGATCAGAATTTCGATCGGGCGGTACGGTGTTTTGGTCTCGATGAGGTGGCGGACAGCTTCATAGATGGCTGTCACACCGGCGAGGTCGTCGGCGCCAAGAACTGTCGTGCCGTCGCTCGTTACGGTTCCATCCTCATGGGAGACGGCTTTTTTGCCTTTTGCAGGCTCAACAGTGTCCATGTGGGCCGCAAAGAGAACCGGGGCTCCTGCAAGGCTGCCCGGAATGCGCGCGAACAGATTGCCCGCATTGGAGCCGGTCTGCTCCTGCGTATGATCTTCTGTAAGCGTAACCCCGATTTCGGCGAATTTTATTTTTAAGGTGTCCGCCATCTCGCGCTCCTCTAAGGACGGCGAATCGATAGATACCAGCTCCGCAAAAAAATCAGCAATTCTTTTCTCATCTATCATAATCTTTTCTCCTACTCTTTGGCTGTGTCCGCAATTTAAATAACATACTCAGGCTGCGCCATAATATGCATCTTGCTGAAGAACTCCCGTGTTCTCTGATTCTGCGGATGCTCGAATACTTCTTTCGGTGTTCCGTCTTCTACTACGTGTCCTTTATCAAGGAAGATCACACGGTTCGACACATGGCGGATAAAGTTCATCTCATGGGAAACCAGAAGCATTGTATATCCCTGTGCCGCAACTTTTTTAATAACATCCAGAACCTCTCCAACCAGCTCCGGGTCAAGGGCTGAAGTCGGCTCGTCGAGCAGCAGAATCTGCGGTTTCATGGCGAGGGCTCTTGCGAGCGCCACCCTCTGCTGCTGTCCGCCGGACATATGTTTCGGATAATGGTTTGCCCATTTCTCCATGCCGACCAGTTTCAGTTCTTCTAATGCAATGGCTCTGGCCTCGTCTTTTTTCATCTTCTTGACAACAATCAGGCCTTCCATCACATTTTCCAGTGCGGTTTTCTTCTCAAACAGATTGAACCGCTGAAACACCATTCCTGTGTTCTGTCTTAAATACAGAAGCTCTTTCGGTTTCCGCTCGGAAAGGCCGATCACCTTGTCCCCGATCGTCACCGTTCCCTTCTCCGGTGTCTCAAGGCGGTTGACGCAGCGCAGAAGCGTTGATTTTCCGGTTCCGGAAGGACCGATGATTCCCACAACATCGCCCTGTTTGATCTCGAGGCTGATGTCGTCGAGCACCACGTTGTCGTTATATTTTTTTGATAAATGATCAATTTTTATCATTTTTCTTACCCTCCCCGTTTGCGGACGCCAGCTCTACCTGGTCCGGAATCCGGATTTTATTTTCAATTACGCGGATGATCTGCTCGATCACCAGCGTTACCAGCCAGTAAATGATGGCCAGTGAAACGTAAACTTCAAAGTAGCGATACGTTCTTCCTCCAATAATCTGGCCCTGTGCGGTAATCTCGACAACGGCGCAGGTAAAAGCAAGAGACGTTCCTTTGATGATACTGATAAAAGAGTTTCCAAGGGTCGGAAGCGCAACCTCAAAGGCCTCCGGCAGAATGATGCGGCGCAGTGTCTGCGGATACGTCATGCCGAGTGCATGTGCTGCTTCGATCTGGCCCGGGTCAACGGACTGCAGAGCCGAACGGATAATCTCAGCCATAAAGCCCGACTGGTTCAGTCCCAGAGCGATCATCGCATAGACGAAACCGGAAATATTGGCAACCGCCAGATTCGTTCCGAACTGCTGGTTGATTGCCTTGAACATCATGGGAATACCAAAGAACGCAACGTACAGCTGTACGATGACCGGCGTGCCGCGGAGCAGTGAAATCAGAAGATTCGTAATCTGCGTCAGCACTCTGATTTTTTTCATTTTGATGATCGCCATCACAAGTCCCAGTCCCAGTCCGATCAGCATAGAAACCACGGCCAGTTCCAGCGTGATCGGCAGCTTTGTCAGCAATTCTGGTATGGATGAAAATACCAGTGAAACGTCAAATAATTTTCCCATGATTTTTGTCCTCTCTTACACGTATTTTTCTACCAGTACACAGGTAAAGCCAAGATTTTTCTTCGGCTTTTTCGGCTCTTCGTCTTTCTTCAGTGCATGGTGGTCGTATACCGACAGGTCAGCGTCCGGATTCAGTTTGTAGCCTAATTTCTCATAAAAGCCTGCGGCGCGGTCCTGGCTCGTGATGACGATGTGATCGACACCGTATTCTTTCAGCCATTTCTCAGCGGCTTCGATCAGTACGCGGCCGTATCCGCTTTTCTGTTTTTCTCTGACAACACAGACACGCTCGATTTTTCCTGTCTTTTCCGCCGGAAATGCGATGCGGCAGCCGGCTACCGGCTTGTGATCTTCTGTCAGCAGAATCGCCTGCAGATCATCTTTGCTCTCGTCCTGTCCGAATTCCAGTTCAATCGGAATGTTCTGTCCCAAGCAGAACGCATCGGTTCTGACGTAATCATATGCTTTGTATTTCCACTCTTCGCTTCCCTTTTCTACCCGGTAAATTTCTGCCATGTTTTTCGCTCCTTTTAGAATCGGGAAACGGATGTTCTCGATCCGCTTCCCGTCTGTTTTGTAATCTCTTCTGTTCTTATTTCGAAAACGATATTCTAGTTTGGTGTCTCATCAAAGTATTTCTCGTCCGGGCTGGTGTCCACGCCGAGATACTCGGTTGTGATCTTGGAAAGAGTTCCGTCTCCTTTCATCTCTTTTAAGGCTTTGTCAACATCCTCGCGGAGTGCTGCGCCCTCTTCGTTCTTTCCAAACAGGAAGTAGGTATTGTTCTGCGGGAACAGGAAATCTTCGGTCTCCTCGTCGATCTCGTTTGCTTCCAGCTGACCTTCCAGTCCGAACTGCGGAAGCAGGTTGTCGATGATCGGTCCGTCGTCGATTGCCACATCAGCGGTTCCATCTACGATGTGCTGGTAGCGGACCTGGAAGTTTGCATTGGAATATACGATATTGATCTGGTGATCCGGGTTGTCTGTATTCCATTTTTCCAGTGCATTTGCGGTAAGGCTTCCTGCACTCAGCTCAATTTTGTATCCGCGGTCTGCCAGATCGGTAAGAGAAGTCAGCGGCTCATCGCCGGTTCTCTGAATGTATTCGTTGAAGCTGGTTTTATATGGTAAAGAGAAGTAGTAGGATTCTGCTCTCTCATCGGTATATCCATAGTTGTTGACTGCGATGTCGTACTGACCGCTTAGCACACCCTGCAGTGCATCTGCCTGCTCAATTTTCAGTTCATACTGCGGAAGGCGGTTGAACACTTCTTTTACGATATCGATATCGACACCGGTCAGCTCGTTGTCATCATTTACGTAAAAGTACGGTGCCAGTGTGCCGCTTGTTACAGCTTTGATCACTTTTTTCTCACCGGAATCCGATGCGGAGCTGCCTTCTGCGGAAGATGATGCTGCGGAACCGCTGCTGCTTCCTGCATTTGCTGATGCATTGCTTCCACATCCTGCAAAACTTGCTGCCAAAAGGCCAGCCGCTGCCAATACTGCCCAGAATTTCTTTGTCTTTTTCATAATAAAATCCTCCTCATTTTCTCGTTCTTTTCAGTTCCGGCCGCACCCCGGCTGCCTGAGAGTGTTCTACCAGAGCGCTCCGGATTCTTCTGTCTTATCTCTTTATAAAAGTCCTTTCAGCGGATTAATCGATGCATCCACGGAAAGTACGCCGTTCTTCGGGTTTCTGTCTTCCCATTTCGGGCTGTTCCAGATGGTTTTTGAGATTTCTCCTGCGTAATCCTCGTAGGTCTCTCCCTCCGGATGGCGAAGGAATACTTCATCCGGTGTTTTGCTGAGTGTTCTTCTCGATCCATCGTCTGCCATCAGCTTCTCGAAATCTACTTTTGCAAGGATTCGTTCGTTGTATCCGCGGAAGAGAACCTCGCCTAATTTCTTTCCAGGTCTCGAAAGTGCCAGCACCTGCGGATCGCTTCCGTGACGGAAGGCCGGGATCGCATACAGCTCTTTTAAGTAGCCCCAGATATTTTTGTAATCACGAATCGGTTTCTTCACCGGTCCTACGTTGTGGAAGTAGCTGACATCCCAACGGATCAGAGTGACGTAAGCGCGGACATCGCTGTCGGTGATGTAGTCGCCGAACAGGAAACGGTTCGTCTCCAGCCGTTTGTCCAGCTTATCGAGGGATTCATAGAAATCTTCGTATGCCTCATCGTATGCTTCCGGTGACTGGCAGAATGCCATGCGGTAATGGCCGTTGTTGATATGCGGGAAGAGCCAGTCGTTAAACTCATCGATCTCTTTCCGGAATTTTTTCGGGTACAGGTCCGGCGCATCTTTTGGCTGGAATGGACGGAACTGCACTTCGAGATAGTTCGTAAGGCGGTGATAATCGTTGTTCACAGCCTTTTTCTCTTTGACATCCACCAGGGTCGGTGTCGTTGCTCTTCCTTTGAAGTCCGGGTTTGCTCTTTTATAGAACTCACTTAAGAAGTAAGCGCCTGTCGCCGGATCCTTGAAATCCGGATACTGTCCGAATGCATGTCCGTAACGGTTTGTCTCGCCGGATGGAGAAACTCTCGTCTCCGAGATCACATCCTGCAGTCCTAAAAGCTCCCGCACGATGATCGGACGGTTGGACCAGTTGCATCCGGTTGCCCAGTAGATCCCGAAGCGGTTTGCTTCTGCTTTCAGGCCGCCTTCTTTATCGCCGAATGGCTGGATAAATGCATTTGGCTGACGGATGAAAGCGCCGCGCTCATCGATCTCTACAAGGGTTTCATTTGGTCTTGGGTCTACTCCGACTTCTGCTGCAAACTGTTCTGCCAGTGCATCTGTGTATTTGATTTCTTCGGTTTCTTTATTTTCAACTGGGGTGAAGCTGCATCCGCATCCGCTCATGTTTTTGTCCTCCGTTTTCTATGTCTGTTTATTATCTATTCTTATGTTGTTCATTCGCATTTCTTTTAAAAAAGGTTAAAAAAATAGCAGGCATTCGTTCCGGCCTGCCCGCACATGCAATTTCTGCTATGCTTTTTCTGCCTGCGAATGTTTCTTATTTTTCTTTATTCTGATTGGAGCTGCAGCAACAGCAACAACACATCTCCATCATTCTGTTCTCCTGCATTCGTCTGTTGTCTGTTTTTTTCATTTGCTGTTCTCCTTTCCTACTAAGTCGATATGTTTAATGTGTTTCTCGATTACATGGCATATTATAATGCATATTTTTTCTATGTGCAACCCCTAAAACGCCTTTTGGTAATTGTTATTTCGATGAATCGATTATAGGTTTTTCCTATTGGTTAGTCATACCAGAAAGATATTACTTATCACACCTGTAGGCTGATTTTGCTTTTTCCCGGCCAACCGCCGCAACTTTTGCAATGTGCTCAACAATTCTTGCCATGGCTTTTTTCTTAAGAAACGATACAATAAAAAGCAAAGAACACCACTTGCAAAATACAATGTACTCTCGGAATCTTTCTGTGCTTGTTTTTGTGAGATGATTTCCGCCAGCTGCAAAGGCAAGTGCAGAAAGATTCCGAGAGTACATTACAAAATAAAGGAGAGTTTTTCTTATGGAAATGACATTTCGCTGGTATGGTTCCAAATTTGATACCGTTACCTTAGAGCAGATCCGCCAGATTCCGGGCGTAACCGGAGTCATCACAACTCTGTACGACACTACCCCGGGCGAGGTGTGGACACGCGAAGCGATTCACGCGTTAAAAGAAGAGGTTGAGGCCTCTGGACTTCACATCTCCGGCATCGAGAGCGTCAACATCCACGACGCCATCAAAATCGGCAGCCCGGACCGTGAGCAGTACATCGATAATTATATTGAAACGTTAAAGCACCTCGGCAAGGAAGACATTCACCTTGTCTGCTATAACTTCATGCCGGTCTTCGACTGGACCAGAACAGAACTCGCACGCGTCCGTCCGGACGGCTCGACCGTACTTGCCTACAAACAGTCCGCCGTAGACGCACTTGTTCCGGAAAAAATGTTTGAATCTATCGCAGGTGATGCAAACGGCGCAATTCTTCCCGGCTGGGAGCCGGAGCGCATGGCAAAAGTGAAAGAGCTCTTTGACGCTTACCGCGATGTGGATGATGAGAAACTGTTTGCCAACCTCAAATACTTCCTCGAACGCATCATGCCGGTCTGCAACGAGTACGACATCAAAATGGCCATTCACCCGGACGACCCGGCATGGAGTGTCTTCGGTCTTCCGAGAATCATCATTAATAGAGAAAACATTCTGCGCATGATGAAGATGGTCGATGACCCGCACAACGGCGTGACCTTCTGCTCTGGCTCCTACGGAACGAACCTGGAGAACGATCTGCCGGATATGATCCGTTCCTTAAAGGGCCGCATCCACTTCGCTCACGTCCGCAATCTGAAATTCCACAGCCAGCAGGATTTCGAGGAGGCCGCACACCTTTCCTCTGACGGCAGCTTCGATATATATGAGATCATGAAAGCGCTGTACGACATCGGCTTTGACGGCCCGATCCGCCCGGACCACGGACGTATGATCTGGGGCGAGAAGGCAATGCCGGGCTATGGACTGTATGACCGCGCACTCGGCGCGACTTATTTAAACGGACTCTGGGAAGCTATTGACAAGAGTCACAAACGTGGAATTTAAAGGAGGTTTTTACTGATGTCTCTTAACTTAACAGCTGCCGGACTGGCAGATCAAAAAGCGTGGGAAGCCGCAGGCTATGCGCTTCCATCCTATGACCGCGAAGCAATGATCACCCGCACGAAAGAATCTCCGTGCTGGGTGCATTTCGGAGCCGGAAATATTTTCCGTGCCTTCCAGGCAAATACAGCACAGGAACTGCTGAACAACGGTACCTTTGACCGCGGTGTCATCGTTGCGGAGGGCTTCGATACAGAAATCATCCGTGATATGTACCAGCCGCACGATAATTTAAGCATTCTGGTGACCTTAAAAGCCGATGGTTCTGTCGAGAAAACCGTTGTTGGAAGCATCGCAGAATCGCTGGCTGCCGATACGGCGGATTCTCCGGATTTTGCCCGGTTAAAAGAAATCTTTACCAAGGATTCCCTGCAGATGGCGACGTTTACGATCACCGAAAAGGGATATTCCCTGAAAAACGGTGCGGGCGAACTGCTGCCGTCTGTTGCTGCCGATTTTGCTGCCGGACCTTCTTCCGTTACCAGCTATATGGGAAAAGTTGCTTCTCTTTTATATGAAAGATTTCTTGCAGGCGAAAAACCGTTTGCGATGGTCAGCACCGACAACTGCTCCCACAATGGCGAAAAACTTTCCCTTGCCCTGACAGCCTACGCTTCTGCATGGGAAGAAAACAAGCTGGTACAGCCAGGCTTCCTCTCCTATCTGCAGAACCCGGAAAAAGTCAGCTTCCCGTGGACCATGATCGACAAGATCACCCCGCGGCCGGATGGTTCCATCGAAAAGATACTCGAGGAGAACGGCCTCGCTGATGCACAGTCGATCGTCACCTCCCGCCACACCTACGTTGCTCCGTTCGTCAATGCAGAGGAATGCCAGTACCTCGTAGTCGAAGATCATTTCCCGAACGGACGGCCGCCGGTGGAAAAGAGCGGATGGATCTTTACCGACCGGGAAACTGTCAACAAAACAGAGCGCATGAAGGTCTGCACCTGCCTGAACCCGCTACACACCGCACTCGCTGTGTTCGGCTGCCTGCTGGACTATGAACTAATCAGTGAGGAGATGAAAAATCCGGTACTGAAAAAGCTCGTGGAGCGCATCGGATATATCGAAGGACTTCCGGTTGTCACCGATCCTGGTATTCTCTCTCCGAAGCAGTTTATCGATGAAGTGCTGAACATCCGCATCCCGAATCCGTTTATGCCGGATACGCCGCAGCGAATTGCAACCGATACGTCACAGAAGCTGTCGATCCGGTTCGGTGAGACGATCAAATCGTATCTTGCTTCTCCGGAGCTGTCACTCTCGGATCTTCAGGCAATTCCGGCTGTATTTGCGGGATGGCTGCGGTATCTGATGGGCGTGGATGACAACGGCGATGCATTTGATCTGAGCCCGGATCCGCTGCTTGCCACGGTCCGCCCGTATGTGCAGGATCTGAAACTCGGCGCACCGGCTGACCGCGAGACCCTTTCCAAAACTCTGGCTCCGCTGCTCTCCGATGCTTCGATTTTCGGTGTGGATCTGATTTTCGCCGGACTTTCTGACCGTGTACTGGATGCTTTTGTCTCGATGCTTCAGGGACCTGGCGCTGTGGCAGATACGCTTGCTGCTCTGACCGCTCAATTCTAAAGGGGAGGTATTTCCATATGAAACCTTTTATGGACGCTGACTTTCTGCTGCAGACCGATACGGCGAAAACACTGTACCACGAGGCGGCTGAAAAAATGCCCATTTTTGACTATCACAACCATCTGAATCCACAGGAGATTCTCGAAGACCGCCAGATGGAGAATCTGACACGCGTCTGGCTCGGCGGGGATCATTATAAATGGCGTGCCATGCGTGCGATGGGCTTTTCGGAGGATCTGATCACTGGAAACGCCGATGATTACGACAAATATCTGGCGTTTGCCGAGACGATTGAGAACGCGATCGGCAATCCTTTATACCACTGGACACATCTGGAGCTGCAGCGGTACTTCGGCATCACGACACCGCTCTCCCGCGCAACAGCGAAGGAGATCTGGGATGAGGCGAATGCAAAACTGCAGACGAAGGAGTTTACCGTGCGCAATCTGATTCTGAACCAGCATGTGTCGCATCTGTGCACCACCGACGATCCTGCAGATGATCTGCACTGCCATCTGGCATTACAAAAGGAATACTTTGCCTGCCGCGTTCTGCCGTCCTTCCGCCCGGACCGCGCCGTTCATCTCGAAAAGCCGGATTTCCCGGAATACGTGGAAAAGCTTGCCGCTGCCGCCGGCAGGACGATTGCATCCGCAGAGGATATGGTGCATGCCCTCTCCTGCCGCCTCGACTTCTTCCTCTCCGCCGGCTGCGTTGTCAGCGACCACAGCCTTGAGGACTGCTTCTATGTGCCATGCACGGCTGCTGAGGCGAATGATGTATTTGAAAATCGCATGAACGGCGGTGCTCTCACTGAAAAAGAGCTCGGCATGTACAAGGGCTTCCTTCTGACGAACCTCGGACGGCTGTATCATAAGCACAATATCGCCATGCAGCTTCATATCAAAGCACTCCGTAACAACTCGAAGCGGATGTTCCGTGCGCTCGGTGCCGATACCGGCTTTGACAGCATGAACGATTTCGCCTTTGCCCCGATGCTCGGCGCTTTCTTAAACGATATGGACGAGGACGACGCACTGCCGAAAACTGTGCTCTACTCTCTGAACCCGGGCGACAACCCGATGCTTGCAAGCATGGCTGGAAACTTTGCTGCGCCTGGCATCCGCTCGAAAGTGCAGTTCGGTACCGCATGGTGGTTCAACGATCACAAATACGGCATGGAATCCCAGCTTGCGACGCTTTCCAGCATCGGCATGCTCTCCACCTTCATCGGCATGCTGACCGACTCCCGCAGCTTCCTCTCCTTCCCGCGCCACGAATATTTCCGCCGGATTCTCTGCAATCAAATCGGAAACTGGGTGGAAAACGGGGAGTACCCGGCGAACCTGGAGTTTCTGAAAGAGATGGTGGAAAATATCAGCTACAACAATGCGGTTTCGTATTTCCTGTGATTTTCGCATGTCTTATTGACAATTATTCCCACATACCGTACAATAAAAGGGATTACTGATCAACGAAAGGATTACAGAAACATGGACGACTCAGGCAGTATGCCTCGACGATGCTTTATTTTCATCATTTGATAAACGGAGACATAATCTATCTTTGATTCCGCCAGATTCAAGATAGGTTATGTCTTTTTGTACATTTTTTGCATCGTGTCCCGGTTTCCTAAGAAAGGAAAAACAAATGAACAGCGACATTGTGTCACTCATCATCATTCTTATCTGCGTCATGCTCTCAGCCTACTTTTCGGCGACGGAGACTTCTTTCACCTCGCTGAACCGCATCCGCATGAAAAATATGGCAGAAAAAGGCGACAAGCGGGCGGAACTGGTGTTAAAGCTGCTGGAGAACTTTGACAAGCTGCTCTCCACGATTCTCGTCGGCAACAACATCGTCAACATCGGACTCAGCTCCCTTGCCACGGTGCTTTTTATCAAGATTCTCGGCGGCGACTCCGGTGCGACGGTTTCCACGATCGTAACCACTATCGTGGTCCTGATCTTCGGCGAAGTTTCCCCGAAAAGCATTGCAAAAGAATCCCCGGAGACGATCGCCAAATTTTCCGCACCGTTTCTCCACATTCTGATGATCGTGCTGACCCCGGTGACGTTTTTCTTTTCCCAGTGGAAGAAGCTGCTCTCCCGCATCTTCAAATCCTCGGAAAACCACGGCATCACCGATGAGGAACTGATGACCATCGTCGAGGAGGCGACCCAGGAGGGCGACATCGACGATCAGGAAGGCGATCTGATTCAGAATGCAATCGGCTTCATGGAGATGGAGGCCGCAGAGATCTTTACTCCGCGTGTCAACGTCATCGGCATTCCGCTCGATGCGACGAAATCCGAGATCGCTAAGACTTTCTCCGACACCGGATTTTCCCGGCTGCCGGTGTATGATGATGATATCGACCACATTGTGGGAATTGTGTATCAGAAGGATTTCCACAACCACATTTACCACACCAACAAACCGCTAAGCAGCATCATCCGCCCGGCGCTCTTTGTAACCGAGAATACGAAGGTCGGCCCGCTGCTGAAAAAAATGCAGGCGAAGAAATCGCATATTGCCATTATCATTGATGAATTCGGCGGCACCGACGGTATCATCACCATGGAAGATATCCTCGAAGAGCTCGTCGGCGAAATCTGGGATGAGCATGATGCGGTTGTACAGGAAATCCAGAAAGTTTCCGAAAACGAATACCTCGTGACCGGAACGGCAAGCATCGACAAGGTGTATGAAGAGCTCGATATTGACAAAGAATTTGACGTCTTTACGGTCAGCGGATGGATCATGGGGATCCTCGAGCGCGTGCCAAAGGAAGGCGATCATTTCGTCTCGGATGGCCTCGACGTAACCGTACTGAAAATGGCAGACCGGAGAGTCGACAAGGTACGGATCGTGCGGCTGCCGAAGGATGAAAATGAACAGTAAGTAATTGATACGATTTACACGCAAAAAACGGATCGAACATCTGATTTTAAAGTCAGATACTCGATCCGTTTTTCTTGTCCTATTGTATTTTCTTCTCCACCCGGTACTTCTTCGGCGATATTCCATAGCGCTCTTTGAAAATCCGATGGAAATAACTCATGTTCTCATACCCGACCCGCTCGCCGATGTCTGCCACGGAAAGTCCCGTCGTTTCCAACAGATACGCGGCCTGGGTCAGGCGTTTGTTCTGAACGAGTTCGGTGTAGTTTTTCCCGGTCAGGCGGCGGATCATGCGGCTTAAGGTGTAAAAATCGTAGTGCAGTTCTTCCGCCAGTTCCGAAAGGCTGCCCTCCCGGTAATGTTCCTCGATATAGCGGTATACGCCGAGCAGCATCTCCTGTTCAAAATACTGCTCTCCCACCTGCACGCGTTCGGTGTAGTTCATGAGTTGCAGAAATAAAAGGCCCATCGTAATCTGATTGATGCTCCGCTTATTGCTCTGGTGATGTAAGAGCGTCCAGACGAGATTTTCGATCAGATTCTGCACCGGAAGGACATCCGCGATTCTGTAATGCAGATAACAGAGCGGTACCTCCCCGCTTTTCAGACAGCCGACGATAAAATCCTTTAACTGATTCTCCTCTGCCCCGATCATTCGCAGCGTCTGGTCAAAAAACTCCGGCAGAATCAGAAAGTTGACCGCGATATCGTCACGCCCTGCCGGTTCAATTTCCTGCACTGCATTCTGATTCAGAATCAGCAGCTCACCCGTTTTCAGCTCGATCCGGTCCCCGTTGATGGTGTGCACGGTGCTTCCCTGGCACATGTAGATCATCTCGACATAATTGTGGCTGTGCGCCGGAAAACGAATAAACCGCGTGTGCGGCCGAATATCAATCAATTTTCCCCGCTCCAGCAGCTTTCCCGCATCCATCACAAACTTCTGCCCGCTCGAATACCGCTCCTTTTCCACTTCCGTCTTGCCGTCCAGAATCGCCTGTTCCTCCTCCGTAATCCGGGACAGGTCTGCTATAATTTCCTGTTTCACGATGATTCCTCACATTTTTCACGTTTTTTCTGCTTTCTATTATATTCCATTCTGGTGCAAATAAGCAATGTACTTTTTCTTCTCACTTTCTGATAAATATTCCTTTCCTACGCATCAAAACAGCAAGTGCTGCACTGCCAAGTGAAACGTAACGAAGATTCTCTCTTTACAATTTCACTTTCTTAAAGTATACTTTAAGAAGTTATTCTACTATTCAAACTCTATCGTTCAAGGAGGTTTTTCCATGGAACAGCAGACCTACACCATTCGTGAAATGTCCGAGCGTTTTGGACTTCCGGCCTCTACGCTTCGTTATTATGAGGAGATCGGACTTTTGACGGATGTCATTCATACCGAAAGTAAGAAACGAATTTACACCCAGCAGCACATTGACTGCATGACCGCAATTCTCTGCTTCAAACGCACCGGGCTTCCGATTGCGGGGATTCAGGAGTTTTTCCGGCTTGAGAACGATATCCCGGGAAATATTGACCAGATGGTTGCCATTCTCAAGGAACATGAGCAGAATACACGCGAGAAAATCGAGCGCATGGAATCTGATCTCGAACATATTCAGCAGAAAGTGCGGTATTACAGCGCGGTTCGCGATGCGATTAAAAATGGGGATGAAATGCCGTCGTGGGATTCCTGCGGCTGTGAGGAGAAGGCGCAGTAGATATCTCTCCAGGCTTTTCCGCCGCAGACACACACAAGTTTCAAAAGAGCAGGTAAGAAAAGGGACCAACATCCACTTTTCTTACCTGCTCTTCTTATTTTTTCTATCACCTTTTCCCTTCATACCCGGAATTTTTTCTGCATTTCCCGCATAAAATCTTTTCCGCGGAAAAAAAACAGCCCGATCAGATACAGCACACTAAGGCCCACGCAGATCACGGACGGCCAGGTAATGCGGACAGTTCCCGTCAACCACAAAATCGCCGGAACGATTCCTGCTGCTCCGGACTGCATCAGATAAAAAAGATATTCACTGACCTCCATTTTGTACGCTCTTGCCAGAATCTGCATCGTCGCGCCATTCATAAGAACGGCGAGCGGAATTGCGAAATCGACAGACCAGCCGATCCAGCCCGTCGCATAATCCCACAGAATCGCACCGATCATAATAAAGATCAATTGCCACATACTGTTTTTGAGTGGATTTTTCCGTTTCTGATATCCCACCCGGATCAGAAGCCAGGCGCAGAACACACCCGCTGTCGCATAACCTGCCCACCACATCTGCGGCGTTGCAAGGAAATTCATCATCCAGCAGAGTACGACAGCCGCGATGCAGGTGAAAGAAAAAATTTTCAATCCCAGTTTGGCCGTCCCGTGCGGCTGTTCTTTCTGTCCCGGAAAATCATTTTCCTCCTGTTCACAGGCGATGCCCTCTTTCTGCAGCAGATGCATCAGGTTCCGTTCAATATTGGAATCAGCGATTTTAGATGTGATTCCAAGCACCATGCTGTCACCGTAGGAACAGGAACACATCTGTACTTTGTCGGTGCTGGTGAAAAATCCGAACCGCTCAATATATGTTTCATACTCCGGCGGCATCTGAATCCGGCCGATATTGGAATAGACGGTCGTAATGCTTCGTCCGCCGAGCGTCGTGCCCGCCATCAGCGCCAGATTTTTGATTTCCAGCGGCACGGCGCGCAGCACCGGATTCCGCTCAATCCGCACCAGATCGTTCATACGTGTGGAAATCTCCTGCTTCAGCGCCTCTTTCTGCATCGCGGCTCCCGTGATCTGCAGGGCATCCTCAAACGATGCCTCCGGCCCAAGATCACAGGCAATCTCGATCCAGCTCCAGAAATTCGTCATCGATGCGGATGGGAAAAAGTTGCGGAGATTGGCTGGAACCATCAGAGAAACCGGCTTTTTCAGCCTGCTTTTCGGGATTTCTTCATATACCGCATATACCAGCGCCGCCGCAAGGTACGCCGTCACCGACACGCCATGTGCTTTTGCGCACTTATGAACTGCTTCCGCGGAAAGCAGAATCTCAGTAATTTCCATCTCCTCCTGCTCCAGATACTCGCCTTTGATCTGGTATGCCGGGCGGCTTTTTTCTTTTTCATTTTTCTTTCCGGTGTAATACTGTGAAAAGCTGTCCTCCTCGAAATCTGTCTCTGTCAGCATGTCTTCGCTGACCTTTGAAAAGATTTCCTCGGGATGACACAAGATCAGATAATTGCTCACCAGTTCTTTCAGAAACAGCATCGCACCGGTGCCGTCTGTCAGGGCATGGAATACTTCGAAATTGATTCGGGTTTTATAGTAAGAAACCTGGAAAAGAAGCGTTTTGTGGTCGGGTACGTAAATCTCACTGCACGGCGGACGCTTTTCCTCTTCTACTTTTGCTGGCAGATCGCGCTGCTCCAGATAAAACCAGAAAAGACCTTTCCGCAGTACCATGGAAAACACCGGGTAATGCTCCATTGTCTGCTCCAGCGCTTTCTGCAGCAGATCCGCCTGGATGTCCTCTTTCAGCTGGCAGTAAAACCGGAAGACTCTCGTATCCTTTTTTCCGGTGGCCGCCGGAAATGCCTGTGCCGCGTTGTCCAGCTTTCTCCAGCGCGAAGAATGTTCTTTCTTCATTTTCTATGCCTCCTTACGCCTTCCCGTGTGTCAATTGTTTCTTCACTGCTGCTATGTTTTCCAGTTCTTCGTCTGCATTTTTCTGCTGTTTTTCTTTCCTTAAAAATGCATTCATATACTGAAAACTTTCCTGCACATATAGGTGTTCAATGCCAAGCGCAAAATAGCCGTGCAATGCGCCCTTGATCCGATGATGTTCAACCAGATTGCCAGCCCTTTTCAGCTTTTTCGCATAATCCTCGCCCTCATCACGCAGCGGATCGTACTGCGCCGTCAGTACCAGCGTGTCCGGCAGTCCCTGCAGATTTTCTGCCAGTACCGGTGCAAAGTACGGATTTTTGCGGTCTTCTTCGGTCCGCTGATACAGAATTACATAATCTTCCATTTTGACACTGGTCAGAAGGTATCCGGTTCCATTGGTTTTCACGGATTTGTACGGTGATTTCTCTGTGTAACAGGAATTTACCGCCGGATAAATCAAAATCTGTTTCCCCGGCAGCAGTTCTTTTTTGTCCCTCGCCATCAGGCAGACCGCAGCCGCAAGATTTCCTCCTGCGCTGTCGCCCATGATCGTGACATTTTCCGGCGTTACCTCCGGCAGAATCTCCCCGCGCAGCATTGCCTGGGCGGCGGCGTAGCAGTCTTCTAAGCCTGTCGGGAAACGATGCTCCGGTGCAAGACGGTATTCTACCGATACAACAATCTGCCCCGTCGACTGCGCCATGCGCGCGCAGACACGGTCGTATGTCTCCACACTCTCGGTTGTCCAGCCGCCGCCATGGAAGAACAGAATCGCTTCTTTTGCACCATGCTCCTCCATTTTTTCATCCGGGAAGAACAGCCGAATCGGAACCTTGTAGTCCCCATTATATATTTCCATATCCAATTTTCGCAGAAAAATACGAATCGGATCCAGCTTCTTGATATCGGCAAGCCGACGGGCGGATTCTACTTCAATTCCGCCGTAGGACAATACATTTAAAATGGCTTTGACTGCTTTTTTCATTCGCTCTCTCCTCTGTTGCTATTTTTCTGCTTCTGTTTTTCGTCTAGTTGCAATGTACTGCTTCAAAAATTCATACATCTGCTCATCGGTCGGTGGGCAGCCTTTCAGATTGTATTTAAACCCTGAAGTACAACTTCCCACACCAAGCGCCCCGCTCTTTCCCCGGTATCCCTGCCCGATGCAGATTTTTTCGTGGAGTTCCTGCAGCAGTCCTTCCTCCTTCAGCCGGTCGAGCGCCGGGATCAGATAGCCGTAGCAGGCACTGCAGGACTCAACTTCCTCTACGGCATCCTGCAGTTCCACGATCTTCCGTTTTTCCGGAATCACTCTTTTTTCACCAATTTCGCCAATTTGGCGGATTGAAAGCCGTGTGAGATCAGCGCTGCCCACGCCCAACTCTTCTGCCATTTTGACATACGGGACATCTTCTGGCTTATAATGCAGTTCCGCGCAGACATATGCATCGATCAACACCGGATCTAACCCAGCGAAAAGGCGATTCATAATAAACGGATTACCGCCATCCTCAAAGTCAAGGTCTCCGCAGATATTATCCACCAAAATAAAATCCTGATGAATCCCCAGCCCCAGATGCGCAATTGGCCGATGAAGTCCCATGGCATGAAAATGACGTTTTTCTTTATTCGGCAAGAGACCTTTCATATTTTTCAGTGCGCAGGTAATTTTAGTCTGGCAATGGCCTTTCATGACCGGGACATTGATCATAAAATCCACCTTTTTCGCACATTCGCAAATCTGAAGTTCCATATCACCACACTGCACCGGCATGCTTTTTTCCTTCTGCGCATCGATAAGCGGAACGCCGTACTGTTCCGAAAGCATACGGTATCCACAGACCTCAAACGATTCCTCTGTCTTATCCCCGACCCAGGAACCTTCCATGATTTGAAGGTTAGTAAATCCGTTTTCCTGAAGATATTCGATGATCCCCGCAACCACCTCCGGATGTGTCGTCCCTCCAAACTCCGCCGGGACAGGTGCTACCAGATTTGGCTTAATACCGATGAGACTGACCTTCGAAGGAATGAGCGTAGCTAAGGCACATTTGTTCAAAAGCTGTTTTGTCATTTCTTTATATTCCATTCCCTGTATCTGGATAATTTCGTTTTTATTCATTTAGTATTGCGGCCCCTTTATTCTGATTTGATTTTTTCTGACATTCGATATTCTTTAGTATATAATAGTTACTGCTTTCTTTCAACTCATCCAAAAACAAAATCATTTCCTGTGAACTGTAACCATTCCCGTCAGCTCCAGCTTCATAGAAAATTAAGCACTGTATGCTTGTAAGATTTCCAATCGCATTGTATAATAAATGGAAAACGGTACACAGAAAAAGTACCTCATCAGAAAGGAACTGTCATGAGTTTTGAAGATGATTTAAAGGATGTCGGCGACAGTATTGGAAAGCTTGTGGATAACGCTGTAAATTCTCAGGATTTTCAGGAATTAAACCGGAAGATTTCAGACACCATCAACCAGTTTGTCTACCCAAACCGGAAGGGACCATTCCGTGCAAATGGCACACAGGAGCCGTCCCGCGGCTATTCCGCAGATACTTCCTACAGCAGCCAGCATTCTTCCCATAATAATACAGCGCAGCAGACCGGACCGCATCACTATTCCTACGGGCCGGGAGGCACGATGCCGGGTAAGAGCGCGAACCCGGTTCCCAAACCTTCCCATACCTGGCAGACCTCCCAGAATACGGAATGGAACAGCCGCATACAAGAACGCCGTGTACTGCGCGAGCGCTTTATGCCATCCACCGATCTTGCACTTGTCGGCGGATTTCAGACGGCCGCCGGCTGGGGTGTCACCGGACTGTTCGGCTGCTGCACAGCGCTTAGTCTGTATTCCTTATTTGCAGGTCCAGACAACAGCGCGCTGATTCCTTCTCTTATTTTTGCCGCATTTACCATCGGCGGCGGCATTCTTCTGAAAAAGGGAAGTAAAAACCGGCGTCTGGTCCGCCATTTCCGCCAGATCTGTACGCTGATCGGCACAAAGGAATATATTTCCACGAAAGAACTCTGCGACAGTATGCACTGTGAGAAAGGTGAGCTTCTGACCGATATTACGACCATGATTGATAAATCCATGCTGCGCCAGGGCCACCTCGACGAGAATGGTACCTGTCTGATGGTAACAAATGACTGCTACGACCAGTACCGCGCAATGCTCGCCAGCCAGAAGGAACAGCAGATTGCTGAGCAGAAAGCACGTGAACAGCTGGAGGCCTCCGGTGTAACGCCGGAATACCAGCAGATGCTGGAAGAATGTGAATCTTATATTCAGAAGATCCATCAGTGCAACCTGGATCTGCCGGGTGAAGTCATCACAGCCAAGCTGAGCCGTCTCGAAACGGTTGTTACCCGGATTCTCGAGGAGGCAAAAAAGCGCCCAAAAGAAGCCGCCGCCCTGCGGAAATTTATGGATTACTATATGCCGACAACCTGGAAGCTGCTCGACGCTTACCGTTCCTTTGAGAACGAACCAATTCAAAGCGACAATATCCTCCGAACCAAGAAGGAAATCGAGGACACACTGGATACCATCAATGCCGCATTCGAAAAGCTGCTTGATGATCTGTTCCAGACAACGGCATGGGATATTTCTTCTGATATCTCTGTTCTGCAGACGATGCTGGCGCAGGAGGGACTGACAAATCAGGCAGGTCCGTCAAAGCAGGATATTGAGCCGCTTCACATGTAACTATTCAAAGCTATACAATTGAAATCAAATCACCGGTTACGTTTCCGTACCGAAGAAAAGGAGAATAGAAAACATGAATGATTTTGTAAAGGACACCACTGAAATTCCAAGCTTAAGTTTCGGCGCTCCGGAGCCGGAACCGGAACTTCCGGTACAGCAGCCGGAAGAAAAGAAAGAGGTCATGGATGATTCTGTTCTGTCCGACGAACAGAAAGCCATGGTGAATGCCTTTGTTTCCCAGATTGATCTTGCCAATACAAACGGCATTCTGCAGTACGGTGCCGGTGCACAGAAGAAAATGGCAGACTTTTCCGAGAAAACGCTGGAGAACGTCAGAAGCAAAGATCTCGGGGAAATCGGCGATCTGCTCACCTCTGTTGTGACAGAGCTGAAAACGTTTGACGCAGAAGAAGAAAAGGGACCATTCTCTTTCTTTAAGAAAAGCACGAACAAAATCAATGCAATGAAAGCGAAGTATGACAAGGCAGAGGTGAATGTCAATAAAATCTGTGACGTGCTCGACGGCCACCAGCGGCAGCTTCTGAAAGACATTGCCATTCTGGATCAGATGTATGCACAGAACCTGAATTATTTTAAAGAGCTAACCATGTACATTCTCGCTGGAAAGAAAAAGCTGGAGCTGGTACGTTCCACAGAACTCCGTGATCTGCAGAATAAAGCGCAGATGACCGGAAAGGCCGAAGATGCACAGGCTGCCAAGGATCTCGAAGATCTCTGCAACCGATTTGAGAAGAAACTGTATGATCTGGAACTAACCCGTATGGTTTCGATCCAGACAGCGCCGCAGATCCGCATGATTCAGAACAGCGATTCTGTAATGGCCGAAAAGATCCAATCCACACTCGTCAACACCATTCCGCTCTGGAAAAACCAGATGATCATTGCACTCGGCGTTCATCACTCGACTGAGGCTGCCAAAGCACAGCGCCAGGTTTCGGATATGACAAATGAGCTTCTGAAAAAGAATGCGGAGAATCTGAAGATGGCAACGATCGAGACTGCAAAAGAATCTGAGCGCGGTATCGTCGATATGGAAACCTTAAAACAGACGAACCAGAGCCTGATCTCTACCCTCGATGAAGTGATGAAGATTCAGGAGGACGGCCGCCAGAAACGTGCCGCCGCTGAAGTTGAGCTGGTACAGCTCGAAAATGATATTAAGAAAAAAATGCTGGAGCTTTCTGCAGGCGGACAGCACTGATACTTTTTGTATTCTATATAAAAAAACGGAGAAGCCGCTTTTTCTGTGGTTTCTCCGTTTTTTACGTCCTGTCTTACCCTTATCTCGGGCGTTCTGCCTTTTCATTCTTTCTTCGGTATTCCGTGAAATAAAATTCAATATCAAAGCAGGTCTGCTCATCGCCCTCTTCTACCATCTCCCAATCCGGTGATTCGTCAAGATCCTCAAAGAAGGTATCCGCCTGATACGTCATGTCAATTCGTGTGACGTATGCCGTATCACAGTATGGGAGAAGCTGACAGTAAATTTCTCCGCCGCCCGCAACATAAATATCGTCGTCCTCATACGGCTTTAACACTTCCATCAGCTCTTTGATACTGTGGACAACGGTTGCGCCGCGGACATTCCATTCCGGATCACGGCTTAAAATAATATTCGTTCTGCCTTTTAAGGGCTGCCCTGCCGGGAGTGTAGCAAGTGTCTTTCTTCCCATCACGACAACGTGTCCCATCGTAGTTTCACGGAAGAACCGCAGATCAGACGGAATACTTACCAGCAGCCGTCCCTGATATCCCAGACCCCATTTGCGGTCCGCACTTAAAATTGCTTTCATTTTGTTTCCTCTTTCTGTGTTATTTTCTCATCCATACTGCCGGAACGGAACCCTTCCAGATCCATCGTCAGGTAAGAAAAGCCGAGCTTTTTCAGATATGCAATCATTTCTTCTCTCTTCTCAAGCACTTCCCCCATACGCTCCGGTGCAATTTCAAGACGCACCACATCGCCATGTACACGCAGGCGGAGATTCTCTTCCGCACCGAACAGCGTATGAAGCCATGCTTCGCCGTCCGCAATCCGATCCAGAACGTCATAGTTAATTTCTGCCCCGTAGGGAAGGCGTGTCGCCATACATGGAGTGGATGGACGGTGTGCTACGGAAACGCCGTACTTTGCGGCAAGTGCTTTTACCTCTGTTTTTGTCACATGACACGCTGCAAGCGGGCTGATAACACCATATTCTCTCAGCGCTTTTCGCCCCGGCCGGTAGACATGAAGGTCATCCTCATTTGTTCCGTCGAGTACCTGGGTGACACCGTGATCGCGGGCAAATTCCAGAAGTTTCCCAAATAGATAGTGCTTACAGAGATAGCAGCGGTTTTCCGGATTGTAACGGATTGCCTCCTGCTCCAGCTCATCAACAAAAAGGACCTCATGAACAGCGCCAACCTCCTTTGCTACTCTTGTCGCTGTCTCCAGGTCGCAGGGCGGATGCAGCCGTGTCTGAAAGGTTACTGCATAAACCTTTGTTCCATATTTTGCAGATGCATCCATGACAAGCTTCAGCAGCAGACTGCTGTCCACACCGCCGGAGAATGCCAGACAGAGATCCTGTTTTGCAATCTCGTCAAGTTGGGTAAGCAATGCCTTTTCCTTATTCTGCATATCTGTTTTCTGTTCTGTCCGGTTCTTTTTCTTTTCCTGTAATTCCATCGTATCTGTCTTCCTTTCCTGTAAAATGGCCGATGTCTTCTTATCAGAAAATCCATCGGCGGCACTGCTGCCCCGATGGATTTTCTCATACAGGTATTCCTGTTCTATTTTTTATCGATATGTCGGATCGCTTCCGAAAGCACCGCCTGTCCAGGTATAACGGGTCGGGTTTGTCAGCGGATAATCCAGATTGTCGCCAATGCGGACCGTTGTTCCGCTGCTGACGTTATCATAAATCCATTTTGCATCGATTGCAGTCAGTCTGACACAACCATGTGACATCGGTGATCCCAGGGAATTGAAGTCTACGGCAGAGATCATATTCAGATCCGGTGTGCTGCTTGCTACGCCATGGAAGTAAACAGCGTCATAAATCTGTGATACATATGGTGCCCAGCACACATAATCTTCACCTCTCATTTGCTTCTTTTTCAACTGCCAGCCGATTTTATATGTTCCTGCTGCAGTGTAACTGATTGGATTTCCTACGGAGCAGATCATTGATTTGATCGGGGTATCGTAAGAACCGGTTGCACTGTTATAGCCGTAAATGGTGACACGTCCGCGGGTTCTGTCTACTGTGATGTATTTGGATGACGGATTGAAGATGCTTGTCACATCCTCCATCAAAGAACCGTCTGCTTTGCGGTAACGGCGGTATTTTCCGATGTACTCCCATCCTTCCGTGATTCTGCGTCCGGAAGCATCGAATTTGTACTGTTTTCCATTGATCGTAGCGGTGCAGTTCTGATATCTTCCGCCCCAGCTGCGGAAATAATACTGAGAACCGTTCAGTGTCAGCCACTGATCATGGTACATGCCGCCCCAGCTCTTGAAGTAGTACCAGTTCTTATCATGAAGAATCCACTCGTCATGTGCCATGCCGCCCCAGCTCTTCATGTAATAATAGTTACCGTCATGGTAAACCCAGCCGGTCAGCATTTTTCCATCTTTATCCAGATAATAATAATTTTTATCATAGAGGAACCAGCCTTTTTGCGTCCGTTTGGTTCCATCTGCATTAAACCAGTACCAGGTATCGCCGGACTTGCCCCATTCGTTTTTATACATACCACCCCAGCTCTTGAAGTAGTATTTTCCATCGAGCCATTCATTGGCAAGCATGGTTCCATCGGATTTCAGATAATACTTATTTCCTTTGTAGGTCAGCCAGCCGCTGGTATATTTCTTTCCATTTCCGTCAAAATAATACCATACATTGTTGACTTTTGCCCATGCGTTTTTGTAGGCCGCACCCCAGCTGCGGAAGTAATAGGTGTTATCCAGCCACTCATTAAAAGCCATTTTTCCATCGGCTTTCAGATAATAGCTGTTTCCATTGTAATCCAGCCAGGAATTCGTCAGCAGTTTTCCGCCGTCTGCAGTTGCCCAGTACCAGATTGTCTGCGTGCTGGTTTTAATTTTTTTCCATCCTGTTGTCGTCGAAACGGCTCCGTCAGCACCAACGTAATAATAATTTCCATTATAGCTTCCAACATCGTTGACACACATGCCGCCCCAGCTCTTGAAGAGATACATGGTTCCGTTCACATTCAGCGCGTTGTCTTCCATATGACCGTCTTCATGGAGATAATATTTATTTCCATCGTAATTGAACCAGCCTGTCCGTACGCCGCCCCAGCTGCAGAAGCTGTACCATTTTCCATCAATCTGTGCCCAGCCGGATTTATTTTTCTGATTACCGGTTTCCATCTCGAAACTTCCATCTTTCAAATTTCCGTTTGCATCAAAGGAAGCTGGTTTCATATAGTAGATTGCTGTATCTACCTTTTGCCATCCTGAAAGAAGTTCCCCTGTTTCCGCATCCACTAAGTACCAGTTAGAGCCAACCGTCAACCAGCTTACCGTACGATCTCCCTGCTGATACGCATTGTGATTTCCAAGAGATACAGTGCTGTCTTCTGCATTCAGATAATAGGTATGCGTTACATTGTTTTCATCAACAACAGTCTGGAAACCTGCCTCTTTTACGCGGGTTCCATCATTGCCAAACAGATATGTTACATCTCCTACTTTCTGAGTTGTGCTCCAGACTGCATAGCCTTCTTCATCGGCATAGTAATCATCCACACTGCCATCCTCAAATTTGATGGTAACAAGTTCATTTTTTTTCAGTTCCGGTGCAAATACTTTTCCTTCACAAATACCCTGCTGTCTCGAACCAAGTTCATCTTTTGCAGGATCTTCCCCTTCTGTCTCAAAGTAGTAGATTCCGGTTTTTCCATCTTCATCCGTCAGCTCTACTTCACCGGTCAGCATATAGCCATTTTCGTCAAACGCATAATCGACGCCGTCGATTTCTATTGGTCCGGTAGCAGCTACCACCTTATTATTCTCATCCAGAACTCCGTACTGAAACTGTTTCTTTCCATCTTTTTCAACGCTGTTCCAGCCTTCCTTCAGATTACTTACTTCCGGAGCCGGAGTTGCGCTCGGCGTCGGTGTCTCGGAAGGGGTCTCAGTTGGTGTTACGGTTGGTGTTGCGGTCGGTGCCTCGGTTGGAGCCGGAGTCTCACTCGGTGTAACCTCTGGGGTCTCAGTTGGCGCCGGAGTCGGAGTCGTTTCTTCGTCTTCGGCCTGAGCTACAGTATCACTTTCCGAATTTACCGGTAATGGACTGGTTTCTGTAGAAGCTGCATATGCACCGGCTGGTGTAACACTTACCATGACGCCAAGTACGGCTGCGGCCAGAAACTTTCTTTTCATTCTTATTCATCCTCCCATTTTTTTACTCTTATACAATTTATAGCTTACTACATTTTTCCATCTATTTCAAGTTATCCGCCGGTAAAATACCTTACAAATTTCTTATGGTTTTTTCCTGTTTTTCGGGCAGAAAAAACCTCCTGACCCCGGTTTTCTGACCGGAAACAGAAGGCTTTTTACTGTTCTTTTATTCGTTTACCGTGGTAGATCCATAGATCTCTGTCTGAAGTCTCGAGATGGTTGCTGCGAAGTCCGGAACAAGCATCTCACCCTTGCTGGAGTACAAGTCGTCGTACGGTACACGGCTCTGTACAATCTCGTAGGACAGAATTGTCGGCAGCTCTCCGATCAATGTCATCAATGTAGACTGATCAATGTTATGGGTAACACTTGGAAGAATGGTATCCGCCAGTGCACTCAGTTCTGTTACGCTTGACGATTTCATTTTCTGCATCATCTTGCTTAAAACCTCTCGCTGACGCTCCGTTCTCTGATAATCAGAATTTCCAACGTAACGGATTCTTGCATATGCAACTGCCTGATAGCCATCCACATGCTGCTCTCCGCCTGCTGTATACTGATGGGCGGAAGCATCCACATTACGGAGTCTGCACATTTCATCAACATATTGGTTCGCTACACGGATTTCATCATCGCTCGGCGAAAGCTCGATTCCGCCGATGGCATCGATAATGTCAATCATGGAATCGAAGTCAACACTTGCATAATTGTCAATCGGCAGTTTGTAGTTGTCCTCGATGGTTCGTACAACCAGCGGACCGCCGCCATATGCGCAGGCTGCATTCAGTTTTTTCACACCGACATCCGGGATATTTGCATACAGGTCACGCATAAAGGATGTCATGTGGATCTGTTTTGTATCTTTATTGATGGACATCAGAATCATGGAATCGGAGTTTCCATACCACGTTTTGTCACGACGGTCAACACCGATCAGCAGAATGTTGTACACGTTATTGTTGTTTGGAAGTTCAATGTCCTGTGTCTCATTTAAAATCTCAGACTGCAGGGCATCCGTCTCCTCATCAGTCAACCCGGTACTTTCTGTCTCAACCTCTGTGGATTTATTGATCGTGATTTTATCATCGCTTACGTAGTTACTCTTGCTGTAATAGTGATTGATTACAGCATAGACACCGACGAGCACAACCAGTACAACTACGAGAAGGATGGTGAGCACATTAACCCAGCCGAATTTCTTCTTTTTCTTTCCTGAGGAATGGCGTCTTTCCGGGATTTCATCCTCGTCATCATATTCTTTTCTCATAACGACCTCTTTCATTTTCTTATTTTCCGGTATTTTCCAGCCGGATATCGTTTATAATATAGTCAAAAAACGGACTGCTGTCAAGTGTGCAGTCCGTTTTGATTGATTTCCGTTTGCAGTTTTTTTCCTACCGCTGCATTTTCTCCCACTGGTTCAGTGCAGCCTCAATGACTTTGTCCATATCGTAATACTTGTATTCTCCAAGTCTTCCGCCAAAGATAACCTTCTCTTCTTTTTCCGCAAGTGCGGCATATTTCTGATAAAGTTCCTGGTTTCTGGCATCATTCACCGGGTAGTACGGCTCCATCCCCTCTTTCCAGTCGGTGGAATACTCTCTGGAAATGACGGTCTTTTTCTGGGTTCCGAATTCGAAATGCTTGTGTTCGATCACACGCGTATACGGTGTCTCCCGATCGGTGTAGTTTACTACAGCTACTCCCTGATAATTGTCGGTATCCAGCACTTCTGTTTCAAAGCGCACCGTACGGTATTCCAGCTTGCCAAGTGCATAATCGTAAAACGCATCAATCGCTCCGGTGTAAATCACCGTCTCACCCATCGCCAGGTACTTTTCTTTATCTTCCAGAAAATCAACACCTGTCTGTACATCCGCTTTTTCAAAAAGCCGCTCTGTCAGAACGTTATAGCCGCCAATCGGAATTCCCTGATAAAGGTCATTGAAATAGTTGTTGTCATACGTAAAGCGCACCGGAAGCCGTTTGATGATAAAGCTCGGCAGCTCACTGCAGTCTCTTCCCCACTGCTTTTCTGTATAACCCTTAACCAGCTTTTCATAAATATCTTTTCCAACCAGTTTGATCGCCTGCTCTTCCAGATTTTTCGGCTCTCCCGGAACAGCTTTTCTCTGCTCTTCGATGATTGTTTTCGCCTCTTCCGGTGTACGGATTCCCCACATTTTACTGAAGGTATTCATATTGAACGGCATATTATAAATTTCGCCTTTGTAGTTGGCAATCGGCGAGTTTGTATAACGGTTGAATTCTGCCAGCGAATTGACAAACTGCCACACCTCTTTATTCGAAGTATGGAAAATATGCGCTCCATACTTGTGTACATGAATTCCCTCGATTTCTTCGCAGTAAATATTTCCGCCTGTATGATCTCTTCGTTCCAGTACAAGACAGCTTTTCCCTGCCTGACCGGCAAGATAAGCAATCACTCCGGAATACAGACCGGCGCCAACCAGAACATAATCATATTTCTTCATTGTTCTTTCTCCTTACAGTTCTTCCCCAAGTCCCGTCCGGATGGAATTGACAAGGAACTGCAGAGCTTCCTCCTCGTCCTCTCCCTCGCAGAACAGCTCAATTTCGTCTCCGCATTTGACGCATGCGCCAAGGACGCTTAAGACGCTCTTTGCATTTGCTGTATTTCCATCTCCGTAGTGGAATGTAATAGATGATTTAAACTGCATCGCCTGTTTGCACAGGGTTCCGGCCGGGCGAAGATGAAGGCCGGTTGGATTTTTCACGGTCACTTTTCCGCTTACCATTGGTTTCCCTCCTAATTTGTTCCTGTCGTTTTATTTGCTACTGCTTTTTCTTTGATATGAATCGTTGTCTTGACACTGTCTACGAGCTCATAGCCATCCGGCAGTGTGATTTTTACCGGTACCTCGTAATCCCCGACACCCATTCCATTCAGATCTATGGATGCGTTGATCTGGGAAGTATCTAATTTGGCCAGATTTTTGTCCGATGCTTTAATGCGGATTGCAAGCTGTGTCTGATCATACAGAACGGTATAAGTGGACTGAAGATTGCCCGTCTCGATCTGATCGACATCAAGTTCAAATTCCCTGCTCTCATTCGGCATAACCGTTACGTGAACGGTAACGGATGCAGACGAACTGGAGGATACTTTCAGATCTGTCACATCGGCGAGAACATCGCTTAAGTCAACCGTCGTCTCCACATCGGAGCGCTGTCCTGCAACGGAGGTATAGTCTTCCGGAATTTCAATCGTATTGCCTTCATCCGCCAGCTTTGCAAGTGCCTCCTCGGATCCGGCAACGGTGATTTCCTCCGGTGTGGTATAGATATTTTTAATCTGATAGCCGTCTGCCGGAGTTCCGCTGTACAGTGCACTCAGCTTAATACCGGATACACGGCGCCACAGTTCAATATCCACATCCACCTGCGGGGAGCCGCTGTCGAAATTCAAAAATTCCATCTGGGATTCCGGCATCTCATCCTGGTTTTTATCAATAATCATCAGATCCGCCGTGACGGTTCCGGAATTCCGCATATTGGTTACATCTACTTTTGCCACCACACTGCTGATCTTATTGATCAGGGACGTCGGGCCGGAAATGGTGATGCTCTCCGGATCGGAAGTCATCGTTCCCACTTCGTAATCTTTTGCCGGTTTCGTATTTCCTGCGTCAATTGTGATCGGGAATTTTTCGCTGTCCACATCCTCGATTTCCACAGGGATCGTTGCTGTCACTGTGCTCAGTTTTTCCTGTTTTACCATGGAGCACGCTGCCTTGATCGGCACATAAACCGGGTTTGTATCCATCGTCACAATCTGGGTCAGATCGGCCGTGACGGTGATATCCGATGCCTTCAGCCGGCTGACAACCGAGTTGTTGTCCGTGACAGTAACCGTGACCGTCTGGTATTCCTCCGCAATCTGGTATGTTTTCTTTCCGGCTGCGATGTAGGCTTCATTGGTCACCTGCACGGGGACATCAAAGCGCTCTTTCACAATCGGGTCATTCACACTGACCACAACGTACCAGATTACAATGGCAATCAGGATAGAAAGAATTTTCAAAGGGAGATTGTTCAGAAGCTTTTTCAGAATTTTCTTTTTCATTTCTTCTCTCCCTCCACTTTCTGACGCATTCCGCGGATATGCCATCCTTTCTTCTCTTCCGGTTTTTTCGCGAGCTTCTGGATTTTGTGAAGCTGCTCCCGAAGGTCGCTCGGTGTTACTGCCGTGTGGAGTTCTCCGCCGGAAGCATACGACACATTTCCGGTTTCCTCGGAGACAATAATCGTAAAGGAATCCGTCACCTCACTGATGCCGACACCTGCACGGTGGCGTGTTCCAAGATTCTTGTTCAGATCCATGTTGTCGGACAGCGGCAGGTAACATGTTGCTGCCGTGACACGGTTGTTCCGTACAATCACGGCTCCGTCGTGCAGCGGCGTATTGTGTTCGAAAATATTGATCAGCAGCTGGCTGGTCAGAACGCCGTCAATCGGGATTCCGGTCTTTTCATATTCCTCCAGGGTGATGGTCTTTTCGATGACGATCAGCGCTCCGGTCTTTACTTCTCCCATTTCAAAACTGGCCCTTACCAGTTCATTGATGGTTTTGTCACTGAACCGTTCATTTTCCTCCTGGCCGCTCGCAAAAGAAATGGCAGACAGCGGATTCTTTTCTCCAATCTGCTCGACCACTCTTCGAAGCTCCGGCTGAAAGATAATTACAACCGCTGTGATCGCCGCCCCGCCGATGTTTCCGAACAGCCACAGAATCGTCTGCATTTTCAGCACGTTTGCAATGATGACAAAGACACCAATCAGAAAAATACCTTTCATCAGCGTATAGGCCTTTGTATTCTGCAGCCAGCGGATCAGGTGATAGACGAAAAATGCAATGAGCAGAATCTGCACAATATCAATCAGTTCAATTTGTTTTGGCAGCCCGTAGTCTGCCGTTCTTGTGACAATCCAGTTCCACACGCCACGCACACTGTCACTTCCTTTCTTTTCCCACGGCCGGTTTTCTTCTGATTTTCAAAATTCTTTTAAAGATCCTTTAAGGTGTCCTCCAGCATGCTCTTATAATCCACATCCTGATAATCGCCCTCGTCCAGCGGCGGAATTTCTTCTTCCTGAATTTCTTCTGTTTCGTTTATTTCTTCTATTTCTTCTTTTTCCTCGATCTCATCAAGATCCCTGCTGTTCCCGGATTCTTCTGTATGTCCAAGATTTGCCAGAGCATCGAGTTCCTCGTCTGTCAGATCCGGTTCTTTTTTCTTTTCATTCCGAATATAAGTCACACAGCGCTGTGCCTTTGTCACATTGAATTTTGGAACGGCTTTTACGTAGTAATAATAATCGTCGTCATCATATTCCAGGTATTCTGTCCGGGTGTAGTCTGCACCGAACAGGAAAAACTCCAGAACAAATCCAACCAGACAGCCGGCCGCCGCCCCGATCAGAACCATCGGGAGTGCAATCTGTACATCCAGTGCCAGGCTTCCGGCAATCATAATAACCGCATAGGCAACCGAACCTGCCACAATGGAAATCTGCCATGCATAGTCCGCACTGCTGTGGCGGATTGCATTGACAAGAAGTACGGTCAGTGCACAGGCGATCAGAACCAGCAGCATTTCCTCATTGCGGAAGAGGCCGTTGAAAAATTCCTGTACGACTGCCGTGATCTCCGGTGCTTCCGCCGCATGAAGCAGCGGCTCCATTTTTCCGTGAATCATGTCGCACATATAGTAGACAACGACACCGCAGGCTGCTGAAAATGCAGAGAGCGGCGTGCCGGCAAGACCATAGGCAACCGGAACGGCAGATGGCACGTGAAGCCAGAATGCGAGCGGTGTCAAAAGGAGTGCCGGCGCATCCTTCGGCACAAAGCGAAGATATAGAAACCAGAGCACCAGCAGAACCAGCGCCGCAAGACCCGCGATTACCATGTGAAGTGCAAAGCAGTGGCCGATGATCACCAGCATTGCAAGGAAAACCATTCCATTCAATGGCAGGATGGCGCAGATCAGTGACAGAATCAATACCACATACATGCTGTCCAGCATCTTCAGATAGCCGAGATTGGAATTAATACCACGAAATACAGCAAGAGCGAGCAGAAATTTCACAATCGGAAGTACGATTCCGCTGCAGGAGCCGTAAAACTCTTTTAATTTTTCTTTCAGTTCAATCAATACTGTCATGTTTCCTTCCTCCTGCGCCCGGATTTCTTCCCGCTTTTTTCCTGTTCCTCATACATGTTCTGCAGGTCATCCAGCTCTTTTCCATACCATTTCAGCTTTTTCTGTGCTCCCTGGTAACGGATCGTGCTGATCACATACACGGCAATGGAATAGACTGCCAGAAAACACAGATAGGACGCGATCAGACACCCTGCTGCAAACTGCAGGTCGATTGTGTCTATCTCGTCCACCAACCATTCAATATGATATAAGACTGCAACCGCAAGTACCAGAATGTATCCGATGGAAGCCAGAAAAAAATTTTTCAGAAGCTCTTTTCCGATGTAATCACTCCGAAAATAGCGGCCGATTCGTAAGGCATTTTTTTCTTCTTTTTTTTCGAAAAAAGCCAGTTTTGTCATCTGACGAATCCTTTTTTCGTCCAACATGCCTCTTGGTCTCCTCTTCCCGTTCTAAATTATGTTTATTTTACCATATGTTTCCGATATTGGAAAGCTATTCTCAAAATATTCACACACTATTTTACAATTGCCGCACAAACAAAATCCACCTGTTCTGCTCCATTCACTTTCAACAGTGACGCAATGGCATCAACCGTGCTTCCCGTTGTGTAAATGTCATCTACCAGAAGAATCCGGCAGTATTTCATCTGTCCCGGCTTTGCCAATGCAAAAGCTCCCTCCAGGTTTTTCCGCCGCTCGGCGGGACTAAGCTCTTTCTGGCGTTTTGTTTTTTTCACACGGCGGATCAGGCGGGCATTCATGGGAAGTTCCATTTCTTCTGCCAGCTTTTCTGCAAATACCTCCGCCTGATTGTAGCCGCGCTGCCGCTGTCTCGCCGGATGAAGCGGCACCGGAACGAGCACCTCCGGATTTCTTCTCTGGATCTGCTTTCCCACATAGAAAAACGCCGCGTGAGCATAAAATCCAGCGTATTCCTGCCGTTCATGATATTTGAACCGCATCAGGGAAGTCTCAAGTTCCCCGTGGTAACCGTACGGCGCAAAACCGCGGTCGAAGCTGTGCCTCGTTCTGCTGCAGTCCCGGCAGAACTCTTCCTCACTGCCCACGGGTTTCCCGCATTTTTTGCACCGCGCACCCAGAATCGGATGGATCTTTTCCACACAATTCCGGCATAGATACAGTTCCTCACGTGACAGCAGTCCGTCACAGATGGGACATCGTCTCGGATAAACTGCGTTTAAAAGCCAGTTTCCTGTTTTATTTTTTTCTTTCATGTAACCTGCGCTTTCCCTTATCCACTCTGCCGGATGCAGCCGCATCCATGCCCCGGAAAAACGTGTTTACGCGTTTTCTTCCTGCATTTCCCAGATTCTTCTGGCGAGCGTTGTATACCGGTTCGCCTCGATATGATTTCCGATCATTGCCTGGAATGTCACATCACTTCCGACGATGGTGACGCACTTTCTGGCTCTCGTCACGGCCGTATACAGAAGATTCCGCGTCATCAGCATGCGCGGGCCGCCGAGCAGCGGAATCACAACCGCCGGGTACTCGCTTCCCTGCGCTTTATGTATCGTTGTGGCGTAGGCGAGCTCCAGCTCGTCCGCCTGTTTGAACGTATAGTCTGCGAATTTTCCTTCCTCAAACTCCACGGTGATCACCTCGGTATACGGGTTGATACTCCGGATCATGCCGAGGTCTCCGTTGAATACACCCATACCGCGCTCCGCCACGATTCCGTTGATGCCGCGGATTTCCCACTCCATCTGGTAATTGTTGCGGATCTGCATGACCTTGTCGCCCTCGCGGAGGATATTACCTCCATTTTCCCGCTCGGCTTTGTCCGGTGCGGGCGGGTTCAGGTATTTCTGCAGAATCTGATTCAGATTTTCCACGCCGAGTGCACCTTTCCGCATCGGAGTCAGAATCTGGATATCCTGCGGGCGGGCATCCACATAACGCGGCAGTTTCTGGGACACCAGCGTCACCAGCACTTTCCAGATCACGTTGACATCGTACCGTTTCAAAAAGAAGAAATCTTTGCTCTTATTGTCCAGTATAACCTCTTCCCCATTATGGATCTTATGTGCATTGACAACAATATCGCTCTGGGATGCCTGCCGGAAAATGTGTGTCAGGCAGACAATCGGAAAGCATTCCGAACGGATCAGATCCCGGAGGACACTGCCCGGGCCGACACTTGGAAGCTGGTTCTGGTCTCCCACCAGGATCAGCCTTGTTCCCGGCACAATCGCGGAAAGAAGGGCATGCATCAGGTGGATATCAACCATCGACATCTCATCAATGATGATGACATCCGCGTCGAGCGGATTATCTGCGTTCCGCTCAAAATGCACATTTGCCGAGGAATCATCCACATTTCCCGTCAGTTCCAGAAGACGATGGATCGTGCATGCCTCACAGCCAGTTGCCTCTGTCATTCGTTTCGCCGCTCTTCCGGTCGGCGCTGCCAGGAAAATGTCGAGGCCTTCTGCCTCAAAATAATGGATCATCGCATTGATGGTCGTCGTTTTTCCGGTTCCGGGACCTCCGGTCAGGATCATAAGACCGCTGTATGCCGCCTCAACGACTGCCGTCTTCTGCATCTCATCCAGCTCGATCTGATATTTTTTCTCGATCTTTCCGATCCGCTTTTCGATTGCCTCACGGTCTTCCTCGCATGTAATATTCAGCTCATGCAGCATGCGCGCCGTACTCAGTTCCAGATAATAATACTGGCTGGCGTACACAATCCGCAGAGGCTCATCCCCTTCCCGTTCGGCCGGGAGCTCGCGGATGACCGCTTTTTTGTCGATTGCCATATCCTGCAGAGATTTCTGCATCCGCTCCGGTTCTACGCCGAGAAGTTCCTGCCCTCTCCGAAGCAGCACCGGTTCCGGCAGATAGACATGGCCTTCTGCCGTCGCCTGATTCAGCACATACGAAAGACCGCTCTTGATGCGGAATTCGCTGTCCACGGCAATCCCGATTTTTCCGGCAATCTCATCCGCCGTCCGAAATCCCACGCCTGCGATATCTTCCGCCATTTTATACGGGTTTTCCTTTAAAATCCGGTACACATTGTCCCCGTACTGCTGATAAATCTTTGCACCGAGATTCAGTGCAATGCCATATCCCGAGAGGAAAATCATCGCATTCTGCATTTCGGCTTTTTCTGCCACCTGCTGTGCAATTTCACGCGCTTTCCGCTCGCTGATTCCCTTTACCTCCGCGAGGCGCTCCGGCTCTTCCTCGATGATCCGAAGCGTATCGTCACCGAAGCGGCGCACAATTCTTGCCGCCAGCGCCGCACCGACTCCTTTGATCGCACCGGAACCGAGATACCGCTCCAATGCAACAGAATCCTGTGGAACTTTCGTCTCATAGGATTCAATGCGGAACTGCTTTCCATAGGCAGCATGTTCAATATAATCTCCGGAAGCCTCGATCAGCTCGCCCTCTCCGATCATCGGAAGCGTGCCGACGCATGTCAGCTCGCGCCCCTTCATGCTCAGATTCAGGACGGTATAGCCGTTCTCCTCATTTCGGAAAATAATGTGTTCTACGTAGCCTTCTACTTTTTCTTTTTCACTCATCTTTTATCAAAACTGGCTTTCAAATTCATTCATCACTTCGCGGTACTGGCCGGTTCCAAGCGCAACGACGCTCGCCGGATTTTCTGCTGTCACGGTATTAATGCCGGTCCGCTCCTGGATCAGCTCGTCCATTCCGGCAAGGAGACTGCCGCCTCCGGTCAGGATAATGCCGCGGTCGGAAACATCGGATGCCAGTTCCGGCGGCGTTTTTTCCAGCACGGCACAGATCGCGTCCGCAATCTGGTTTGTCGTCTGGGCAAGGGCACCTCGGATTTCGTCGGAGGAAACCGTAATCGTCGCCGGAAGTCCGGTGATGACGTTTCTTCCCTTGATCTCCATCGTTTTCTCCTCGGCCCGCGGATAAGCGGAACCAATCCGGATTTTCACTGCCTCTGCGGTCTGTTCTCCGATAAATACGTTGTATGTTTTCCGTACATAGCGGATGATATCCTGGTCAAATGTCTCACTGGAAATCTTGACCGAATTGGAAACAACGGTTCCCGCAAGCGAGATCACAGCGATATCCGTCGTGCCTCCACCGATGTCCACGATCATATTTCCGCATGGTTTCGTAATGTCAATTCCGGATCCGATTGCCGCTGCCACCGGCTCCGGCACGATCAGCACTTCCCGGGCTCCCGCCTGGTACGTTGCCTCCTCCACAGCCTTCCGCTCTACTTCCGTCACACCGGACGGCACACAGATGCTGATTCTCGGTTTCCGGAATGCTCTTCTTCCCATTGCCTTCTGGATAAAGTAGCGCAGCATGCGCTCGGTGATCAGAAAGTCCGTGATCACGCCCTGCCGCATGGGCCGGACCGCCATAATATTGCCCGGTGTCCGTCCAATCATCTGACGCGCTTCTTCTCCAATTGCCCGTACTTTATCTGCATCTTTATCATACGCAACTACGGACGGCTCCTTTAATACAATGCCTTTTCCCTTGGCATAGACCAGGATGCTGGACGTCCCCAGATCAATTCCGATATCGGTCGTTGCAGCCATAGTAATCCCCTTTCCTGTTCTCTTTTATTTTTCTTTATTTTAATCTGTTTGAAATTTGTATAGAATAAGTTCGGGTTCAAAACACCCGAAACCCAAAAGGATCGAATGTGCTCTGAACCCAACCCGCTTCTTATTATATACAATCCCTTTTAAAATGGAAAGGATTTTTTAGAGATATTTTTCGACATATTTTCCGGTGTAGGATACCGGGCTCTTGGCCACTTCCTCCGGCGTTCCGCACGCAATCACGGTTCCGCCGCCGTCTCCGCCCTCCGGTCCGATATCAATAATATAGTCCGCCGTCTTGATGACATCCAGATTGTGTTCGATGACAACGACGGTATTTCCGCCCTCGGACAGGCGGTGCAGAATCTCCACCAGTTTGTGGACATCCGCAAAATGAAGTCCCGTCGTCGGCTCGTCGAGAATGTAGATCGTTTTTCCCGTGCCGCGGCGGCTCAGCTCTGCTGCGAGCTTGATACGCTGCGCTTCTCCGCCGGACAGCGTGGTGGACGGCTGGCCGAGGCGGATGTAGGAAAGGCCGACATCGTACAGGGTCTGTAATTTCCGGAAAATCGACGGTACCGGCCTGAAGAATTCCAGTGCCTCCTCGACCGTCATATTCAGCACATCGTAGATGCTCTTTCCTTTGTATTTGACTTCCAGTGTCTCACGGTTGTACCGTTTTCCATGGCAGACCTCACACGGCACATAGACATCCGGCAGGAAGTGCATTTCGATCTTCAGGATACCGTCGCCGCCGCAGGCCTCGCATCGGCCGCCCTTCACATTAAAACTGAATCTTCCCTTCTTGTAGCCGCGCGCCTTGGCATCCTGCGTTGCCGCAAACAGGTCGCGGATCTGATCGAACAGACCTGTGTACGTTGCCGGATTGGAACGCGGTGTTCTTCCGATCGGGGACTGGTCGATGTCGATGACCTTATCGAGCTGTTCCATACCGATGATGTCTTTGTGTGCACCCGGAATCGTCCGCGCACGGTTCAGATCTCTTGCCAGCCGTTTGTACAGAATTTCATTGACAAGGGAACTCTTTCCCGATCCGGAGACTCCGGTCACGCAGGTCATGACACCGAGCGGGAAATTCACGTTGATATTTTTCAGATTGTGCTCTTTTGCTCCGACTACCTTCAGCCAGCCCGTCGGCTTTCTGCGCTCGGACGGAACCGGAATTTTCAGCTCTCCGCTTAAGTATTTTCCGGTGATGGAATTCGGATTTTTCATCAGATCTTCCGCCGTTCCGATCGCCACCAGCTCTCCGCCGTGCTCACCGGCTCCCGGGCCGATATCGACAACGCAGTCAGCGGCGCGCATCGTATCCTCGTCGTGCTCCACGACGATCAGGCTGTTTCCGAGGTCACGCAGATGTTTCAGCGTCGCGAGAAGTTTGTCGTTGTCTCTCTGGTGAAGACCGATGCTCGGCTCGTCGAGAATATAGGCGACACCGACAAGGCCGGAGCCGATCTGCGTTGCCAGACGGATTCTCTGCGCCTCACCGCCGGACAGCGATGCCGTTCCGCGCGCCAGGGTCAGATAGTTTAATCCGACATCCGCAAGGAAGCTCACACGCGCACGGATCTCTTTTAAAATCTGCTTTCCGATCAGCAGCTGCTGTTCGGAGAGTTCGAGGTTCTTCATAAACTTCTGCAGATTGTCGATGGAAAGGGATGTTACTTCAAAAATATTTTTATCTCCGACCGTCACACCAAGCGACGTCGGTTTCAGACGCTGGCCATGGCACGCCTGGCACGGGGTCACACGCATGAAGGTTTCGTATTCCTGTTTTGTAGAATCCGATCCGGTCTCACGGTAGCGGCGCTCTACATTTTTGATCAGCCCCTCAAAAGCCACATCGTACACACCGACGCCGCGCTGACCGCGGTAATGCACCTTGACGGATTTTCCGTTCGTTCCGTAAATCAGGATATCGTGGATTTTTTTCGGATATTCACAGAACGGAGTGGAAAGGGAAAAATCGTACTCCTCTGCGAGCGCATCGAGAACGGCTCTCGTATAGCTCGATTTGTCCGTGCAGGACTGCCAGCCGAGCACGGTGATAGCTCCGTCTGCGATGGATACGGTCTTGTCCGGAATCATCAGATCCTCGTCGAACTCCATCTTGTAGCCAAGGCCGGCACAGCTCGGGCAGGCGCCGAACGGGTTGTTGAAGGAAAAGCTTCTCGGCTCAATCTCCTCCATGCTGATGCCGCAGTCCGGGCAGGAAAAGCTCTGGCTGAAGTTGAGCTGATTTCCGTCCATCGTGTCGACCACCAGAAGGCCGTCCGCCAGATCCAGTACGTTCTCGACGGAATCCGTCAGACGTTTCTCAATGTCCGGTTTGACTACAAGACGGTCCACAATAATGGAAATGTTGTGTTTCAGGTTCTTATCCAGCGTGATCTCCTCGGACAGCTCATACTGGCTGCCGTCGATCATCACGCGGACATAGCCGCTGCGTTTTGCCTGTTCGAGCACCTTTTCGTGTCTTCCCTTGCGGCCGCGCACAACCGGCGCGAGAAGCTGGATTTTCGTCCGCTCCGGGAGTGCCATGATCTGATCGACCATCTGGTCCACCGACTGGCGGCTGATGACTTTTCCGCACTTCGGGCAGTGCGGAATACCGATTCTCGCGTACAGAAGACGGAAGTAATCGTAAATCTCCGTCACGGTTCCGACGGTGGAACGCGGGTTCCGGTTCGTCGATTTCTGATCGATCGAAATAGCAGGCGGCAGGCCTTCGATGCTGTCCACATTCGGTTTTTCCATCTGTCCTAAGAACTGGCGCGCGTAGGAGGAAAGGCTCTCCATGTACCGCCGCTGGCCCTCCGCATAGATCGTGTCAAACGCAAGCGAACTCTTTCCTGAACCGCTGAGGCCCGTAAATACAACAAACTGGTTTCTGGGGATATCGACATTCAGTGCTTTCAGGTTGTTCTCCCTGGCTCCCCGTATTCTGATAAACTCTTTTTTCTCTGCCATAACTGTTCCTCTTATTAATTGGAATCCCTGTCCGGACAGGGACAGGAATCTTGTCTCGTTTTCTCCCATTATAGCACACCGCCGTGCGTTATGCAAACATTTGTTCTATTTCTTTATCATCTTTTTACAGCAGAAAATCTGCCAGAATCACATTGCTGACGGAAATCCCATCGCGTGTCAGAGCCAGGCGCCCGCTGTGTTCCTGTAAAAGATGCATCGCTTCGTATTTCTTCAGAACCCCGCCGTATACGGCATGGATCTCCTTTCCAAACTTCTCCTCAAACTCCGCCGTCGAGATCCCTTGTGTCATTCGAAGGCCGAGAAACATAAATTCTTCCATGGCATCCTGCCGGGAAAGAATTTCCTCATCCTCACGGATCTTTTCCAGTGCTCCGCACGCTTTCAGATACAAAGATCGATCTGCCGTGTTCGTCCACCGGCGGTTTCCAAATAACGATGCCGCGGAAGGCCCGAACCCCAGATAATCCGTCCTTTTCCAGTAGCCGATATTGTGGCGGCATGCGAAGCCCGGCTTTGCATAATTGGAAATCTCATACTGGAAAAAGCCGTATTCTGCGAGGATTTCCGCCGTTCTGGCATACATTTCGCGTTCTGTGTCCTCATCCGGCAGATCCAGTTTCTGCTCCGCAAACGGGGTTCCCGGCTCCACGATCAGGCTGTAGGCGGAAATGTGCTCCGGAGAAAGCTCCGCGATCGTCCGAAGACTCTCTTCCCATTTCTCTTCACTCTGCTCCGGCAGACCTGACATCAGATCCACGTTGATATTCGCAAACCCGGCGTCCCGTGCCAGTGCAAAACTCTCCTGAAATTCCGCAAACGTGTGGATTCTTCCCAGCCGTCTCAGCTCCTCATCGTGAACCGACTGACAGCCGATACTGATCCGGTTGAAGCCGCTCTTCCTGTAACATTTCAGTTTTTCCACATCCAGCGTTCCCGGATTGGCCTCCAGCGTGATCTCGGCATCCTCTGAAAAAACGTACTTGCTCCGCAGTTTTTCCATCACACGGGCGAGCATTCCGGCCTCTACCGCGGATGGTGTTCCGCCGCCGAAAAAGACAGTAATTACTTCCCTTTCCGCCGCCTCTTCCGCCGCATCGATTTCTGCCAGCAGAGTCTCTTCATACTCCTTCTGCATTGCCTTCGTACCCGGTCCCGAGACAAAATCACAGTAGGCGCATTTCCGGATGCAGAACGGGATATGCACATAGAGTTCCAGTGGTTTTCTTTTTTTATTCATTCTGCTTTTCCTCCGTACGATCGAAAGACCGGCCCCTGCGCTCCCGCAACAGCAGGCGGCGCCGACAGGCCGGTCTCATTTTTATTTCTTAATTTTCATCCAGTTTCAGCACGCTCATAAAGGCTTTCTGCGGAATCTCCACGTTTCCTACCTGGCGCATCCGCTTCTTACCTTCCTTCTGCTTCTCCAGCAGCTTCTTCTTTCGGGAAATATCGCCGCCGTAGCACTTGGCGAGGACGTCTTTGCGCATCGCGCGGACGGTTTCTCTGGCGATAATCTTCGATCCGACAGCCGCCTGGATCGGGATTTCGAAGAGCTGCCGCGGAATCTCTTCTTTGAGCTTCTCGCACATCTTTCTTCCGCGCTCGTAGGCAGATCCCTCGAATACGATGAAGGACAGCGCATCCACTTCTTCTTTATTGACGAGGATATCGAGTTTTACAAGCTCGCTTCTCTCATAGCCGAGCAGCTCGTAGTCGAATGACGCGTAACCTTTGGAACGGGATTTTAAGGCATCAAAGAAATCGTAGATAATCTCATTCAGCGGGAGATGGTAATGAAGCATCGCACGCGTCGTCTCCATGTATTCCATTCCCTGATACTGGCCTCGTCTCTGCTGGCAGAGCTCCATGATCGGTCCGATGTAGTCGGTCGTCACCATAATCTCTGCTTTTACCAGCGGCTCTTCCATATAATCAATCTCGGACGGGTCCGGCAGATTCGACGGGTTGGTCAGGTCAATGACGGTTCCGTCGGTTTTGTGAACCTTATAGATAACGCTCGGTGCGGTCGTCACGAGATCCAGATTGTACTCACGCTCCAGGCGCTCCTGAATAATTTCCAGGTGAAGCAGTCCAAGGAAACCGCAGCGGAAGCCAAAGCCCAGTGCTGCCGATGTCTCCGGCTCATAGAAGAGGGATGCATCGTTTAACTGCAGTTTTTCCAGCGCGTCGCGCAGATCGCCGTACTGTGCGCCGTCGGCCGGGTACATGCCGCAATATACCATCGGGTTGACTTTTTTGTAGCCCGGCAGTGCTTCTGCACATGGATGGTCAGCATCGGTCACGGTATCACCCACGCGGGTGTCGCGCACGTTTTTGATGCTGGCGGTGATATAGCCTACCATTCCGGCGGAGAGCTCGTCGCACGGGATCAGACGGCCTGCGCCGAAGTAGCCGACCTCGACAACTTCCTCGACAGCGCCTGTCGCCATCATGCGGATTCTCGTTCCTTTTTTCACGCTTCCTTCCATCACACGGCAGGAAATGATGACGCCGCGGTATGCATCGTAGACGGAGTCGAAAATCAGTGCTTTTAACGGTTCCGTCGGATCACCTTCCGGTGCCGGAATTTTCTGTACGATCTGCTCGAGCACCTCGTCCACGTTCAGGCCGGTTTTTGCGGAAATCCGCGGAGCATCCTGCGCTTCCAGTCCGATGACATCCTCGATCTCTGCAATTACACGGTCCGGCTCGGCGCTTGGAAGGTCTACTTTGTTGATGACAGGGAACACATCCAGGTCATGGTCAAGGGCGAGATAGACGTTGGCAAGGGTCTGCGCCTCGATACCCTGCGATGCATCGACAACGAGCAGCGCGCCGTCGCATGCGGCAAGGCTTCTGGAAACCTCATAGTTGAAGTCAACATGGCCCGGGGTGTCAATCATGTTTAAAATGTACTCCTCGCCGTCGGCCGCTTTGTATACGGTACGGACCGCCTGTGCCTTGATCGTGATGCCGCGCTCACGCTCCAGATCCATATTGTCCAGCACCTGATCCTGCATCTCACGCTCGGTCAAAAGGCCTGTTTTCTGAATAATACGGTCCGCAAGGGTTGATTTTCCATGGTCGATATGGGCAATAATACAAAAATTACGAATTTTACTCTGATCTATTCCTGACAAGTTTTTTCCTCCTGCTTTTTCACGGGTTAAATATCAATTTTATCTCATGTCTATTTTGTATGATACGAAATTCCACTCAAAAAAGCAAGATAAATTTATCCGCCTGATGCCGGACTTTTGCCCGACAGAACCTTATGCAGGATATCCGCAAACGGCCCCATTGCATTTTTCACCTCCTCGACCGTATTCGTCTGCGCACCAACCTCGAGAAGAACAGATCTCGGGCGGAGATGGAGGTTGTAGCGGTAGCCTTTTAAATAGATACAGCGCGAAAAGCCGGGATAATACTGTTTTGCCTCATACTCCATCTGAAAGGAAAATGCAAGGTTTTCCGCCTGATACGGATTGGGCAGGCTTGTCAGTTCGCCGCTTTCTTTCGTGCGGGAAAGGCCGTTGAAAAACATGATCTGCGCGGTCGGCTTTCCGTTGATTTCTGTCACAAGACGTTTTGAACCATTGACCCCGTCCCGGTGCAGGTCGATCACGACCTGAATGGACGGGTGTTCTTCCAGCGCCGCTGCGATGACCGGCTCCGCGTAGTTGTAGGCGCGGCTCCGCTCGAGACAGCCTTCTTTCATGTCAAATGCCTCTGTAATATGAAGCACTTCGTATCCGTACTGCTTTTCCAGAAGCTCCTGCAGATCATCACCGAGGCCGATTACCGTGTCCGCTCTTTCTCCCGGACGGGAATCGGCGAAGGTTTCCTGCGAATGGGTATGATAGATCAGAATCTGCGGGCCTTCGGCATTTTCCGGCAGGGTCAGGTCTTTTCCGAGCAGGGTGCTGCCGTCGATCTCGCCCGGCAGGACCGAAGTGTTGGGATCGACAACGAAGAAGCGGTTCAGGAGCGCCTGCGGGTCAGCAAGAAGGTCAGGGGAAATTGTCTCCTGAATCGTGTCGGCCTCCGGGTAGAGAATCTCACGCGGTGCGCCGCCGGTTTCGATGGTCTCCTCCGGGACAGACTGTGGCGCTTCGGGTTCTGCCGTTGATGCCGACTCTCCGGCTGCCGGTTCTGTGATTCCTGTTTCCGTCTGCTCCGGCTCCGTGATTTCCATTCCATCTTTTTGAGTTTCATCTTTTTGAGTTCCATCCTTTTGATCTTCCTCAGTTCCCTGCTCCTTCGATTCTGTCTGCCCTCTTTCTGCTCCCGGTCCCGGATTCGAATCCTGCTTCGCCGTATCCGTTTCCGCTGCTTCTGTCCCGGCAGACAGCTTATTTTCTGCCGTGCTTCCCTCCCGAAGCGCCGGTATCTGATCCCGCACTGCCGCGAGGAGATTTTCCATCCATCCCCTTCCGTCCTCTTTTCCGTCATAAAAAAGAAGCGGCATCATCACATCCACGGATAACTGCTCCGCCTGTGCTGCCGCCCGCTGCAGCAGAACTTTCCCCTCTGAGAAATGATTTTTCCGGAGAACCGCTGCACTGCGGAACAGCAGTATACTGCAGGACAGGAAAAGACATCCCCATCCGAACCATCGTCCATTTCGCCTGGCATTCCACATATTATCACCATATTCATGATATGTTACAGTTCCCCGGAAAATGCCTGATTCATACCTGCCGCAAGAACCCCGGCCAGGCGGCGGACCATCTCGTCGATCTCTTTTGTCGTCACGTAAAGGCTTTCGAGCGCCGGTGAAATGACTTCTCCCAGAAATTCATCCATCTCGGACTCCTCCAGCGATTCCAGAACGCCTGCGACGGCATCGTGGACGATCGTTCCTGCCCCTACAACGGTCGGCACACCGATTCCGATGACCGGCACGCCGAGCGTCTCCTGATTTAAGGCATTGCGGTGGTTTCCGACGCCCGAGCCCGGCCAGATTCCGGTGTCGGCAAGCTGGATCGTACAGTTCAGCCGGTGAATACTGCATGCGGCAAGGGCATCCACGGCGAGAATCACATCTGGATGGGTCTGTTCTGCCGTTCCGCGCAGGATTTCCACTGCCTCCATGCCCGTCTGTGCCATAACGCCGGGAGCAAGGGCACTCACTTCCCGGCCCTTCTTTCCGTAGGTGCGCACCAGATGGCGCGTAACGTTAAGCTGCTCCACCGTCTCCGGCCCGAGCGCATCCGGCGTGATGCCGCGGTTGCCGAGGCCGGCCACAAGAACGGATCCGCACGCTTCCGGCACCATTTCCATCAGACAGTGGGAAAACTCCTCCGCCGCTTTCCGGCTCTCCTCCTCGTCTGCCGTCAAAAGCAGCGGCGCTTCGATCGTCACATACGTCCCTTTCGGCTTTCCCATCATTTTTGCACCCTGCTCCGATGTGATTTTCACAATGGTTGTCTGAATTTCCGCCTTTCTTTTCTTCTTCTCAATCTCGACCCCGGAGATCTCCACATGGTCCCTCTCAAATTTTTCCTGATTCTCCATCGCCAGGTCTGTCCGCATCCTATACTTTCCTATCATACTTTTCTCCTTCTCCTGTATTTTTGTTGTAGTTTTTGCAATTTTTCCAAAAATATGTATTGACAAACCATGCGAAATATTATAGGATAATAAAGCATGTTTCAGTGGAGCGCCCGTGTCTGTTCCATTGAATAACATCCCTTAAATCACATTAATTTTAAAAATATTGGAGGTGTACAGTTTGGCTAACATTAAATCCGCAAAGAAAAGAATCCTGGTAAATCAGACAAAGGCAGACCGCAACAAAGCAATCCGTTCTGCAGTTAAGACTTCTATGAAAAAAGTAGATGCTGCTGTTGCTGCAAACGATAAAGAGGCTGCTGCTGCTGCATTAGTAAATGCGATCTCTACCATCGACAAGGCTGCTTCTAAAGGCGTTTATCATAAAAACAACGCTGCCAGAAAAGTATCCAATCTGAGCAAAGCTGTAAACTCAATCGCATAATCAAGATATAAAACAAAGAGAACTTAGTCATACCGTCATGTGGCTGGGTTCTTTTTTTATGCTTACCAAAAGAGTGCGCCGCGACAGATCTTTTGATAAACACAGAACAAGGCGTACCGGTACAGGAAAACTGGCCGATACGCCTTGTTCTTTTTAGAAAACTCTGCTCTTACGCCGCCCTGCTGTATTTCGTAATCAGCAGCTCCACGCTCAGCAGATCGGAAATTTTTCCCGTCTTCACGTCCTCTTCCATCTGCACGCAGTCATTGACCGCCGCTTTTAATTCCTCCGCCGCATACTGGCGCGACATGGGAATATAGTTCCGCACAACGAAGCTCTGCAGTCCCGTCCGTTTTGCGATCGTCGCCTGATCGCAGTGCTCTGCCAGCAGCTCTTTGACCTGCAGCAGCAGATTGAACTGGCGTGCCAGCAGAAAGAGAATCCGCATCGGCGGCTCCTTTAAAGCCAGCAGATCCTGATACAGATCGAGCGCTTTCCGCTGCTTCTTCTCCGTTACCGCGCGGATCATCTCGAAAATCCGGTTCGTAATCTGCGTTGTGCAGACTGCCTCGATATCCGCCCGCGTGATCACATCTCTTCCCATCGTATAGCTGAGCAGTTTTTCCAGCTCCTGCGAGATATTTCCCATATCCGTGCCCGTCTTTTCCAGAAAATCTTCCATATCCTGGCGCGTGATCTTTTTTCCCTCTTTTTTCATCATGCCGAGTACCCAGGTCATCAGCGTCTTTTCGTCCTGACGAGCAAATTCCACTGCTCTTCCCTGCTTCTGCACCGCCTTGTACATACGGTTCCGCTTATCGACTTCCTCCTCCACGAAGATCAGCACCAGATAATCCGGCAGGGATCCCATGTAGTCTGCCAGCGCGTCGGCTTTGTTTTTGAAAAATCCTGTATTTTCCAGCAGAATCACACGGCGGTCCGCAAAAAACGGCATCGTCTCCGCAAGGTCAATCACTTTGGGAATCTCGGTTCCTCTTCCCTCAAAGCGGGAGAAATTCATCGTGTCGTCCTCCGGCAGCAGTGCGTTTTTCAGCTTGTTTTTATACTGATGCTTCAGATAGGCTTCTTCTCCGTAGAGCAGGTAGGCCTGCTTAAAATTCTGCGTTTTGATATCTTCTAAAATGCTTTTCATTCCATCCTCTTTCTTTTGTTCCGGCAGAAGCACGTTTGCGCAGTGCCGCAGCAGCCGGAGCTTTTGACCATTCAGGAGACGGGAAATTCCACATCCGACCGGTATCCGTGAACCGCCAGGCGGTCACGCTTCAGCTGTACTGTCACGGCTCCATCCACCGGTGTTCCGTAGATATGGCTTTTGCAGGCACGAAGCCGCTCCAGCAGCTCCCGGTGCGGATGGCCGTACCGTCCCGGCCACGCGCAGGAAATCAGGCTGATCTGCGGCTGTATGCGGTTCAGAAATGCCTCGCTCGTTGAATTTCTCGAGCCGTGGTGCGCCACCTTTAAAATCTGGCACCGCTCTGCCGCCCCCAGGACCTCTTCTTCTCCGCTTCCCTCCAGATCTCCCGTCAGAAGTGCGCGGCAGGCACCGCAGGAAAGCTGTAATACAACACTTCCGGCGTTTTCCTCTCCCGTATAGTCTTCGCCCGCTCCCGGATGAAGTACCGATACGGTGAGTTCTCCTGCACGGATCTCGTCTCCCTTTTTTAGATATTCTACCATAATTCCCGCTTTTTGTGCGGCTAAAATAAAAGGATTTTCTTTTTCGCTTCCTTTCATCCACACAGGCAGGAACAGATGGCGGATGCGAAGCGCCGTTTTCTGCTCCCCGATCAGCTCCAGCAGTTCGAGGATTCCGTTCGTGTGATCTGCGTCCGGGTGCGTGACAACAACGGCATCAAGAGCGGCAATGCCGCGCTGTTTCAGATATGGGAGAATCCTTTTTTCCCCGACCGCAGACGCACTGCTGCTCCCGCCGTCATTCAGCATCACAAAACGGCCGCTCTCCACCACCAGCGAATCGCCCTGGCCGACGTCCAGCGCTGTAATGGAAAACGTTTCCCGGGGACGGTAAAAAAGCAGAACACAGGCAAAAAACATGGTAATACCAAAGAGCATCCGCTCCCGCTTTCGTGCCTGCGCACCTTTTCGTTTTGCCCCATCCGGATTCATCTCCCGTTTTCGTTTTCGCACATACAGTATCACCAGCAGACCGGTCAGAATGATTCCATATCCTGCCATCTGCCATTTTTCCGGCTGACCGCAGATCCACACATTTCCCGGAATCTGTGCGACCGCCGCTGTCATCTGCCGCAGAAGTGTGAGCAGGAACCGCGTCGGAAGCAGAACAACACTTCCCGCTTTCACGCTTGCCAGTCCCGCCAGAAGCCCCGCAGCACCCGTCAGCAGCACCGCCGTCATGACAGCTCCTGCAAACAGATTCGGCAGAAACGCAAAGAGCGGAATCTCATAAAAATACCACGCCTGCAGCGGGATCATGACAAGCTGCAGGGAAAGGTACACCATCGCAGCCTCTTTTCCTTTCGCCGCAAGCTTTTCCAACCCCGTTTTTTCCCCGCGTCTCTTCCGTTCCGCCTTCTCCCCCGCCAGAACCGGATAAACCCCGGAAATGGCTGTTACTGCTCCAAACGAAAGCCAGAACCCGCTCTGCTCCAGATACGAGGGGTTTTCCGCCAGCATCAGAATTGCCGCAAGAGAGAGCGCACTTAAGGAATCATACGTCCTTCCCACTGCGACAGCTCCCATCCGCACCGCAAACATCACCACTGCACGCACGGTCGCCGTTCCGCTGCCGGTAAACATGCCATACAGCACCATACCGGCGGCCGCTGCCAGAGATGCGGGAGTTTTCGGCAGATGCAGTGCCATCAGCAGCCGTCGGAGTGCCATGCCGAGCAGCATCAGATGCATGCCGGAAACGGAAATCAGGTGCAGCAGACCGCTCTGCTGATACGCCAGATACGTCTCCTCCGTGAGTTCCGACCGTTCCCCGAGCAGCATCGCAGAAAGCACACCTGCCTCCTCCTCCGGCATCATTTCTTTTAAAACGGCACAGCACCGCTCCCGCTCCAGCCGGAGCGCTTCGCCGAGATTCCACCGCCCGACATCCACAACTTCCTCCCGTTCCGAAATCACGTAGAACGCACAGCCTTTTCCCTCATAATATGTTTTCTCATCAAACATCCCCGGATTGCGCGGGCTTTCCGGCTTTTTTACAGTTCCGTACACCCGCACAGCGGCTCCGACCGGCAGATCTCCCCGCTTTGCGAGCAGATAAATTTTCCCTTTGCTTCCCTCCCCACGCAGCACATACCCGTTGTTGCTGCTCTTTTTCTCATACGTTTCAATTGTCCCTGCAATCCACACCTTCCTGCCCTGCTGCGCTTTGTTTTCGTATTTGGGGTCAGAAAAAGGCGTGCCAAGAGGCACGCCCGCAATCCGCAGCAGCACAAGCACCAGCATGAATCCAAGACACGCCAGGCACATGGGCCGTTTTCTCATGTATCTTTTTCCTCCAGATAAGACAGGTCTTCCTCGTAGAACTGATTGAGTTTCATCGTTTCACGGAAGGTTACATCGCTCTCTCCGTTGATGGAAAACTGCACCTTATCCACCTTACAGTTCGCCGTGATGGAATCCACCACCGCGTAAATCGGAATCTGCTCCGCCACACTCGAAAGCGCAGAATCCTTAAAAGATTTGTCAAAATTCACATAGGCAATCCGATCGGATGTCGTGACACTTAAGACATTCATCGTATCCGGCAGCACTGCATAGTGGCCGTCTTCTTTCGGTCCCTTCATCAGCTGCTCCACCACGACACGTTCCAGCGGAATGTTCGTGCTGTACGGCACCCGCCGCGTCTCTTTCACAAGATGATCGCCTGCTTCATTTGCAAAATACAGTGTCAGCGTCGCATACTGATACTGATAAATTTCCCTTCCGGAATTTTCCAGAAAGCTGTCCGCCGTCATCGTTCCGATCTCGCGTCCTTTGGAATCCTTTAACGGATCCCCGTCGATCAGAAGCGTCACGCGCTCCACCTCCGGAACCTGCACAAAGGTACGCACCAGTCCTGCACGCACCAAAACCTCCTGCGGCCGCGCAAGCTCTCCGTACTCTCCACTTAAGTTCAGCGTAAGGAGCCCGTTCTCCAGCGTATACGTCTTGATGGAAATCCCATTGGAAAGAAGTGCCTGGTTTCCGTCCTTGGCAGGTTTCTCCTGCAGCGCGTCAACCAGCTCCTTGATCAGTTTCTGATCCGTTCCTTCTTTTGGTTCATACGGCTCCTGCACCAGTGTTGTGCCGGTTTTGTCCAGGCAGTACAGGTGATACGCCGACTCCTTCTGGCTCTTCTGCCACTGCCCGCAGCCGCTAAGAAGCAGCACGCCGGCCAGCAGTACGCCAAGTATCCGTTTCATGTGCGCCACCTCCTACATCACGTAATTCAGAGGAATCCGCACGGAAAATGTCGTTCCCTCGTTTTCTTTGCTGTATACACGGATCGCTCCCCGGTGCATGACAATCGCGCTCCGCGCAATCGCAAGGCCAAGGCCGGTTCCGCCGATTTCCCGCGAGTGGGACTTGTCCACGCGGTAGAAACGCTCGAAGATATGCGCAATCGACTCCTCCGGGATGCCGATGCCGGAGTCTGCCACCGTCACGTAGAAATATTTGTGATCCGCATTTAAGGATACACGCACCCATCCATTCTCGTTGTTGTATTTGATGCCGTTTTCGATCAGGTTCGAGAACGCCAGCGAGAGCTTCGTCGCATCCACCTCCGCATTGACCGGGCGGAAGCTGTCGAGAATGAGCTCCACATTTTTCTGTGCGGCAATCGGATGAAGCCGCTTCAGCAGCTGCTCTAACAGCTCGTTGATATTGACCTGGGTGATATTGAGGTCTGCCACCTTTTTATCCATCTTGACCAGCGACAAAAGGTCGGTAATAATCTGGTTTTCGCGGTCGATCTCCGAGGTAATATCCTGCATGAACTCCTGATAAAGTTCCACCGGAACGCCCTCCTGCCCGTTCAGCGAATCCGCCAGAACCTTCATGGACGCAAGCGGCGTCTTTAACTCATGCGAGACGTTCGAAACAAATTCCTGGCGGGAATCGTCGAGCGTGCGGACGCGGGTCAGCATCTTGTTGAATGCGTCCGTGATCAGCTCTGTCTCGAGGTAATCCGGAACAGAAATGCTTTCGTCGAGATAGCCGTCGGTGATGTCCTCGATGGAACGGGTGACCTTCTGGAACGGCTTCATCAGAATGCCCGCGAGCAGATAGCCAAAAACCAGCACGAGAAGCGCAATGATCGAAAGAATCGTCATTCCCTTCGTCTCCAGAATTTTCATATTCGCACGGATCTCATCCGTCGAAATGCTGACGAGCATAACGCCGAGCGTCTCCTTCGTCTCGGTATTCTGAATCCGCACCGTCATTTCCAGATAGCTGTTTTTCCGGTCGTACTGGCTCGTCTCCTTGCCCTGAAAGCTCTGGATGACCTCCTGCGAGATAATCGTCTTTCCGCGGTCCATATCGTACGTATCTTTGATGACGCGGAAATCCTGGTCGATAATCAGGATTCTGCCGCCGTAGATATTTGTCAGCATACTGAGCTGTCCGTTGATGACATCCGATCCAGGATCTTCCATGTAATTCTGCTGGATGAGCTGGTTGCAGATAATATCGCACTGATTTTTTACGGTAATGCTGCGCACCGATACCGCACGGTCCTCATAGCTGTTTACGATGCTCTTCTCAAGGATCACACACGGTACAATGCCGATGATCACAAGAATCACCGTGATGCGGAAGCGCAGACTCCGCAGAAACTTCCATTTTTCTTTGTTTTTAAGCCTGGAAATAGTAACCAACTCCCCACTTTGTGTGAACGTACTTCGGTTCACTTGGATTTTTCTCAATCTTTTCGCGCAGACGGCGGATATGTACATCTACGGTGCGCACGTCGCCCGGGTACTCATAGCCCCAGACAATATTCAGCAGGTTCTCTCTGCTGTACACCTTGTTCGGATTGAAGACGAGAAGCTCGAGCACATCGAACTCCTTCGCAGTCAGATTGATCTCGCGGTCTCCGATGAAGACTCTTCTGCTCTCGCAGTCGATCCGCAGGTCTTTCACCTGTACGACTTTTGCTTTCTCTTCTTTTGGCTCCTGGCGGGCCGCACGGCGCATGATGGCCTTGATGCGTGCTTTTACTTCCAGAATGTTGAACGGCTTTGTGATGTAATCATCTGCGCCGTATTCCAGTCCCAGGATTTTGTCCATGTCCTCGCCCTTTGCGGTCAGCATGACGATCGGAACGTTGGAAAATTCACGGATCTGCTGGCAGACGGACAATCCGTCCAGCTTTGGCAGCATCAGATCCAGAAGGATCATATCGTATTCTTTTTCTTTTGCCATGGAGAGTGCTTCCTCGCCGTCGTATGCGCAGTCAACCTCCATGCCGTCCTGCTCCAGGCTGAAGCGGATTCCTTTTACGATCAGTTTTTCATCATCAACTACAAGAACTTTCTTTGCCATTTCTTCTCCTTCTTGTTCTAAACCTCGATAGAACCCCTTATCTTTTCAAACATCTTTCCCTTGATGCCCTCAATGTTCATAATCTCCTCAATCGAACCAAACGGGCCGTTTGCTTCGCGGTAGGCGATGATGGCATCCGCACGGCTCTCTCCGATGCCGGAGAGTGTCATCAGTTCTTCTTTTCCGGCCGTGTTCAGGTTGACTTTGCCGGAACCGGAAGCCTGCTCCGTGCCGCCCGTATTCTGCTGCGGCGTTTCCGTGATTTCCATGTTTTCTGCCTCCTCGCGCGTCCAGACGGTGATCTGCTCTCCGTCTTCGATTTTCCGTGCAAGATTGAGGATTTTTTCTTCAGCATCCGGCAGAAATCCGCCTGCCGCTTCCACAGCCTGCACTACGCGGCTTCCGCCCGGCAGCGTGTAGACACCGGGGGAAGCGACCGCACCGCAGATATAAACCTGCACTGTTTCTTCCGGTGCTGCCTCCTGTGCCTCACGTTTTTCCGGAATGCCTGTGGTTTCTCCGGCGCTTTTTTCGGAAACCGTCTGCTCCTCATCCACTTCCTTCTGATTCCCGAAAACGGTTTCCGCCGTGCTCCCGCCTGTGCTATCTGACAGTTTGTATTCTGTATCCCTGTGGTTGCATCCGCAGAGCAAAAAAACCAGCATCGCCGCCAGTATTTTTGCATGTTTTCTGCCTCTGTCCTGCTGTTTTTTCAATTTCATGCTGTGTACTCCCTTCCGCTTCGCATCTGACGCGCAAGGGTCCCTTGTGTACGCATAACTACGTTTCTATTGTATCGAAGAAACCATAAAAATACAAGTAGAAATCTTAATCGTTATTCCCACTGAAACACTACAATTCCCACAACGGCGATCGCCATGCCGATCAGTTTTCGCACGGTGAAATCCGTTTTTTCCATACCGAAAAGGCCGAACAGTTCAATCAGCCACGCCGCTGCGAGCTGGGAAATGACGATCAGCATCGCCGCCTTCGCCGGGCCGAGCCCTGCCATACTCCAGATAACCGTGATCGTGATAAACGCGCCAATTGCCCCGCCGAGCAGCAGATACCACGGCTTTACGCGGAACAGATCCCCGATGGGCTCCCTCCCGGTGATGCACCATGCCGCAAGACAGACGGCAAACGCACTGATCTGCACCCAGCCGGCCGCCAGCCATGTACTCGTCTGTTTCGTCACCTCTGTGTTGAAAACGCCCTGAATACTCATCAGTGCGCCGGAAAGCAGCGCTGTTAAAATTCCCGCCATTGATTTTTCCTCCTGCTGTTTTTTTATGTACTCTCGGAGTCTTTCTGCGCTTGATTTTACGAGAAGATTTTTTATCAGCTGCACCCAAATTTCTGAGGCGTACGCGATGCGTACGTTGATGAAATTTGGGTGCAGCTGGCGGAAAATCGGCCGTAAAAGCAAGTGCAGAAAGGCCCCGAGAGTACATTTTATACTATTCCTTTTTTCCCCGTTTTTATACAGAACTCAGGGACAGCAGGAAAACAGCCGACCGGTCTCCTGCCTAGGAAACCAGACGGCTGTCTATTTCACATTACTGTAATGCTTTCTCCAGTTTTTCAATCATCTCATCGATGTCATCTTTCGTAATCACAAGCGGCGGTACCATACGAAGAACGTCGCTTCCGGCGGAAATCACAAGAAGTCCGTTCTCAATCGCGCGGTTGATGACTTCTCCGACCGGACGTCCCGTTACGACAAGGCCCTGCATAAAGCCTTTTCCACGGCGTGCTGCGAGGCAGTCATATTTTTCCACCAGCTCGTCCAGCTTTTTCTCCAGATACGGAGCCGTCTCTGCTACATGCTCTACGACATGCTGTTTCTCATAGCATTCAAATACAGCATTGACAGCCGCGCAGGCCAGCGGGTTTCCGCCGTATGTCGTTCCGTGGTCTCCCGGAACGAGCGAATGCTCTGCCGTCTTTTTATTCAGCACGAAGGCGCCGACCGGAACGCCGCAGCCAAGTGCTTTTGCACACGTCATGACATCCGGCTGTACGCCGTAATCCTGCCATGCGAACAGTTTTCCCGTTCTTCCCATACCGCACTGGATCTCGTCGAGAATCAGCAGGATGTCGTGCTCGTCACACAGATCGCGCACGCCCTGTAAAAATTCTTTCGTTGCCGGATAGATACCGCCCTCGCCCTGTACAGTCTCCATGATGATCGCACATGTCTTGTCGGTAATCTGTGCCTTTACGCTCTCCAGATCATTAAAATCCGCAAATTTAATGCCGCCGATCAGCGGTTTGAACGGATCCTGATAATGCGTATTTCCTGTTACAGAAAGCGCTCCAAGGCTTCTTCCATGGAAGGAATGGTTCATCGCGATGATCTCGTGATCGTTGCTGCCGTCTTTTAAGTAAGCGTATTTTCTCGCTACTTTGATGGCTCCCTCGATCGACTCCGTACCGCTGTTCGTAAAGAATACTTTATCCATGCCGGATGCCTTCGCCAGCTTTTCTGCCGCGGAGCCCATCGGAACATTGTAGAACAGGTTGGAAACATGGATGACTTTGTCCACCTGGTCTTTCACTGCTTTTTTATAATCGTCATTGCTGTAGCCGAGCGCATATACCGCGATACCTGCCGCAAAGTCCAGATATGCTTTTCCGTCGGTGTCATACAGATGAACGCCCTCGCCGTGGTCGATCACAAGCGGGAACCGGTTATAGGTGTGGAGCACGTACTGCTCGGTCTGTTCCATATACTCATTTGTCTTCATGATTGAATTTCTCCTTGTTTTCCCCTAAAATCGCCGTACCAATTCCTTTGTTCGTAAAGATCTCAAGCAGCAGGCAGTGCTGGATTCTTCCGTCCATGATGTGGACTCTTGAAACACCGTTCTCAATCGCGTCGATACAGCCCTGGAGCTTTGGAATCATACCGCCGCCGACATTTCCGTTGGTGATGAGATCTCTTGCTTCCTGTACGTGGAGCTCGGAAATCAGGCTCTCCGGGTCCTTCGGATCTTTGTAGACACCCTCGATATCGGTCAGGAATGCCAGTTTTTCTGCATTTAACGCCTCAGCGATGGCGCATGCCGCGTCGTCTGCGTTGATATTGTAAGTATTGAAATCATCATCCATGCCTACCGGGCAGACAACCGGAAGGAAGTCGTTCTCCAGAAGATCGTACAGCACCTTCGGGTTTACGTTCTTGATATTTCCAACGAAGCCGATATCCTCGCCCTTGGACAGCTTCTTCTCTACATTTAAGAGTCCGCCGTCTTTTCCGCTGATGCCGACCGCGTTGACACCGAGTGACTGAATCATGGTGACAAGCTCTTTGTTGACCTTATTCAGCACCATCTCTGCCACTTCCATCGTATCGGCATCCGTTACACGAAGGCCGTTGACGAATTTCGGTTCCATGCCGACTTTTCCGACCCAGCGGCTGATTTCCTTTCCACCGCCGTGTACGATGATCGGTTTGAAGCCGACCAGTTTCAGAAGAACTACGTCCTGGATGACGTTTCTCTTTAACTCTTCATCCACCATTGCGCTTCCGCCGTATTTGATGACAATGATTTTGCGGTTGAACCGCTGAATATAAGGAAGTGCCTCGATCAGCACATTTGCTTTGTCCAGATACATCTGATTTACCATGATTTTTTCTCCTCTTATGCTCTTTTCCCGTGCCTGTTCCGGATCCGGTCAGGAACGATAATCTGCGTTGATTTTTACGTAATCGTAGGTCAGGTCGCAGCCCCATGCCGTTGCTGTCGCCTCTCCCATGTGGATGTCGGCGGTCGCAGTTACTTTCGGCTCGGAGAGGATCTTCGTTGCCTCCTCCTCGCTGTAGTCAACGGCAACACCTTTCGTGATAATCTGCAGTTTTCCGGCTGCGCTCTCAAAGTAGAGATCTACATTTTCCGGATCGAATTTTGCTCCGGAGTAACCCATCGCGCAGAGGATTCTTCCCCAGTTGGCGTCATGGCCGAAGATTGCCGCTTTCGTCAGACTCGATGTGATGACGGATTTTGCCAGTGTCACGGCCTGCTCTTTGCTCTCGGCTCCCTGAATCGTCACTTCGAACAGTGCGGTTGCGCCCTCGCCGTCGCCTGCGATGTGCATCGCCTGTGTTTTATTGACTTCAAAGAGTGCTTCTTTGAAAATCTTGTAATCCTCGTTTTCTTCCGTAATTTCCGGGTTTCCGGCAAGACCGTTTGCCAGAAGGAGAACGGTATCGTTTGTGGAAGTATCACCGTCTACGGAAACCATGTTGTAGGTGTCCGGTACGACTTCGCTCAGTGCTTTCTGCAGCATCTCTTTCGAAATATTGGCATCGGTTGCCACAAAGCTCAGCATGGTGCACATATTCGGATGGATCATGCCGGAGCCCTTGCACATACTGCCGATCGTTACGGTTTTTCCGCCGATTTCGATCTGAACAGCAACTTCCTTCGGCTCGGTGTCGGTTGTCATGATCGCCTGTGCTGCTATAGCTGCGGCTTCTCTTGTAGCTGCAAGCTGCGGTTTCAGCATTTCCACGCCGGCTGCGATCTTATCGATCGGGATCTGTTTTCCGATAACACCGGTCGATGCAACGAGAACGGAGTCCTCTGGAATGGAAAGTGCAGCCGATGCTGCCTCTGCGGTTTTTCTGCAGTAGCCATAGCCCTCCTCGCCGGTGCATGCATTGGCGATTCCGCTGTTGCAGACGATTGCCTGTGCGGTTGGATGGTTGTATACAATCTCCTGGTCCCATTTGACCGGAGCTGCTTTTACGATGTTTGTAGTAAAGGTTCCTGCTGCTACGCACGGTACCTCGCTGTAGACAAGTGCCATATCCTTTACGCCCTGTTTTTTAATTCCTGCTGCGCCGCCTGCTGCCTGAAAACCTTTTGCAGCAGTGATGCCTCCTTCAATCTTTTTCATTCTTTTATCCTCACTTTTCGTAAATTCCGTCTGTTGTCTGCTTCTGTCTTTTTTACGGGAACATCGGCGGCATGCACAGGCCTTCGTTTTCCGGCAGGCCGAACATCAGGTTCATATTCTGTACCGCCTGTCCTGCTGCGCCTTTGACCAGGTTGTCCATCGCACCCATCATGATGATTCGTTTCGTTCTCGGATCGATCTTGAAGTTGACATCCACATAGTTGCTTCCCTCGACCCATTTCGTCTGCGGGCAGACATCCTTATCGAGAACACGTACAAACTGCTCGTTGGCATAATACTTATCATAAACGGCTTTAACCTCTTCGTAAGTCACATCTTTTTTCAGGGATGCATATGCCGTTACGAGAATGCCGCGGTTCATCGGAACAAGATGCGGGGTGAAGTTCAGGGTGATCGGGTAGCCGGCTGCATAGGAAAGCTGCTCCTCGATCTCTGGTGTGTGGCGGTGGCCGGCAACGCCGTATGCCTTGATGTTTTCATTGACCTCACAGTAGAGGTTGTCCACTTTCGCTCCTCTTCCTGCTCCGGAAGTTCCTGATTTTGCATCAATAATGATGGTGTTTCCATCAATCAGATCTTCCTTTAATAAAGGATAAATCGAAAGAGTTGAGCAGGTCGGATAGCATCCCGGGTTTGCCACGATGCGCGCTTGTTTTACTTTCTCACGGTTGATCTCGCACAGTCCGTAAACCGCCTCGTCGATATACTGCGGGGATTTATGCTCGATCTTGTACCACTCTTCATACGTTTTTACATCTTTAATACGGAAATCGGCGCTCAGGTCGATGACCTTTACTTTCGAAAGAATTTCATCATTTACCAGGGAAGCACAGAGTCCCTGCGGAGTTGCTGTAAAAATGACGTCTACTTCCTTTGCAAGCTGCTCCATGTTGTCGTCCTTGCAGACATCGTCTACTAACTGAAACATATTCTGGTAAACCGACGCATATTTCTTATCGATATAGCTTCTGGAACCATACCATTTAATCTCCACATCTTTGTGTCCCAGGAGAATACGCACCAGCTCGCCTCCTGCATATCCTGTAGAACCGATAATTCCTGCTCTGATCATACCTTTTTCTCCTTTTTTCTTTCGCCCGTTTTCTTGTCTTGCCGGACATTTTTTCTTTTCTCTTTATGATAGCTCAATTATTTTCTTTTTTCAATGAAAAATCTTTGTTTTCTGCTGTCATATACCGTCGATTGCATAAGTATACACCTCAAATGTATATTATGCAAGTTTTTTTTGAATTTCTGAAAAAAAGCTTGCATAATCCTGTCGTATGATGTATATTTTAGTCATTGACGATGCACCGCGCATATAGGTGCACGAGAAATCCAAGGAGGATCTTACATTATGAAAGAAAAAGTTGTACTTGCCTATTCCGGCGGACTTGATACTACTGCCATTATTCCGTGGCTGAAAGAGACCTTTGACTACGAAGTAATCTGTTGCTGCATCGACTGCGGCCAGGGAAACGAGCTGGTTGGCCTCGATGAGAGAGCAAAACTTTCCGGCGCTTCCAAATTATATATCGAAAACGTTATCGACGAGTTCAGTGAAGACTTCATCATGCCGTGCGTAAAAGCAGGCGCTGTTTATGAGAACAAATACCTGCTCGGTACTTCCATGGCACGTCCGGTTATCGCAAAGAAACTCGTTGAGATCGCAAGAAAAGAAGGTGCTGTTGCCATCTGCCACGGCGCTACCGGTAAAGGAAATGACCAGATCCGTTTCGAGCTCGGCATCAAAGCCCTTGCTCCGGATATCAAAGTAATCGCTCCTTGGAGAATGACCGATGTATGGACCATGCAGTCCCGTGAAGACGAGCTGGCTTACTGTAAAGCACACGGCATCGACCTTCCGTTTGATGCAAACCACAGCTACAGCCGTGACCGTAACCTGTGGCACATCAGCCATGAGGGACTTGAGCTTGAGGATCCGTCCAACGAGCCGAACTACGACGATCTTCTCGTACTGACCACTCCTCCGGAAAAAGCTCCGGACGAAGGCGAGTACGTAACCATGACCTTTGAGGCCGGCGTTCCGAAGACCTTAAACGGAAAAGAAATGAAAGTTTCTGAAATCATCACCGAGCTGAACAAGCTGGGTGGAAAACACGGCATCGGTATTGTTGATATCGTTGAGAACCGTGTTGTCGGCATGAAATCCCGCGGTGTTTATGAGACTCCTGGCGGAACCATCCTGATGGCTGCACATGAGCAGTTAGAGGAGCTGATTCTCGACCGTGAGACCCTGAAAACAAAGAAAGATCTCGGAAACCTGCTTGCTGAGGTTGTTTACGAAGGAAAATGGTACACTCCTCTGCGCGAGGCAATCCAGGCATTCGTTGATGTAACCCAGAAATACGTAACAGGCGAAGTAAAATTCAAACTGTTCAAAGGCAACATCATCAAAGCCGGCGAGTCTTCTCCGTACAGCCTGTACAATGAGTCTCTTGCTTCCTTCACCACCGGCGATCTCTACGATCACCACGATGCAGACGGATTCATCACACTGTTCGGTCTGCCGCTGAAGGTTCGTGCGATGAAAATGCAGGAGCTGGAGAAAAACAACAACAAATAAGATCTGATCCTATGGATTCCCAAAAGAAAGCGGACTCGCTCCGCTTTCTTTTTTTGCATGCAAAAAGGACCCGCCCATTTCAGGCAGGTCCCTTTGTTGCCAGGCATATCAATAATTGGTCCAGTGGACCAATTTTGATTATTCGTAATATGCGTCGATTCCGTCCGCAATTCCCTGTGCCATCTTGTTTCGGTAATCCTCGGTTGCCATCAAACGGTCCTCGGAAGGATTGCTCATGAAGCCAAGCTCAATGATCGTGACCGGAATGGTACTCCAGTTGATGCCGCTCATGGAATCGGTGTAAATCACATCGCGGTTCTTCGCACCGGTGTCTTTGCAGAATGCTGCGATCATCTTCTGGGAGAGCTTCTGGCTCTTGCTGACCACATCACCGGAAAGATACGTATTTCTGCTGCTCGGTGCCATCGTGAGTGCTCCGTAAACCGACTGGTTCGAATCTCCGTTCGCGTGTACACGCACGAGAATGTCTGCTCCGTTCTGCGCGGCAAGTTTTGCACGCTCGGAGTTGCTGATATTGACGTCGTGCGTCTCGCGGATCATGTAAACATCGTAGCCGCGCTCCTCAAGGATATCGCGTACCTTTAAAGATACCGCAAGGTTCAGCTCATACTCATTGATGCCGGTTGCCACACCGCATGTTCCGGAAGCAACCTTCGCCTTATAGGTCGATGATCCCGGTCCGATCGGCTCTTTCTCGCTGTTTCCTCTTCTCTGGTGTCCTGCGTCGATTGCCACGCAGATATTTTTGCTGTTCCGGCGGACACCGTTTTTATCAACGTAATAGCCGTCGATGTAGGTATCCTTATAGATGCCTCCCCAGCTTCGGAAGTAATACGTTTTTCCGTCCACTTCCTGCCAGCCGTTCTTGTAAATACCGCCCCAGCTCCGGAAGTAATACGTTGCGCCTTTGATCGTTACCCACTGGCTCTTATACATGCCGCCCCAGCTCTGCAGGTAATACCAGTTATTATCATACCACAGCCATTCACTGTGCATCATTTTGCCGTCCTGCCTCAGATAATACCAGTTCTTGTCATACAGCAGCCAGCCTTCCCCTTTTGGGGTTCCGTTGCTGTCCATGTAATACCAGTCACTGCCCTTGGCCGCCCAGGCGTTCACGCGCATGCCGCCCCAGCTTTCAAAGTAATAATCAACGCCGTCAATCGTCTGCCAGCCGGTACTCATCACACCGTCTGCGTCTACATGGTACGTTCTTTTATCATGCACAAACCACTGATTCGTTCTGAGGCTTCCGTCCTCATTCAGATAGTACCATGTTCCGCCGACTTTTTTCCAGCCCTGGAATCCGGCTCCGCCCCAGCTCTCGAAGTAGTAGAGCGTTCCGTCAATCTTCTGCAGTCCGGTGCTCATCACACCGTTTTCATCTACATGGTATGTTCTCTTGTCGTGAACGAACCATTCATTCGTTTTGACGCTTCCGTCCTCGTTCAGATAGTACCATGCCCCGCCGACTTTTTTCCAGCCCTGGAAACCGGCTCCGCCCCAGCTCTCAAAATAATAGAGCTTTCCGTTGACCATCGAAAGACCCGTGCACATGATTTCGTCTGCATTCAGATAATATCTCCGGTTCAGATGGGTGATCCACTCGCTGGCGGCCATCGTGCCGTCCTCTTTTCTGTATTTCCAGCTTCCGTCCTCCTGTTTCACCCAGCCGGCAGGAAGTTTCTCCTCCGGCTCCTGTTCGTTGTCCTCACCTGGAATCGTAACAGCCGGCGTCTCGTTTTCCGAAGTACCGCTCTGCTCCTGCGCTGCCGCTTCCTCATCCGAATTCTGCTCGGAACTTTCCGTCTCATCCTGCTGCCAGGTTACGGCCGTGCCGTCATTTTCTGCTGCGCTTACCCTTGCCGGAAGCGCCCAGCCTCCTGCCGCAACGGCCGCTGCGATCAGCAGTGCTGCGATTTTCTTTTTTGCCATCTGGTTTTCCTCCTTTTATCGCGCCATCTGGTAAATCTCATATACTTCCTGTGCGCCCAGCTTGCGGATGCGGGACAGTTTTACGGTGTCCTGCTGTGTTGCATCCATGGAAAGGGCACGCAGATCCTCATCCGACGGGTTCAGAATATCAAGCTCATGCAGGGAGGTCGGCATGCCGAGCGAATGGAAGAACGCTACTGTGCGCTCAATGCCTTCCGTTGCCCGTTTGTGATCGCTTCCCTCTGTGATGCCCCAGACTTTTTCTGCAAACCGTGCAAACCGCCAGAGAACCGTCTCCTCATCGTACTGGTATTTCGCCCAGGCACCCCAGACTGCCGCCAGGGATGCGCCGTGTGCTACATCATATTTTGCACTTAACGCATGGCCAAATTTATGTACCGAAAAATCTTTGCCGCGTCCGCACTCCGTCAGTCCATTGTGTGACAGGCTTCCGCACCACATGATTTCCGCCATCGCATTGTAATCGGATGGGTTTTCCAGAACCTTCGGTCCGTTTTTGATTACGGTACGGAGGAGTCCCTCTGCAATCTCGTCCGTCATCTCGCACTGGCTCTCCGGAATGAAATAGCGCTCCATCGTGTGCATCATGATGTCGGTTACTCCGCAGGCAATCTGGTATTTCGGCAGGGTTGCTGCCAGCTCCGGGTTCATGATGGCAAATTTGCAGCGGTTGAACGGCGTGTTGATGCCGGCCTTTTTGCCGATTGCCTCGTTTGTCAGAACGGCTGAATCGCTCATCTCGCTTCCGGCTGCCGGTATCGTCAGAACCGCTCCTACCGGGAGAGATTTTGTCAGCGGTACTTTTTTCGTCCAGATATCCCAGAGTGCCTCCTCCGGATTTGCAGCTCCATGCGCAACGGCTTTTGCGGTGTCAATTGAGCTTCCGCCGCCGACGGCAAGAATAAAGTCTGCCTGCATTTCCACTGCTTTTTTCACACCCTCCTCGGCAAGGGCAAGTCTCGGGTTTGGTTTTACGCCGCCAAGCTCTTCAAAGGCAAGGCCCTCTTTTGCAAGAGATGCTTCCACTCGTTCCAGAAGACCGCTCCGTTTTGCACTTCCGCCTCCGTAAACGACGAGCACCTTTGTGCCGCCCCATTTCTTTACCTCAGCGCCTGCCTGGTTTTCGGTCTCTTTTCCGAACACGACTTCCGTCGGGGTATACTGTATAAACTGATCCATCTTCTTATTTCCTCCCTGCATTTTTATTCTTCATAAATCCGTACGTTTCCCGAGCTTACACGGTAAAGATCGTCTCTCCTGTTTTCCAGAGACGGGATTTCATTTCTTGTCCGCTCCAGCACTTCCGGATCCAGCTCTGCGATGAGTACCTGCGGGGTATCATCTGCCTCCGCAAGAATTTCGCCGTCCGGCGCAATGATCATGGAATGGCCGTACGCCTCAAACCGCGCTTTCTGGCCGCACTGGTTGGCGGCGAGCACGTAGCATCCGTTTTCAATGGCGCGCGTGCGCAGCAGTACTTCCCAGTGGCGCTCTCCCGTTGCTTTCGTAAAATCCGCCGCTATCAGAAATGCATCGGCTCCGGAGGATGCCATCAGCCGGTACTGTTCCGGAAAGCGGATATCGTAGCAGATGCTCATGCCGAACAGGCCAAGCGCCGTGTCCGCAAGAACAATTTCATTTCCCGGGCAGATCTCGTGTGATTCTTCGTAGGAGACACTGCCCGGAATATTTACGTCAAACATATGTATTTTGCTGTATTCTGCAATCGTTTCTCCATCTGGTCCGAACAGAAACGACGTGTTGGACGGACGCCCCGGATGGCGCCGTACCGTCATGCTGCCGCAGTGCAGATAGACACCGTACCGTTTGGCAAGGCTGGAAAACCGGCGGCTTACGTAGCCCGGCACTGCACTTGCGTGGCCCGGCATGTCTGCTCCCGTGTATTCTGCGGTCTCCGGGAAAAGAATCAGCTTCGCTCCCTGTTCCGCCGCCTCCCGCACATACTGCTCGGCCATACGCATATTTTCATTCATATCCGGCCCAGAATCCATCTGCACCAGGCCTGCAATTATTTTTTCCATCTTTTTGTCCCCTCGTTTCACATGTTATCTTGTGATTTTTCCGCTTATACTCTCGTTTATTATATCGTTACAGTTCACAGATACCTGCGAACTGTAACATTCGCAGCCCTCATTGAAAGTTTTGCTACGCAAAAGGAGGGCTGCTCACACCTGAATCACTTTCTTACGCAGCGAAACAGCAAGTGTTTCACTGCTGATTGAACAGTAATATTATATCTCATATTCCCCAAAACAGCTACCCAAATTCGCAATTTTCATACCTTTTGCAGCTTTTATTTTTTAATTTTTGAAAATAACAATTGACAAATCCGGAAAACAGGAGTAGCTTAGAATCATAAGCTGTCGTGTTCGATCAGATGCGGCAGAAAAAATCATGAAAGGAGAACACCACTTATGATCAATCTTATTTATGCATCCAGCGTAAAACAGAATAAACTTCGTATGGCGATCAAACCAGGTGGCTGCCCTTCTTTCGAAATTCTTTGTAAGCATTAACTCTGCATAACAAATCTCTATGCATTCTTTATGCCTGCTATTTCGCACAGAAGGCGCGGTACGTCGATACTGCGGCTTTTTTTATTGCTATAAACAGTACGAAACCGTTCTTTCCGGCTTCGCTCCGTTTCCGGCAGGCAGATTCCGCGGTCTTCTTACCGCATCGATTCCCTTCTTTTATATACAAACGCAGCCTTCGCTTTCGTTTCCCGTTGTTCCGTTCCCACACTTACGGAGCTTTTGAAAGCCTATGTTCTGCCAGACACCCAAACGACATCAATGAGGAGGTTTTAACATTCATGAAGAAAAATCCAATCGGTAAGTACCTGCTCCAGAACTGGTACTACTACGTTTTCGCTTTTGGTTCCATGGCCTTAAGTGTCTTTCTCGATATGCTCGCGCCACTTGTCACGCTGCACATCGTGGATGACGTGCTGGTCGGTCACAAAATGGAACTGCTCTGGAAATACCTTGCCGCCTTTCTTCTGATCGGTGCCGCAAAAGCCCTGTTTCAGTACATCAAAGAATTTTTATTCGATGTCAGCAGCGTCCGCGTCGCCAGCCAGATGAGGGACAACCTGTTCCGCCACGTCCAGCGGCTTTCGGTGGAATACTTTGACAAAAACAATACCGGCGAACTCCTCGCCCGCGTGCGCGATGACGTCGACCGGATCTGGGATATCCTCGGCTTTGCCGGCATGCTGATCTTAGAAGGCCTGATCTGTATCATGATGGCAATGGTCAGTATGGTCAAACTGGATCTGCCGCTGACACTCGTCTCCGTGGCGATCCTTCCTTTCGTCGCAGGCATCGCAATCCGCCTCGAAAAAGAACTCGACCGTGTCTACGATGCGATCAGTGAGGAAAACGCCGTCATGAATACCGTTGCACAGGAAAATCTCGCCGGTGTCCGCACCGTCAAATCCTTTGCACGGGAACCGTATGAGATCAAAAAATTCCGGAAACACAATCAGAAATACTGCGATCTCAACATGGATCAGGCGCGCGTCCTGATGAAATACGATCCCGCCATCTCGTTTCTTACGAAGCTGATGCGCGTGCTCGTCCTTCTCGCGGGCGGCTACGGTGTCATCCACGGACGCATTACGCTCGGTGTTTTAACGGCCTTTATGGAGTACACCTCCAAGATCACCTGGCCGATCGAAAACGTCGGCTGGCTCGGCAACTGCTTCGCTTCTGCGATTGCTTCCAACAAGAAGCTGAACAAAATTCTCGCAGAGGAGCCGCAGATCGCAGAACCGGAAAATCCGGTGGAGCTTTCAAAACTTCCGGGTGACCTGGAATTCCATCACGTCGATTTCTCCCTGCATGACACACCGATTCTGCAGGATATCGACTTTACCTTAAAGCAGGGCCACACACTCGGCATCATGGGTATGACGGGTTCCGGAAAAACAACCATCGTCAATCTGCTCGAGCGTTTTTACGATGTCACCAACGGTTCCATCTGTCTCGACGGCCACGATATCCGCACCCTGCCGCTGCGCACCGTGCGCGATACTTCTTCCGTCGTCATGCAGGACGTCTTCCTGTTCTCAGACACGATTTCTGAGAATGTCCGCCTCGGCAGCCGCAGCACAATGAAATCCGAAGAGGTACATAACGCCGTCTCCGCTGCGTGTGCTTCCGAGTTCGTCGACCACCTTTCCGATCAGTACGAAACCGTCATCGGCGAGCGCGGCATGGGACTTTCCGGCGGTCAGAAGCAGCGTCTTTCCATCGCACGCGCCCTGGCAAAACAGGCTCCGATCCTCGTACTGGATGATTCCACCTCGGCGCTCGATATGGAGACCGAATACGAAATCCAGAGCCATCTCGCCGAGAAAAAAGATGTTTCCAAGATCATCATTGCCCATCGCATTTCTTCGGTGCAGAGTGCCGATGAGATCCTGTATCTCGATCACGGACGCATCGCCGAGCGCGGCACGCATGAGAGTCTGATGGCACAGAAAGGCCTGTACTACTCCACCTGGGAGGCTCAGTACGGTGATTACCATAAAGCAAAGGCAGCCCTCGAGCAGGCACTTCCTGCCAATGCTTAATTCAATTTAATTTGTTACCCGACAACTTCTGTATTTACTTACCCGTTAAGAGAGGAACAATACGATTATGGCTATCAATTCCAGTAAAGTAGATGAAGAGCAGAAAGAGGTCTTAAAGAGCGCGACCATCCGCCGCCTCTTCTCCTACTTAAAAAATTATAAACGCCAGGTTGCCGTTGTTCTCGTGGTTCTCGCCGTTACCATTGCGATTTCCACTGTGAACCCACTGCTCCTGGAGTACGCCATCGACGTCAATATTGCGCAGAAAGACTGGCGCGGGCTTGTTGCCCTCTGCGTATTCATGGTTGTGATCAACCTGGTTTACGCGGCCGGTGTCCGCCTGCGGATGCTTCTGATGGCGCGCATTACCAACAACATTCTTCTGGAAATCCGTGACGAGCTCTACACGCATATCCAGACCTTAAGCTTCAGCTTTTTCGATACCCGTCCGGCCGGAAAGATTCTGGCGCGCATCATCGGCGATGTCAACTCGTTAAAGGATGTGCTGAACGACGGTGTCACAAAGCTGATTCCGAACATTCTCACGATCATCGCTATTCTGGTGATCATGATGATCAAAAACATCTGGCTCTCCTTAAGTGCGATTCTCGTGCTGCCGCTGATCGCTATCGGCATGTATTTTATTCAGATCGTCGCACACAAGAGATGGCAGACGTTCCGGAAAAAATCTTCCAATGTTACGGCGTATATCCACGAGGACTTCTCCGGTATCCGCATCATCAAGAGCTTTACCGCAGAGCAGGAATCGCAGGGCGAGTTTGACCGGCTTCTTCTTGAGCATCAGAACTCCTTTATCCATGCGGTCCGCCTGGCGGATGGTTTTTCCGCTGTGATCGAGGTGACCTGGGGCATCGGAACGTTTCTTCTGTATTTTATCGGTATTTCCGTGCTCGGCGTGGATGCCGTTCCGATCGGTACGTTCACGGCGTTTGCGATGTATCTGACGATGTTCTGGGATCCGATCCAGAACCTGGCCGGTTTTTACAACAAGCTGATCACGAACCTTTCCGCTGCGGAGCGAATCTTTGAGATCCTCGACACACCGGCGGAGGTTGCCGACAAGCCTGGCGTCACAGAACTGCCGCCGATCAAAGGAGAAGTAACATTCGACCACGTCAGCTTTGCCTACTCCGATGATCCGGACACGCTGGTTTTAAAAGATGTCAGCTTTACAGCGGCTCCCGGTGAGACGATCGCACTCGTCGGCCCGACCGGCGCTGGAAAGACGACCATTGTCAATCTGATCAGCCGTTTCTACAATATTACTTCGGGAACGGTCCGCGTCGACGGCCACAGCCTGACGGATGTCTCCATCAACAGCCTGCGTGCCCAGATGGGCGTTATGACCCAGGACAACTTTCTCTTCTCCGGCACGATTCGCGACAACATTGCGTATGGAAAGCTCGATGCCACGGAGGAAGAAATCATTGCCGCCGCAAAGGCCGTGCATGCCCATGACTTTATCATAGAACTGCCGGACGGCTACGACACCGAGATCAGCGAGCGCGGTGCCCGTCTTTCCAACGGCCAGCGCCAGCTTCTCGCCTTTGCCAGAACGATGGTGTCTGATCCGCGGATTCTGATTCTCGACGAGGCGACGTCCAGCATCGACACACAGACAGAAATTCAGGTGCAGCAGGGAATCGAAAGCCTGTTGAAGGGCCGTACCTCGTTCATCATTGCGCACCGTCTTTCTACTATTAAAAATGCGGACCGGATTTTCGTGATCGACCACGGAAAGATTTTCGAGCAAGGAACCCACGACGAACTGATGGCAAAGCAGGGCGCGTACTACCAGCTCTACCAGGCACAGTTCCGCCGGGTATCGTAATCCGGTTTCACAAAACGTATCAAATATCTGCAAAAAGCTGCTTCCCCGCTTCTGGCGGACGCAGCTTTTTGTGTCTTTCCTTGACAAATGAATCACCCCTGCTATATGATGGTAACTGATCTTTTTTCGGAGGGGTACACTCTCCGTCTGCCGCTTCCCACTCCTGCGGCATTTGTTACTGAACGGTCTGATACGGAGCTTTTTCACAATGCTTCCGTATTTTCTTTCAGAAAGGAGTATCATGACGTTTTTTCCCAGAAAACATTTACGCCTTCTCCTCCTTCCTGCGCTCCTTCTTCTGACGGGCTGCGCAGGTTCCGCAAAGGAGACGGCGGATTCCACAGAGAACGAAAAGCTCTCCGCCGTGGCGACCATTTTTCCGCAGTACGATTTTCTGCGTGCCATCGGCGGCGATCACCTCGATCTCCACATGCTGCTTTCCCCGGGCGCAGAAAGCCACTCATTTGAGCCGACACCGGGCGATATGATCACAGTTTCCGAATGCGATCTCTTCGTCTACGTCGGCGGCGATTCCGATGCCTGGGTGGAAACGATTCTCGATTCCGTCGATACCTCGAACAAAGAAGTCGTCACGCTGATGGACTGCGTCGACACCGTTGCCGAGGAAACGGTCGAGGGAATGGAGACCCACGGCCACGCACACGATCATGAGGACGAGGATACGGACCACGACGAGGATTCCCACGATCACGACGAGGATTCCCACGATCACGAAGACGAATCCCACGGCGAACAGGACGAGCACGTCTGGACTTCACCGAAAAATGCAATGCGGATTGTCCAGAAGCTCTGCGATGCGCTCTGCCGCCTCGACCCGGAAAACGCGGACGATTATCAGGCAAACACTGCTTCATACCTCGCTTCGCTTACCTCCCTCGATGAGGAATTTTCCGATGTCACAGCGAATGCCAGCCGCCACACCATCGTTTTCGGCGACCGTTTTCCGTTCCGCTATTTCGCGGACGCCTACGGCCTCGACTATTACGCGGCATTCCCCGGCTGCTCCTCGGAATCCGAGGCGAGTGCCAAAACACTTTCTTTTTTAATTGACAAGATCAACAAAGAGCAGATTCCTGTCGTCTTCCACACCGAGCTGTCCAACGAAAAAATGACGGACTGCATCTGTGAGGCGACCGGCGCGAAAAAGCTGCTGCTTCACTCCTGTCACAACGTATCCAAAGATGATTTCGAAAACGGCGCCACGTATCTTTCCCTGATGGAACAGAATGTCGCCGCACTAAAGGAGGCTCTGAACTAATGGCTCTACTTACCTGCAGTGATGTCACCTTCTCCTACGAGGGCATCCCGGTCCTGACCGATGTCAACTTTGCCCTGGAAGCCGGCTCCTACCTCTGTATTGTGGGCGAGAACGGTTCCGGAAAAAGTACTCTGGTCAAGGGACTGCTTCACTTAAAAAATCCGTCCACCGGCTCGATCACAACCGGCGACGGGCTTCATCCAAGCGAGATCGGCTATCTGCCGCAGCAGACCGCCGCACAAAAGGATTTCCCGGCGAGCGTCTGGGAAGTCGTGCTGTCCGGCCGGCAGAACCACCCGCATTTCCCGCCGTTTTACACAAAGGCAGACAAAGAGGACGCGCTCCGCAATATGGAGCTTCTCGACCTCCTTCCATTAAAGAAACGATGCTACCGTGATCTCTCCGGCGGCCAGCAGCAGCGTGTGCTTCTCGCTCGTGCGCTTTGCGCCACAAAGAAACTGCTGCTCCTCGACGAGCCGGTCACTGGCCTTGACCCGGTCATGACAAACGAAATGTACCAGCTCATCCGCCGCATCAACCGCGAGCAGAACGTTACGATCATCATGGTTTCCCACGATATCCGCAATATTCTGCCGGACGCAACGCACATTCTCCAGCTCGACCAGAAGCAGGTCTTCTTCGGTCCGACGAACGAGTATCTGAAAACCGAGGCTGGAAAACAGTTTTTAGGAGGTGCCGACTTATGATTTCGAATCTGCTGAAAATGCTTTCTTATCCGTTTATGCAGCGTGCCCTTGTGGTCGGTATTCTCGTCTCGTTGTGCGCCGCACTGCTTGGCGTCAGCCTCGTGTTAAAGCGCTACTCCATGATCGGCGACGGCCTCTCCCATGTCGGATTCGGCTCTCTTGCGATTGCAACGGCACTCGGTTTTGCTCCGCTTGCCTTCACAATCCCTGTCGTCGTGCTTGCCGCCTTTCTGCTGCTCCGCATGAACGAATCCAGCAAGATCAAAGGCGACGCCGCCATCGGTCTGATTTCAAGCTCTGCGCTTGCGATCGGTGTCATCACGGTTTCGTGGTCGAGCGGCATGAACACCGATGTCAACAACTACATGTTCGGAAGCATCCTTGCGATGAGTGATGAGGACGTCGTTCTCTCCGTGGTGCTCTCCATCGTCGTGCTGCTCCTGTTCGTCCTGTATTACAACCGTATTTTTGCCGTCACTTTCGACGAGACATTTGCCAAAGCAACCGGTGTCCGCGCAGAGGTTTACAACATGCTGCTGGCATTCTTAACCGCCATCACCACCGTCCTCGGCATGCGCATGATGGGCGCGCTTCTGATCTCCAGCCTGCTGATTTTCCCGGCACTGACCTCGATGCGTCTCTGCCATACCTTCCAGAGCGTGGTGATCTGCTCTGCGGTTCTCTCGGTGGTGTGCTTCCTTCTTGGCATGTCCCTCTCGTTTTTCCTGTCCTCCCCTGCCGGAGCGACGGTCGTAATCGTGAACCTGCTGGCATTCCTGATCTTTTCTGCGATTGCCGGAATCCGCGAGCATACCGCATAAAAAGTTTCCGATCTGACCTGCTTTGTTTTACTGGAGGTATTTTATGAATCGAATTGTAATTGCACTGTTAAAACCGTTTTCCTTCATCCCGGCGATTCTGATGATGTCGCTGATTTTCTCCTTCTCTTCCCAGAACGGAACGGAATCCTCACAGCTCAGTGAAAAAGTGGCGCGCGGCATTTTCATCACGATCGACCACGTCATGGACCGCGGATGGGATGATGAGAAGATCCAGGAACTGGCTGACGAGTATCAGTACCCGGTACGGAAGCTGGCTCATATGACAGAGTACTGTCTGCTTGCAATCTGTGTTTCGCTTCCGCTCTACGTCTACGGCCTGCGCGGCTTCGCGCTCACATTTCTTGCCGGCATCCTCTGTGTCGCCTTTGCCGCGAGCGATGAGTTCCACCAGACGATGGTCGCCAACCGCGGCCCGTCGGTAAAGGACGTCGGCATCGACAGCATCGGCGTTCTCTTCGGCATCACGTTTGTACGGCTGTTCTGCTGGATTGCACTCGGCGGAAATACGAAAAAAAGAAAGCGGCGCAGACGGCGTTACTATTACTAAAAATATTGGATAACAGAAAAATCCCCGTTGGAAAAATCATTTCTCCTGAAACTGATTTTCCCAACGGGGATTTTTTCATTTTTCTTAAAAACAGCTCTTAGGAAAGTGAATCCGCATACGCCTGAATATCTGCCTTCATCTGAATCCAGGCATCCTCATGCTCCACGTAGTACAGAGGGCAAAGCTTTTCGGTTACATCATAGTGACGGATCACATCGTCCGAAGTCAGATTGAACCGCTTGCATAAGAAACCGGCGAGCTGGACCACAGAATTGTATGTCTCATCGGTAAATTCACCGCTGTCATCCGGGTGGCAGCATTCAATCGAGATCGTATCGAAATTACGCTGGTTCGATGCATACGACCATTCACTCGTCGGGATACACTGAACGACTTCTCCCTCGATGCCGACGACGAAATGGCTGCTGGCCTGCGCCTCCTGCGTCTCAGGCAGGTTTTCAAAGTAATCACGGTTCTGCATCGCCGTGCTTCCCGGGTTTGCGGTGTAGTGAATAACGATACCGTCCACCTTTTTCAGCCTCGTCTGCGGTCTGGACCAGCTGTTCGGCGTCAGAAGCTCCACATCAATCGGCGGAGCGCCGGTCCAGTCGGTGATATCGTTGTCCTCATAATCAGAACCGGAATAATCAACGGCCGTGATATCACTTGCCGTTTTTGCCACACGGCGGATGCCGCTGTAAATGCCGACGCAGATCAGCGCCACCAGAACTCCCGTCAGAAACATTCTGCGGTGAAGCTGGCGCTGCCTCTGTTTTCTTGTCGTTTTTCCCCGTCTCTTCTGTGCCATATGTTCTCTCCCCGCTGCAAATAAGCGCTCCCTCATTTGAAAAGGCAGAAGCTGAAAAGTTTCTGCCCTTTCCCCCTTCTGCCTTTTGCGACTTTTTATTCTTATTTATCGTCCACGCTGTAGTTCGGAGCCTCTTTGGTAATGTGGATATCATGCGGATGGGACTCTTTTAAGGATGCTGCAGAAATCTTCACGAATTTTCCAGTCTCCTTTAAGGTCTCAACATCTTTTGCTCCACAGTAGCCCATGCCGGAACGAAGTCCGCCGATCAGCTGGAATACGGTATCCTCTACAAGACCCTTGTATGCCACACGGCCTTCCACACCTTCCGGAACCAGTTTCTTGGCGCCGGTCTGGAAGTAACGGTCTTTGCTTCCGTTCTCCATGGCTGCGATGGATCCCATTCCACGGTATACTTTGTATTTTCTTCCCTGGAACAGTTCGAAATCTCCCGGGCTCTCATCGCATCCTGCGAAGATGCTTCCCATCATGCAGACATTGGCACCGGCTGCGATAGCCTTTGTCATGTCTCCGGAGTACTTGATACCGCCGTCGGCGATGATCGGAGTTCCGGTTTTCTTTGCTTCCGCATAGCAGTCCATAACGGCTGTGATCTGCGGTACACCGATACCTGCAACGACACGGGTCGTACAGATAGAACCAGGTCCGATACCGACTTTAACAGCGTCTGCTCCGGCTGCGATCAGGTCTCTTGTTGCCTCTGCGGTTGCCACGTTTCCGGCGATTACCTGCAGATCCGGATAATGCTCTTTGATGAGACGAAGTGTTTTGAAGATATTTGCGGAATGTCCGTGAGCGGAGTCGATGACGATCACGTCTACGTGTGCTTTTACCAGCGCATCGACACGATCGAGCACGTTTGCCGTGATGCCGACTGCGGCACCGCAGAGCAGACGTCCCTGCTCATCCTTGGCGGACAATGGGTACTTGATGGTTTTCTCGATATCTTTGATGGTGATCAGACCTTTGAGGTTGAAATCGTCATCGACAATCGGAAGTTTTTCTTTTCTGGATTTTGCAAGTATTGCTTTTGCCTCGTCCAGCGTAACGCCTACTTTTGCAGTGATCAGGTTTTCGCTGGTCATGGACTCTTTGATTTTCTTGGTGAAATCAGTTTCAAACTTCAAATCACGGTTTGTAATAATACCAACCAGTTTTCCGTTCTCGGTAATCGGGACACCGGAAATACGGAATTTTGCCATCAGATTATTGGCATCTTCCAGGGTGTGCTCCGGAGACAGATAGAACGGATCGGTGATAACACCGTTCTCAGAACGTTTTACTTTGTCTACTTCTTCTGCCTGCTGCTCAATCGACATATTCTTGTGAATAATACCGATTCCTCCCTGACGTGCCATGGCAATTGCCATACGGTGTTCTGTAACCGTATCCATGCCGGCGCTCATCATCGGGATGTTCAGCTTGATCTTCTTGGTCAGATGCGTAGTCAGATCTACCATGTTTGGGGTTACTTCAGAATACTGCGGAACCAGAAGCACATCATCGAAGGTAATACCATCACCAATAATTGTACCCATTTTCTTATCTTCCTTTCTTCTTAAGTCTTTTTGATTTATCACCTAATTTAACACAAAACAAAAAAGCTGTCAATCCATAAATACTTTTCTTGGTGCGCGGTTGCGGATATCTTTTAACATCACTTCATCCGGTTCGAAGATCACCATCTGCATTGTGTTGTCCTTGGAGATCACAAATGCATACGGTTTGTGGCCCTGTCCTTCGATTCCGGAGGAATAGTTGTAACGTTTGATACTCTGGTTTTTTTTGTAGGAATCAAGCTGATGGGACTGGTACGGAGCCAGGATTTCCATGTTGGAAAGCTCATAGCTTGCGGCTCTTTTTCTTCTTGACTGCGAATAGATACGGTCGATGTCGAGCTCGCCGTTGACGTACAGATACTCAAACTCTACCGAAAGCTTCGGGATAAAAATATAGTCTACGATTCCAAGTACCAGCGCAAGAAGCAGAATCAGCGGATTCATCATAATTCCTGCGGCTGCAAAAAGAACGGTAAAGAAGATCAGAACTCCTTTGATCACCTTGTCTTTTCCTGTCTGCTGTTTTTTCACCAGCACTTCTGTGTAAAGATCACTCATTTACTCCATCCTCCTCAAGATATTCGATCAGTTTTGCTACATTGTCCGCGTTCTTTGTATTGACCAACACGGTCAGATAACACGGCTCATAGTACGTAAGGCCCATATCCTGGTACTTTTTCAATTTGGAAATGTCGAGGCAGGTATCTCCCGCCTTTATCCCGTACTTCTCACACGTCGCTTCGTCAAACAGTGTGGACAGATCCAGAAAATAATCGTCTTTGCTGTAGTTGTCGTACACGGCCTGTGAACAGATCAGAGCATCCATGCTCTGTGCGGCAATCACGGCTGTGAATTTCATCAGCGTGTTGTAATCCGCGTTTTCCAGGTTTTCACCGAAGCTGTAGCTCGTATCGATGCTTACCTTTTCGTACTTATCTCCGGTTCCGAGCGCTTCTTTTAGGTCCTCCTCGATCGGACTTACATCCTGCAGTCCTGCGTAATCCACTACGGCAATGCTCACGAGGTCATAATACTTCGCATTTTCATGGATATTCACAATCGTGCCGATGATGAAGATAACAGCGATGATGCCGAAAATGACAGCCTTGTAGTATTCCCAGATATAGGCCAGTTTCTCTTTAAAATTCATTTTCGACAGCTTCTCTTTTTCGAGCTGCATCTTCTCCTTCCTTGTCATGTCGGATTCATAACGACTTGCCATGTGTGTTTCTTCTCCTTTGTTGTATTTCCCCCAACATCCTACAAATCAGTATAGCATAAAACGCCGGAAGCGTCCATATACGCCGCCCGGCGAAAGCATGAAAACTTTCTGAAATTTTTTGTAACGATTCAGAGCCATGCGAAATGGAAGAAAAACTTTCCACTAAAAAACCGGCCGGCAAAGACAGGACTTCGGAACCCATGTTCCGCTACGGTCTTTGCCAGCCGGTTTTCTTATTTTGTTTTACCAGACATTTTTATCCCGGAAATTACATCATTCCCATTCCGCCGTCTGCGCCTGCCGGCATAGCCGGAGCCGGCTCTTTGATGGTGGAAACTACGGACTCGGTGGTCAGCAGGGTTGCGGAAACGCTGGTAGCGTTCTGCAGTGCGCTTCTGGTAACCTTAACCGGATCAAGGATACCAGCCTGGATCATGTCTACATACTCTTCGTTGTATGCATCAAATCCAACACCTACTTTGGACTCTTTTACTTTGTTGATCACAACAGCGCCTTCCAGACCTGCGTTTGTTACGATGTGGAACAGAGGAGCCTCGAGTGCTTTCTGTACGATTCTTGCACCGATCTTCTCGTCGCCGTCCAGGCTGTCAATCAGCTCTGCAAGCTGTGTTGTTACATGGATGTATGCAGAACCGCCGCCTGCGATGATACCCTCTTCTACGGCTGCTCTCGTTGCATTTAAAGCATCCTCCATACGAAGTTTTTCTTCTTTCATCTCGGTCTCGGTTGCTGCACCTACACGGATCACAGCTACGCCGCCTGCCATTTTAGCCAGTCTCTCCTGCAGTTTCTCTTTATCGAACTCAGAAGTGGTCTCCTCGATCTGGGATCTGATCTGGCCGATTCTTGCTGCGATGGCATCTTTTGCGCCGGCACCGTCAACGATAACGGTGTTCTCTTTCTGAACTTTAACAGATTTTGCACGTCCGAGCATTTCCAGAGTAGCGTCTTTTAATTCCAGACCAACTTCCTCGGAGATCACCTGGCCGCCGGTCAGGATTGCGATATCCTCGAGCATTGCTTTTCTTCTGTCGCCGTATCCCGGTGCTTTGACAGCTACTACGTTGAAGGTTCCGCGCAGTTTGTTGATCACGAGTGTCTGGAGAGCCTCGCCCTCTACGTCCTCAGCGATGATCAGCAGTCTTGCGCCGCTCTGTACGATCTGCTCCAGCAGCGGAAGAACTTCCTGAATGTTGGACAGTTTCTTATCGGTAATCAGGATATATGGATTGTCGAGAACGGCTTCCATTTTCTCCATATCGGTGCACATGTAAGCGGAGATATATCCACGGTCGAACTGCATACCTTCTACCAGCTCCAGCTCGTTCTGCATGGTCTTGGACTCCTCGATGGTGATAACGCCGTCTTTGGAAACTTTTTCCATAGCGTCAGCTACCATCTGGCCTACTTCTTCGCTTCCGGAAGAAACAGCTGCAACTTTTGCAATCTGCTCTTTGCCTGCTACCGGCTGGCTCATCTCTGCAAGGATCTGAACAGCTTTATCGGTTGCTTTCTTCATTCCCTTACGAAGAACGATCGGGTTCGCACCTGCTGCCAGGTTTTTCATTCCTTCGTTTACCATAGCCTGTGCCAGAACGGTTGCGGTTGTGGTACCATCACCTGCTACGTCGTTGGTCTTTGCAGCAACTTCTTTGATGAGCTGTGCGCCCATGTTTTCAAAGCCGTCTGCCAGCTCGATCTCTTTTGCAATCGTAACACCATCGTTTGTGATGAGCGGAGCGCCGTACTGTTTGTCCAGAACAACGTTTCTTCCTTTCGGTCCAAGGGTTACACGTACGGTATCTGCAAGCTGGTTTACACCATTCTGAAGAGCGTTTCTTGCCTCTGCTCCATATTTAATCTCTTTTGCCATGATTATCATGCCTCCTGATTTTTACTTGATTATTCTTTATTTTACAACTGCCAGAATGTCATCCTGTTTTACGATGATGTACTCTTCGTCTTCCAGTTTGACGTTGGTTCCTGCATATTTGGAATAGATTACCTGATCTCCGACTGCAACTTCCATTTTTACTTCTTTGCCGTCTTCTACTTTTCCAGGTCCTACTGCGATAACCTCAGCCTGCTGCGGTTTCTCCTGTGCCTGTCCCGGAAGTACGATACCGGATTTTGTGGTTTCCTCTGCTTTTAACTCTTTTAATACAACTCTGTCACCTAAAGGTACTAACTTCATTTATGTTTCCTCCTTCAAGATTTCATTCAGTTTTATTTATTAGCACTCAGTTCATTCGAGTGCTACTTGATGGTTCTTACTATAGTGTTTTCCACCTCATTTCGCAAATGCATGAATTTTGTAATTCTCTTTTTTTCTCTCGTGATAACTCTTAATTTCTCTTATTTCCTCGTTTTTTCTTATTTTGGCAATTTTTTCATATTTTATACTCTCTTTAGAATCTAATTATAGTTTATTCCTAAAAACGGGAATGATACCATTTTTTTCCGCTCACCGAATGCTTTTTTGCACAAAAAGAAACGGCGCCATTCTTAAACGGCTCCGATTCTTTTCTACATTCCACTTTTTTATTTTTTCGCCTCGTCCGGATGGGCATCGCCCTTTCCTTTCAGGTTCTTTCTTGCTTTGATCTCGTCGAGTTCATCAAAGATATAATCATTTAATACCTTGATATACGTTCCCTTCATACCGCTGGAACGGGACTCGATGACGCCTGCGCTCTCGAATTTGCGGAGGGCATTTACGATGACGGATCTTGTGATGCCGACGCGGTCTGCAATTTTGCTTGCAACCAGAATGCCCTCATCCCCGTTCAGTTCATCAAAGATATGGATGATGGCTTCCAGTTCGGAGAAGGACAACGTGTTGAATGCGGATTTAACCACCTGAACCTTGCGGTTTTCCTCCACATTTTCCTCGTTGACGGAACGCATCATTTCCAGTCCGACAACGGTTGTGCCGTACTCACTGACGATGATATCGTCGATATCGTACTGCGGGGTGCAGCGGTACATAAATACGGTACCAAGGCGTTCTCCGGCGATCTCGATCGGGCAGATAATTGCGGTGTAGCGCTCTACACCAGGCCGCTCAAAGCCGAGGGTCTGTAAATTGACGTTCTCTTTTGTGGAGAGTACGCCGAGGAGACGCTCGTTTAATGCGGCATCGACATAACCGCCCACCTTATCCTCGATCAGCTCCGTAATTTCTTCCACGCCCGGGCAAAGGCTGATGCCCAGCACTTTTCCTTTTTTACTGATCACCAGGATATTGGAACTTAACGTTTCCATCAGGACTTCACAGATATCGTTGAACACGACCTTCGTGGAGTGATTGTTATGAAGCAGTTTGTTGATTTTTCTGGTTTTATCCAGCAGTTGTACGCTCATGTTCTTCTCCTTTCTTTATTTTCTGCATTTTTTTGACGTATCCGCCGAAAAAAATGCACACTGATGCCTTTTTCAGACAACCCTTAAAACTAAGCTCATTCTATCATGTAGTTTTCCGGAAATCAATATATTTTTCAGAAAACTATAAATTTTATAAAAATTCATGCTAAATTTTTTCGGATCTTCCTGTTTTTCCGCCTCGATAAGCAAAAAAAACGGCCTGCACCAGTTTTTCACCAGTACAGACCGCTTTGTCATTCTCAGTCTTCGTCTTTCTTTTCGCGTGCTTCTACATAGCCGCACTGCTCGTCCGCGCAGACCAGCTTATTGCCTTTTTCCAGCATATAGCCGCCGCACTGCGGGCATTTCTTGGCAGACGGTTTCTGCCAGGACATGAAATCGCATTCCGGATTGTTTTCGCATCCATAATATTTCCGTCCTTTTTTCGTCTTGCGCAGGATCACTTCTTTTCCGCACTTCGGACACGGAACACCGATCTTTTCCAGATACGGCTTCGTGTTCTTGCAGTCCGGGAATCCCGGGCAGGCGAGGAATTTTCCGTGCGGGCCGTATTTGACCACCATGTTGCGGCCGCAGTTCTCGCAGATGACATCCGTCACCTCATCCTCTACCTTAACTTCTTCGAGGTTCTTTTCTGCCTCTGTGACCGCCTCATAGAGATCCGGCCAGAAGTTCTCGACTACTGTCTTCCACGGAACACTGCCATCTCCAACCCTGTCGAGCAGAGCTTCCATCGTTGCCGTAAAGTTGACATCCACGATGCTCGGGAATGCCTCTTTCATCATGTTGTTGACCACCTCGCCGAGCTCTGTCATGTAAAGGTTCTTGTTCTCCTTTGCCACGTAACGGCGGTTGATGATCGTTGTGATGGTCGGCGCATACGTACTTGGACGGCCGATGCCGAGTTCCTCAAGCATTTTGACAAGGGATGCCTCGGTGTAGTGTGCCGGCGGCTGTGTGAAGTGCTGCTGCGGATCCATCTTTTCCAGTGCCAGCTCTGTTCCTGCCTCCAGGCTCCGGACAGCGGCGTTTTTCTCTTTCTTTTCCTCATCCGGATCGGTGTAAACGGACATGAAACCATCAAATGCCAGACGGGAGGAAGCTGCTGTAAAGAGATACTCTCCTGCATTGATCCGTGCGGAAATTGTCTCATAGACGGCTGGCTGCATGCGGCTTGCCACAAAGCGTTTCCAGATCAGCTGATACAGGCGGAACAGATCTCTTGGCAGGGATTCTTTTACCATTACCGGTGTATTCGTCACATCGGTCGGACGGATGGCCTCGTGCGCATCCTGTGCCTTGCTGTTTTTATTCTCCGTCGTGTCCCCGCTTGCGGTATATTTTGTGCCGTACTGCTCCTGGATAAAGGAACGTGCTGCCGCATCGGCCTCCTCGCTGATTCGTGTAGAATCGGTACGCAGATAGGAAATCAGAGCGATCGTTCCCTTTCCTTTTACTTCCACGCCCTCGTAGAGCTGCTGCGCCAGACGCATCGTCTTCTGCGTGGAGAAGTTCAGCACCTTCGATGCTTCCTGCTGCAGGGTACTCGTGGTGAACGGAAGCGGTGCTTTCTTGGAACGCTCTCCTTTTTTCACTTCGGATACGGTAAAGGTCTCATTTTCCAGTCCCTTTAAGATTTCATCGAGCTGCTCTTTCGTCTCGATCGCCATCTTTTCACTGCCTTTGCCGTGGAATTTTGCGACGAGCGGTTTCTTCTCGCCCGGAATTTTCAGATCTGCTTCCAGTGTCCAGTATTCTTTCGGAATGAACGCATTGATCTCATCCTCGCGGTCGCCGATGATGCGCAGTGCAACGGACTGCACACGGCCGGCGGAAAGTCCGCGTTTGATTTTCTTCCATAACAATGGGCTGATTTCATAACCTACCATACGGTCGAGGCAGCGGCGCGCCTGCTGCTCGTCCACCAGGTTCATATCGATGTCGCGTGCCTGTTTGATCGACGCTTTGACTGCTGATTTTGTGATCTCGTTGAAGGTGATGCGGCGCATCTTGTTCTCATCGAGATTCAGCGCAATCGACAGATGCCAGGAAATTGCCTCTCCCTCGCGGTCAGGGTCAGTTGCGAGATAAACTTTATCTGCTTTTTTTGCGGCTTTTCGAAGAGATGCCAGAAGCTCTCCTTTTCCGCGGATGGTGATATATTTTGGTTCAAAGTCATGTTCTACATCAATTCCAAGCCGGCTTTTCGGCAGATCGCGCACATGGCCCATAGATGCTGCAACTTCGTAATTTGCCCCGAGATACTTTTTCACCGTCTTGACTTTTGCCGGTGATTCCACTATTACAAGATATTTTGCCACCTCTGATGCCTCCTGAATACATATTTTTATAACTGTCCAGATCTATATTGCGTTTTTCATATCGCATAGTTCTGCATCATTACAAATTCCAGAATAATTCCTAAATTAGTCGTAACTTCCACTGACTATACACCAAAAAGTTTTTTCTTGCAAGTGTTTTCCATTTTTAAAATGTACCATTTTTCGATGTTTCCCGACAAAATAACAGGATTTTTTCTATTTTTTAACGATTTTTCCTGATTTTTTTCTTTTCTTTTTCCTTTTTCAGACATGCACGCGGCGCAGAAGAGCCCCCTTTTTTCTTTTTCTTCTATTATAATTGTGCACCGGGCGGAATATCACAAAACCTTTCTTTTCCTCGTCCCTTTTACGATAACGCCATGTACACGCCCGGCGGATTTTCCGCAATAACGCCGTCAATTTCGAGTGCCAGCAGAATGCCGGTCAGCTCCTGCAGCGGGATTCCGGTGCTGCCGGCAAGCTGTGCAAGATTCTGCGGTTCTGCCGCGAGTGTTTTCAGAACCATTTCCGCCTCTTTTCCATAGCGCGGACGCGGTGCGGCTCTTTTTGTTCCGGCCTTTTTCACGCCCAGCTCCTCGAGAATCGTTTCGGGTGAAATCGCAATTTCCGCTCCCTGCGCGATCAGGCGGTTGCAGCCGCGGCTTGTCGCATCCGTTGTCCGTCCGGGCAGGGCAAATACCGTTTTTCCCTGCTCCAGCGCGTAGTCCGCCGTAATGAGCGAGCCGCTCTTCTCTTTTGCCTCAATTACCAGAACGACATCTGCCAGCGCACTGATCACGCGGTTGCGGATCGGGAAATGCCACGGAAGCGGCTCTGCGCCCGGAGGAAATTCGCTTAAGACACCGCCTCCGTTTTCCAGCATCCGCCGCATCAGCGGGTAATTCTGTTTCGGATAGCAGATATCCACACCGCAGCCAAGCACGGCAAACGTCTTTCCCTTTCCGCGCAGTGCCCCCTCGTGCGCCGCCGCGTCGATTCCGCACGCCAGTCCGCTGATCACCGCCACGCCGTTTGCCGCCAGCACCTGCGCGAAAAAGGCCGCCTGGCTCTTTCCGTACGCCGTACATATCCGCGCGCCCACAATCGCCGCTGTTTTCTGCTCATCCGCCGGCAGCGCGCCCCGCACGAAAAGGCGGGACGGCATGTCCGCGAACGGCATAAGCCGCTCCGGATAGCCCTCCTGCCCGCGGCCGACTGTAAAAATTTCCATCGCCATACGTCAGATCCTCCATATACTTTTGTCGGCGCTCCGAAAGCAGATCGCCTCGCTGATATGCGGCACGCCGATTTTGACCGCCCCGTCCAGATCCGCAATTGTCCGCGCGGTGCGGATAATCCCGTGGTAGGAACGCGCGCTGAGGCGCAGGCGGCGGAAGGCATCCTCTAAAAGCTCTTCCGCTGCCTTTTCCAGGATACAGTATTTCTCGATCTGGCCTGCTTTCAGTTCGCTATTGAAATGAATCGACTCCTGCCGGTAGCGCGCCGCCTGAATTTCCGCCGCTGCCGTCGCTTTTTCCCGCATCTTGGCCGAGGATTCGCACCGCTCCTCGCCGTGCAGATCCTCGTAGGAAAGTGCTTCCACCTGCACGCAGAGATCCATGCGGTCGAGGAACGGCTGGCTGACTCTCGAGAGATACCGGCTGATGTCGCCGGGTGCGCAGGTACAGCGCGATAAGTCGGGGTAAAAGCCGCAGGGGCAGGGGTTCATTGCCGCCACCATCAGAAATGACGCCGGGAACACATAGTTTCCGCTGACACGGGAAATCACAATCCGGTGCTCCTCGAGCGGCTGGCGCAGGATCTCAATGGTTGTGCGCGTCATCTCCGGGAGTTCATCAAGGAAGAGAACGCCGCGGTGTGCCAGCGTAATTTCGCCCGGGGACGGCTGTTTTCCGCCGCCTGCAAGAGCCTGCGGCGATATTGTGTGATGCGGAGCACGGAAGGGCCGCTCCCGGCGGACACCCTCTCCTTTGGCAAGCATTCCGGCGATGCTGTAGATCCGCGTTACTTCCATCTGCTCCTCCTCAGACATCGGAGGCATGATCGTCGGAATCCGCCTTGCGATCATGGATTTTCCGCTGCCCGGCGGCCCCAGCATCAGCAGATTGTGAAATCCGGCCGCAGCGATGAGCGCCGCCCGCCGCGCCGCCGTCTGGCCCTGCACTTCGGAAAAGTCCGCCTCTTTTCCGTCCTCCTTCTTTTGATTTTCTATAGACGGAAGCGACGGCATTTTCCCTTCACAGCAGTAGTTCAAAAGCTCCTGTAAATTCTGGATTCCAACGACGTGAAGCCCGCCGACCAGACCCCCTTCCGCGGCATTTCCGGCTGGAACAAGAAGCGTTGTACATCCAAGCTCCCGCGCCTTCGCCGCTGCCGGAAATACACCGCTGATCTCCTGCACATGGCCGTCAAGGCCGAGTTCGCCGAGCACCATCGTTTTCCGGAGTGACCCGGGCGGAATCCGGCCGAGCGTCATCAGAACGCCCGCTGCAATCGGAAGATCGAAACGCGATCCTTCTTTTCGGACGTCCGCCGGGGATAAATTAATCGTAATTCGTTTCGGCGGCAGGGAAATTCCCATGTTTTTGAGGGCTGTCCGCACGCGGTCCTGCGCCTCCTTTACCTGGGCACTCACGTAGCCGACCATCGTAAACTGCGGCATGCCGTCACTGACATCCGCCTCCACCTGCACCGGAATCATCTCCATGCCCGAGACGGTGGCTGATAATACACTGCAATACAAAGAAAACCTCCTTTTCTTTCAGTAGCAGGTCGTATAGTTCCTATTTATTTTTCATTTTGGGAAAATGTCCGGCAAGAACACCGGGAAGATATTATCTTTGATTTTTGTTCGAAAAAGTAAGGATAAGGAAACCTTTTCTGCACCTGATTTCCTTACCCTTTATTATAGAAGCAGTCCGTTTGAAATGTCAAGCATTTACGAAGCGGCAAACCGTAACCGCAACTTTTCAATTGCATTCTTCTCGATCCGCGACACGTACGAACGGCTGATGCCGAGCCGGGCAGCGACCTGTTTCTGTGTGTATTCTGCTTTTCCGCCAAGGCCGTACCGGAGAAGAAGCACCTGTTTTTCCTGCTCTTTTAATTCCGAATCCAGATAACAATACAGCCGCACCGCGTCCTCTTTCCGGTTGTACTGTTCCGCGATATCCTCCCCGCCGCCCTCCACGATGTCGAGCAGATGGATCTCATTTCCCTCCTTGTCGGTTCCGATCGGCTCGTAGAGGGAAATCTCCCGTGCCGTTTTCTTTTTGCTCCGAAGATACATCAGCAGCTCATTATCAATACAGCGGGCGGCGTATGCGGCCAGCCGGTTTCCTTTTTTCGAATCATATGTCATCACCGCCTTGATGAGGCCGATCGTTCCAATGGAAATCAGATCGTCGAGATCATCGGGCAGGCCCTGATACTTTTTCACAACGTGCGCGACCAGGCGCAGATTCCGCTCGACCAGAATGTCTCTGGCTTTTGTATCGCCCCTCTGATACGCATCCAGACAGCTTTTTTCTTCCTGTGCAGACAGTGGTTTTAAAAAGGGTTCCAAGAAAAGCGGCACCTCAAAGGGGATTTTTCTTTATTTTATGTTTGAATTGCAGGAAACGTGCCTGTCTGCTATACTGATAAGATCAGCCGGGTTTTCCGGCACTCGACATTATATTTTTAAGAGGAGGTTTCCTTTTATGACAGACCAGAAAAACGGACAGGAATATCTTTCTTTTGTGCTGGAAAAGCTGCAGGCGCGTCTTGCCGAGATCAGTCAGTCTCTGCTGGACGGACAGAAAGAAATTGAAAATATGCACGATTATTACTGGCAGAACTATACCGAGATGGACCAGTACGGATATGAGGATTACGACAATCAGCAGGCGCTGCTGCATCAGGTGAATGCGAATCAGGAGCAGCTTCTTCTGCGGAGCCGCTTCCGGAAAATGCTGGATTCTCCGTTCTTCGGGCGTGTGGATTTCTGCTATGACGGGGATGATGAGCCGGAAATTTTCTATATCGGCATCGGCAATTTTGCGGAGCGGCCGGGCGAGCTGCCGCTGATTTACGACTGGAGAAGCCCGGTCAGCGGTCTTTTCTACGATTTTGACCGCGGGCCGGCTTCCTATCTGGCGCCGGGCGGCGAGATGACAGGGGAAATCTGTTCCAAGTGGCAGTATAAGATCCGGGATGGAAAGATGATTTACGGATTTGAGAGTGATGTGAAAATTGATGATGATATTTTAAAGGCGGAGCTTGGCAGCAACGGCGAGGTACAGCTGAAAAATATTATCCGCACAATTCAGAAGGAACAGAATGCGATCATCCGCAATACGAAGGACCGGATTCTGGTAATTCAGGGAGCGGCGGGAAGCGGCAAGACATCGGTGGCGCTGCATCGGATTGCCTACCTTTTGTATCATGACAGACAGAATCTGAAGTCTTCGAATATTCTGATTTTATCGCCGAACGGGGTATTTTCGGATTATATTTCACATATTCTGCCGGAGCTCGGTGAGGAGAATATTCAGGAGATGAGTTTTGATCTCTTTGCTTACCGCAAATTACAGGACACGGCGGCGGACTGTGAGGATCGCTGTGATCAGATTGAGCGGGAGATGCGGGATCCAAAAGCCGCAGAACGGTTTGCTTTAAAACAGTCGCAGGCGTTTGTGGACCAGATGGAGGGATTTGCGCTGGAGCTTGAGGACGAGCTGATGAATTTCTCAGACGTTTCGTATAAGTCGTTTGTGAAGTCAGAATCGGAGATTATTACGCTGTTTTATGACAAGTTTGCGGATATTCCGCTGCTCTCGCGGATGGATGCGGTGGCGGAGACGTTTATTGACGAGATCGAGACGCTGCTGAACCGGGATCTGCCGGAGGAGGAGCGGATTCCGCTCATCGAAAAATTCCGGAAGATGTATGAGACGATGGATTTTTATGTTCTCTACAATCGTTTTCTGAAGAAAGAGGGATATCAGACGCTGCCGCGGCGGCCGTTGGAGAAGCGGAAACTGCGGTATGAGGATGTGTATCCGATTCTGTATCTGAAGTACCGCCTGTCGCGGCAGGCGGAGCGGTCGAATATTAAGCATCTGGTGATTGATGAAATGCAGGATTATTCGCTGCTCCAGTATCTGATTATCCGGCGGATGTTTTCCTGTAAGATGACGATTCTCGGCGACCGGGCGCAGACGATGGCGGATCAGCAGCAGGATGTACTGCAGTTTTTACCGGGGATTTTCGGGAAGGATCTGCGGCGGATTGAGATGCGGAAGAGTTACCGGAATACGGTGGAAATTGCGTCGTATGCGGCAAATCTCATTGGCGTGACGGATCTGGAGCTGTTTGAACGGCACGGAATGCCGGTGTTGGAACGGGATGTCACGGATCTTGAGGCGGCTCTGCGGGAGGCAGTGGATACGCTGCTTCCAGATGAGAAAACGTATGAGACGGCGGCGGTGATTGTACCGGATGAGAAGACGGCGGAACGGGCTTATTTAATTTTGCGGGGGATTCTGGCAGAAAAAGATTTTGACTGCGGGAAGCGGCTTTCTTGGCTGAACCGTGACAGCTCCAGTTTTAAGAAAGGACTGACGGTTACCACATTTTATCTGGCGAAAGGGCTGGAGTTTGATCAGGTGTTCTCTATTTTCCCGAAGGACGAGAAACGGGAGATAATGATGCAGGCGCAGTATATTGCAGCGACCAGGGCATTGCATGAGCTGAGAGTGTATCATATTTAAAAACAGGGAGATCCTCCGAAAAAATTCGATTGGATCTCCCTGTCATTTTTATTTTCGATCAGATATGATAGAATCCTGCGGACTGTGCCGGGATGGTGATGGTTCCGTCTTTGGATTCTGCTTTTCCTCCGATCGTGTAGAGGGCATCCTTCAGCTCTGCACTGTATGGGAAGGACTGCTCTTTGTCGGATGGGTTGATGATAACGAGGACTTTTTCACCCTCAGCCTCACGGACGTATGCCAGCGGATACTGGTTTTTCTCTGCATAAACGAACTCGATGGTTCCGCGGCTTAAGAGTGCTTTGCTGCTCTGGCGAATCTGGATGAGTTTTTTAACTTCGTGGTACAGGGAATCCGGATCGGCCATCTGTGCTTTGGCGGTCGGACGGTCTTTGCCCGGGTCCATGGTGATGTAGAGGTCACTGGCCGGTGCGCTGGAGAATCCTGCGTTGGTGCTGTCATCCCACTGCATCGGAGAACGGGAACCGGTGCGGTTGTATCCGCCCTCAACGGATTTCAGGCCTTCGACGTAGCGCATACCGATTTCATCACCGTAGTAGATGAACGGCGCACCTGGCATGGAAAGAAGGAAAGCGAAAGCAATTTTCAGCTCATCCCCCTGCAGACGGCGTGCCAGACGGTCCATATCATGGTTTCCGGACGGGATGCAGATCAGGCCTTTCTGTGCGGTCTTATTGTAGTTGGTTTTGTAGGTCTCTACAAACTCAGAGATATCTCCTTTTCCGCGTTTGGAGAAGAATGGCTCATCGCAGCGGAACAGATCGTTGTAATGGGACGGTCCAAAGTGAAGCAGGAAGTCCATGTGGAAGCCGCCCTGTAAGGATTTGTCCGGCTCGCCCCACTCGGATACCATGGCTGCATCCGGGAACTCGGCGTCGAGGAATTTCCGTACCTGCTGCCACAGGCGGATGGTTCCTTTGCCTTCCTGATCGTTCTTTACCAGAGAGCCCGCCATATCGACACGGAAGCCGTCGCAGCCCATGTTCAGCCAGAATCTCATGACATCTTCCATCGCTGCCAGCGTTGCCTGCGGTCCCTCATCATCAAAGGACTGCTGCCACGGTTTTTCCGGATCCGGCTGATAAAAGCCGTAGTTCAGGGCCGGCTGGTTGGAGAAGAAGTTGATGGCGCAGGCGCCGTCACGCTCGGAAATGCCGCGCAGGCTTCCCATTCCTTCCGGTGCTTCCCATACGTTATTGGTCCATACGTAGCGGTCTGTAAATTCATTGCGGTCTGCTTTCATGGATTCTTTGAACCATGGATGCTCAACAGATGTATGGCCCGGAACCAGGTCGAGCAGAACGTGCATGTCACGTTTGTGTGCCTCTTCGAAAACTCTCTTCAGATCCTCATTCGTTCCGTAGCGCGGTGCAACGCGGCAGTAATCTGCGACATCGTATCCTGCATCACCGAATGGGGACAGGAAGCACGGGTTGATCCAGATGGCGTTGCAGCCCAGTTCCTTGATGTAGTCTAATTTTTCGATGATACCCTGGAAATCTCCGATTCCGTCGGCGTTGGTGTCGTTGAAGGACTGCGGGTAAATCTCATAAAATACTGCGTTATCTAACCATTTTGACATTTTTTCTTTTCCTCTTTCGCTCTTATTTCTGCTGTATTTTCGTCGTTGCAGCAAGTGTTTCTATATGATATATTACTACTGTATCCGCTGAAATACCAGTAATTTCCTATTTCATTCTAATACTATTCTATGATTTTAGTTACAGTTCACTGGTACCCAGCGAACTGTAACCTTCGCACCCCTCATTTAAAGTTTTGCTTCGCAAAAGGAGGGCTGCTCACACCTGAATCACTTTCTTACGCAGCGAAACAGCAAGTGTTTCACTGCTGAGTGAACATTAACTGATTTTATCCATGCCACGCTCTGCCATTTCCGGCATTTTACGGACATGCTTTTGGGAGGAGGATTTTATGATGCTTTCTGCTGCGAAAGAAAAACGCCAGCACGGCTCCATGCAGGTTCCCTACAGTTATTATGACTGCCGGATGCCCGACTATTTTCCCGGCGTACCGCTGCACTGGCACGGGGAGATGGAGCTGAATTATATCAAACGCGGAACGGGGTATTTTCAGTATGAGGACCGTCTGCTTACGGCGCATGCCGGTGATATTTTTCTGATTCAGCCGAACCTCGTACATGCCATTCTGCCCGCCGAGCAGGAGTCGATGTTTTATGATACGATTGTTTTCCACCAGAATATGCTGATCGGCGGGTATGACGACCGCAGCTACACGGAAATTCTGCAGCCGTTTTTCTCCGCCCGGCGCCGCATCCAGGCACCGATTTCACCCGAACATTCCGGTTATGCTGCACTTTCTGCATCCGTCCATCAGATTTTCCGCTGCATCCGTGAAAACTCTGCTGTCTCCGATCTTCTGCTGAAAAGTGAGCTGCTCCGCTTCTTCTATCTGCTCGCCGCATCGCCGGAACTCTGCACCGATCGTCCCGCCATGCCTGCGGCTGCTGAAAACCTGCGGCCTGTGCTCGCCTATATCCAGGAGCACTTCGCCGACCCGCTTACCATAGAGGAACTTGCCAGGCTGTCGCATTTGAGCAAAAGCTATTTTATGAGCTGTTTTAAGCAGACCTTCGGACTCGGGGCCGTTGAATATCTGACACAGCTTCGGATCAAAGCCGCCTGCGAGGCGCTGCGCAGTACGACGCGGAGTGTGTCCGAAATCGCGTACGACAATGGTTTCCGCAACCTTTCCAACTTCAACCGGCAGTTCCGAAGCAAAGTGGGATGTACGCCGCAGATGTATCGGAAGGAATTTCAAAATTCATAAATTCAAAAAGGGATGCATCAAAATATGCATCCCGAAAATCTATCTCTGATCCTATTTTTATTCCGTAATCTCCGGTACCGACGGAACATCTTTATCTTCTTCCCGCCAGCTCCCAGAATGCGACAGCGCTCGCCGCAGCGACGTTCAGTGAATCCACACCGTGTGTCATCGGAATCAGCACGGTTGCATCTGTTTCAGCGATCGTATCACTTGCCAGTCCGTCACCCTCGGTTCCGAGCAGAATGGCGAGCTTTTCATGCGTTTTCAACGACGGATCATCCATCGGAACGGAGTCTTCTTTTAATGCCATCGCAACGGTATAAAATCCAAGTTCCTGCAGTGCAGCAATTCCCTGCTCCGGCCAGTAACTGCCGCCTGGCAGCACGGTCCATGGGACCTGGAAGACATTTCCCATGCTCACGCGGATGGCGCGGCGGTACAGCGGGTTGCTGCAGCCTGATGTGAGAAGCACGGCATCGATGCCAAGCGCGGCGGCAGAACGGAAAATCGCACCGACATTCGTCGGGTTCACGACATTTTCCAGAATCGCCACGCGGCGGGCATTCCGGCAGATTTCCTCCATAGCCGGAAGCGTGCGGCGGTGCATCGCGCAGAGCATGCCGCGCGTGAGGGCAAAGCCTGTGAGTTGTTCCAGCACCTTCGTCTCTGCTGTATAGACCGGCGCGTCCGGGCAGTGCGCAAAGAGTGCTTCGTTTGCGGCAAGCTCTGCGCTTCCGGCAAGGAACGAAACCGGTTCATATCCGGCATCCAGCGCACGCTCGATGACACGCGGACTCTCCGCAAGAAAAAGGCCTGGCTGCGGTTCATAATAGTGCAATAACTGCGGTTCTGAAAGACGCGCATACACGTCGAGCTCCGGCGCCGCAAAGTTTTCGATTTTTCTGATCTCTGACATAATATTGATTTCCTTTTGCGTTTTCTCTTTGTTTTCACTATGTTCTATTGTAGCAATCCCGCTCCCGTTTCGCAATCCATTCTTTTTCCCGCCGGTGCCGTTCCCCGCACCATTCGCCAAACCGTGCTTCCAGCACGCATCGAATTTTCTTGTTTATCTGTCTTTTTTAAAAATTTCTCAATTTCCTCTTGCCAAACGCCGCCAGAGACGTTATAATAATCGACGGTTCAAAATTAAAAACTGCAGAAAAGATTGGTATCAGATTGGAAACGGCACAAGTGCATTGCTTGGTTAACGAACAACACATGTGTCTTTTTTGCGCCCATTTTTCAAAATTGCAAAGAAAAGGAGAACAATCGATGCCAAAAACAAAATTTCAAAACGTTGTATTTACCCTCATGATGTCCTTTCTGATGGTCTATGCCATGATCTGCTACAACATTTCCATGAACATCGGCGGAATGACAAATCAGGTCTTTCTGATGGCGTTTCACGAGATGATAATCATGTGGCCGGCCGCTTTTATCCTCGAGTTTTTCCTCGTGGATCATCTGGCTCACAAATTAGCTTTTTGCATGGTAACACCGCAGGATCGTCCGATCGTAATCACGCTGGCAATTTCCATTATGATTATTGCTATTATGTGTCCGATTATGAGTTTTATTGCAACGCTGCTGTTTAAAAATGCCGGAAAGGAATTCGTTGCTGTCTGGCTCCAGACCACGTTTTTAAACTTCCCGGTTGCCTTCTTCTGGCAGCTCATGTACTGCGGACCCTTCATCCGTTTTCTGTTCCGCAAACTGTTTCCGGAAAAATAAGAAAAGATATCCACAAAGGCGAACCGCTTTTCCCCTCTCTTTCCACAATTTCTGTGGACAGACGGTGCAAAATGGTTCGCCTTCTGTGGATATCTTTTGTTTTCTTCCGGGATTACTCCTGCGGTACCGGATTGGATACGCTGACTACATGATCATACCAGGTTCCTTTTTTACCAATGATCGCAACATTGAAATCCTCGTCCAGTTTTTCTACCGGGATATCAAAGCCGTACACTTCATCTGTGGTTCCGTCAGAATACGTTACCTCATCTGTGGTCGGCTCGATCAGCTCTGCGCCGTCTGCCTGTGCTTCTTCTTTTGTTCCCACAAAGACATTGACAATGTTTTTGGATACCAGGCTGACGTGGATGGTCATTTTTCCGTCTTTTACCGTCAGGACACCCTTTCCTTCTTTTGCTTCATTGACATGGAACATATTGCTGTCTGTATTGAAGTCTGCCGTATACGTACCGTCTTCCAGCTCTGATGCGCTGCTTTCTCCTGCAGTCTCCGCTGCCGATGCGCTTTCTGCTGAAACATCTGATGTGGATGTACTGCTCTCTGCCTTAGATGCATCCTGTACAGAAGCGGAAGATGCGTCTGCCGCAGAAGACGCAGATACTGCAGATGCAGAAGATGACGCTGCATCCTTTCCGCCACATGCGCCGAGCATGGATACAGTCAGTGCTGCTCCAAGAAAAAGAACTGCCAATTTTTTTCTCATAATAAAATTCCTCCTTGTATCACCTTGAAGCGGATCTTTTTCATCCGCTCAACTTAAAATCCGACAGCACACTGAGTCTCTTCAGCCGTACTGCCGGATCTTATTTTACTCTATTTTACGTTCGGAATACAACCCCTAATTATTCAGCATCGTCCTGAACGCCGTTGCCGTCCATAGCTGCCTTGGTGTGCTGTACATACAGCTGCTCAACAGCATCAATTCTTCCAAGACCTTCGATCTGAGTGTTGATCTCATCGAATGCACCGGATGCCTCAAACTGGCTCTTCCAGGAATCCTCATCCTCGCCTGCCATATCGTTGTTTGCGTGGTCACCTGCAACAACCATCAGCGGACGAAGAATTACTTTCTTGTATCCGGCTGCTTTTACTGCCTCGATCACATTCTCGCAGGCGGTCTCTTCCGGCTCGCCCTCAACGGTTCCGATGAATACGTTTTTGTATCCAAGAGTATCCATCTGTGTCTGCATCTGGCTGTAAGTTACTTTTGCATTGTGGGAAGTACCATGTCCCATAAATACGAAAGCAGTGCCGTCCTCTGCTGCTGCATCCAGACTGTCATAATTTGCAGATTTTACTGCCTGTGCCGTGATTGCTTCTGCAACGGCCTGTTTGTCCTCGTTGATTACGGTAGCGTCACTTCCAACCTCGCCAAGCAGCGGCTCTGCGATGGTTACGGACTCAAATTTATCTTTATAGCTATCTACTGCTTCTTTCAGCTCGTCGTACTCTGCGCCGTGCATCAGATGAGTCGGCTGAATAATCAGTTTTTTCACGCCATTGCTTACAGCTCTTTCCAGTGCCTGATCTACGTTGTCGATCTTCTCGTCATCGCGGGCCTGTACATGGTTGATGATGATCTGTGCAGTGAAGGCACGTCTTACGGACCAGTCCGGATATGCAGCCTGCAGAGCTTTCTCAACGCCTCCGATATCCTCAGCACGGCTGTCGTTGAAGGAAGTACCAAAGCTTACAACCAGAAGCTCATTCTCGCCGATCTCGTCTCCGTTTAACGGATCATCCTTGGAAGCATCCCCTGTGTCTCTTCCGAAGTAATCCGGATCTGCGTTCTCACCTTCTACGAGTTCTTTCTGTGCGTCTGTCAGGGCATCCCATGCCTCTTTTGCTTCTTTGCACTGCTCGTCGGTGTTATCATTTCTTTCCTGTACATAAATTGCGTCAATCAAAGCTGCCACTTTATCTGCTGCCTCCTGGTCTGCATCTGCGGATACCTCTTCAGATGCAGAAGATGCGCTTACGCTGCTGCTTGCTGCTGTGGTGTCTTCCTCAGATGCGGAAGATGCACTTACGCTGCTTGTTGCTGTGCTGCTTGCGCTGCTGCTGGATGCGTTGCTGCTTCCGCATGCGCCGAGCATAGATGTTACCATAGCTGCTGAAATTAAAGCGACTACAAGTTTCTTTTTCATTTTTGTTTTCCTCCCATTTGCTGGTATCTTTGCAACAACCAATATCGGGGACGTTTTACATTTCAAACTATGAGAAACACGCTCCGCGAGTTTCTCAAGTTATCGCGGCAGTCGCTAAGGTCTCGTGCAAGCACGGACTTTGGCTCGTTGCCCGCGTAAATAGAAAGAAGCCCTTTCGTTTTTCAACGAGGGGCTTCCAGTATTTTCATCACAAAGAAAACCATCTCACCCGCTGTGGGGCAAATGTCCGCTTTCCTGTTTTGTACTGCCAGTTCCTCGTGGCACGAACGTAACGTTCCTGTACTGCGAAAGGCAGGTCTCCCGGCTCATTGCTTCAGGATTTGACTCCAGCGCATCGGTCTCCTTCCCGGTTTCCCAGTGGATCATTCCCCTGCTTGCAAAATACGGTGACGAGTTCGTGCAGGATTCACACCTGCTTCCCTTTTCACCGGACACGCATGTCCGACACCTTACACATCGATATTTAATTGTTTTTTCTTTAACGACTGTTAGTGTAGCACATCGTCTTTTCTCTGTCAAGTGCTGTAAAATCAGGAAATCCGGCCATTTTCCATTTCATATACCACATCCGCGACGTTCATCGTGGACACTCTGTGCGATACGAGCACAATGGTTTTCTCTTCTGCCGATTCTTTCAGGGATTTCAGAATAATTCCTTCATTTAAGGAATCAAGATTCGATGTCGGCTCGTCCAGCAGGATCATGGATGCGTCATGCAGGAATGCCCGCGCGATACCGATCCGCTGTTTTTCTCCGCCGGACAGCGTATCGCCGAGTTCTCCGACTTCGGTGTCGTAGCCGTTTGGCAGTGTCATGATGAAATCATGTATGGACGCCTTCTTCGCCGCCTCCATAATTTCTTCCCGCGTCGCGCCGGGTTTTGCAATAGCGATGTTGTTCGCAATCGAATCGTGGAACAGATGTGTCTCCTGCGTCACATAGCTTTCCATATCGCGCAGATACTTCGTCGGGATTTCGCGGACATCGGCTCCGTCCACGGAAACGCGCCCCGTCTGGACATCCCAGAAGCGCATCAGAAGTTTTAAGATCGTCGATTTTCCGGAACCGCTCGCGCCGTGGATGCCGGTGATTTTTCCCGGTTCCAGTTTCAGCGAATACTGATCCAGAATCGTCTCGTCTTCGTAGGCAAACGTTACATTCTGCGCCTCGGCTCCTGCAAATGCGTGGTCACCGCCGGATGCCGCATCTCCCGGAATTTCTTCCACCAGCGGCGCTTCCTCGAGAAGGGAAAGCACACGCTCGCCGCTTGCCAGCGTCTGATTCAGGTTATTCGACAGGCTGGACAGCGCCACGACCGGGCCGAAGGAACCCATCATCGCGATTGTGCAGGTCAGGACTCCCTCAAATCCGATCCCGCCTTTCGTGTAAAGATAGATCGTCAGTGCCAGCATGCCGAACGATGCCAGAAGAATCACCATGTTGGTGACAGACCGCTGGGAGCCTTCCATGCGGCTTAAGTTTTCCTGCACAGAAGTCAGTTCTTTCGACCGCCCTGACATCTGCTCTTTCCGTTTTTCGCCCTGTCCGTACTGAATCGTCTCGTCGAGGCCACGCAGGGAATCCAGCACGAAGCTGTTCAGCTCGCCAAAGCCTGTCCGGAACTCCATTCCTTTCTGGCTTCCGCGCTTTCCGTTCCACATCGGGATCACAACGCCGACCGTCAGATACGCCGCAAGTGCAAGCAGCCCTGCCAGAACATGGTATCTTCCAATGAAGCATACCATAATCAAAGAAGTTAATGCTGCAATCGCAATCGGGGAAATCGTATGCGCATAGAATACTTCCAGAAGTTCGATATCGGTTGTGATAATCGAAATCAGATTTCCTTTGTCCCGTCCTTCCAGCTTCGCCGGGCAGAGCTTCCGCAAAGCTGCAAACACTTTATGGCGGATGATCGCCAGCAGTTTAAAAGCAATAAAGTGGTTGCAGTACTGCTCCGCATAATGCAGAATGCCGCGCAGCACCGCGATCACGATCATCACCGTGAGTATCGTTTTTACCGGGGTATGTACAAGCCACATGTTTTGCACCGAAAGGCTCGTCCCTGCCGCGCCCGTCAGTAAGCCATGCACGATGACCTGTCCTGCCAGAATCGTCAGGAAGATCGCACATAAATATCCCATTGTTCCAAGAATAATTGCCGCCATCATAATATGAAGCAATGGCTTCACCAGCCCGATCAGGCTTCCCATAATCCGGAGGGCGCTTCTGCGTTTTGCTGTATTTTTCTTCTCGTGCATCATGCATTCCCCTGCTTTCCATAGTTTTCCAGTACCATCTGGCTGTCGTACAGATGCCGGTATGCGCCGTTCTGTTCCATCAGTTCCGCATGCGTTCCACGCTCGCAGATGGTACCGTTTTTCAGGAAATAAATCTGATCTGACTGTACGACGTTCGCAAGGCGGTGGGAAATCAGCAATACCGTTTTCGTCTTTGCGAGTTCATGAATCACATTCATGATCATCTCTTCACTCTCGACATCAATATTCGATGCGGCTTCATCAAAGATATACACCGCACTGTCGCTCCGAAGCAGCGCCCGCGCAATCACAAGACGCTGGCACTGGCCGCCGGAGAGGTTTCCTGCTTTTTCGAGAAGCTCTGTCTGCAGTCCGTTCTGTGTCTGTAAGAATCCCAGCAGATTGACTTTCTGCAGAACCGCCTCCATCTCCTCCTTCGTCGCATCCGGTTTCGCCATGCGCAGGTTCTCTTCTACGTTTCCTTTAAATAAGTAACTATTGTGGCGGACCAGAACAACGTGCTTCATCAGATCCGTCTCAGCGACTTCCGAGAGCGGCACACCGCCCAGGGTGATGCGCCCTGTATATCCACGGTTCTTTGCCGCAAGGATACCCGCGATCGTACTCTTTCCGCAGCCGGATTCGCCGACCAGTGATACAAAACTGCCCGCCGGGAGCGTCAGGTCAATGCCTTTTAAGATTTCCCGGTCCTCTTCATAGGAAAAATGTACATCCTCCAACACGACATCCAGCGGTCCGTCCGGCAGCGTCCGCTCTCCCGTCTGCGGCTCCGGCAGATCGAGGATTTTGAAAATCTTGTCACTCGCCGCCATGCCGTTCATCGCGATGTGGAAGAATGATCCGAGCAGACGAAGCGGCAGGAAAAACTCGCTCGCCAGCAGCACAATGCAGAGCGTGCCGGACACGGTGAGGTTTCCTTTCAGAAATTCCGATACCGCCACCGCCATGCCAACCGCCGCGCCGCCGTATGCTACGATGTCCATCACGCTCGTTGAGTTGAGCTGCATCGTCAGAACTTTCATCGTGATCCGGCGGAAGTTCTGGGATTCCACATCCATCTCGTCGGCTTTCTGCTGGTCGGCCTGATAAATTTTTAATGTCGTCAGACCCTGCAGATTTTCAAGGAAGGAATCGCCAAGGCCGGTGTAAATGCTCCAGTATTTGTTCAGAAGCTTCTTCGCAATCTTCTGCACAACCACAATCGAAATCGGGATCAGCGGCACACAGATCAGAAGAATCACGCTCGCTTTCATGCTCACCCGGCAGAGGATCACAAACAAGGTGAGCGGCGCAATCAGGCTGTAGAACAGCTGCGGAAGATACTTTCCAAAATAGGTTTCGAGCTGCTCCACGCCTTCCGTGGATACCTGTACGACCTCCGAGGATGATACCTGTTCGCTGTAGGATGCCCCCAGTTTCAGCATTTTCTCATAAATTTTTTCACGCAGAATCCGTTTCACATCCACACACGCAAGATACGAAGACCTCGCACCCATCCGCTCGCAGAAAAAGCGGATCACAACAACAATTGCCAGCATAAAAACCGTCCGTTTCACAGCCGTCGCCGTTACCGCGCCATACACAACCCGCTCCAGCAGATCGGCGATCGTAAATACCGCGATCACCTGCGACAGAAGCGCCGCCCACTGCCACAGAATCGTGTACACGATATACTTTTTCGCGTGGGACAGCAGCCCCACCAGTCTTGTTTTAATCATAAGTACCTCTCTTTTATGCTTTTGCTTTTCGCTTCTCTCTCATGCTGCAGATTAAATGCCAGATAGCTAAAATCGGATGATACAGCAGCATCCTCGGCCCCGAAAACCGCATAACGGCGCGGATCTTTTCCCGCATTTCCGGCTTGTAGCAGTGTACTTTGCAGTTTGCGCAGAATGTTTTCTGTTCCATGAAGGGACATTTCTGGCTCCGCTGTTTTGCATAGTCCGCTAATTTCTGACATTCCGGACACATCCCACCGGATGCATGCCCCTCTTTTCCATGGTTCTTCCGGCAGTACAGGCGGATCATCTCTTCCACGACGTACTGTTCTTTCTGCCGCTTTTTTTCTACTTTGTTCATTTTGTTTCTCCTAGGATATGATCTTCTGTTTTTACGGTTTTGACCCGCAGGAAGAAATACAAAATATGGCACATCCATACCACAGCAATACAGATTCTTCCAATCGGCACATTCTTCATAGCAAAAAAGCCGATCGCCATCACAACCGTTACCATCCCGATAATTTTACATTTCGTTCCTACCGTCATCGCCCGATGCTGTACGAAGCTGTCGAGATGCTTCTTATATGATTGGGTCCCAATAAACCAGCTGTGCAGCCGTTCCGAACTTTTCGCAAAGCAGAACAGGGTTGCCATATAGAATGGAACTGTCGGCAGAATCGGAAGCACAATGCCGATGGTACCAAATCCCAGGCACAGAAAACCGAGTACGATCCAAAATATTTTAAATGGACTCTTCACAATTTTCCTCCTTTCTCACCGAATATTAAAATAGAAAAATAGCCGCTCATGGTTCTTGCGAATACATGAGCGGTTAGTTGTCGCTTACGCTAGTTATAGATTAACATTATTTAACTTTCATGTCAAACACATTTCACTCCTGAGAGAACGCTCCTCTGCTTGCAGAATAACTGCTGTTATTTCAACTCACGAAGTGTGATACATCATACTCTAAATAATTCCACCAATGTTTGAAGATTCAACTCACGGAGGGCGACAAAGGAATCGGGCCGGTTGTGTGGGGACGCATCATTTCAACTCACGCCCTCACGGAGGGCGACGCTGCGCCTTCAGTTCATCCGTCAATCCATTGATGTTATACTCAATATACGGGTGCTGCCATAACGGTAGGCGGTTAGTCCTTCTACGGAGGGACTGTGACTCTCCGATTACATAGAAACCCTTTATATGGGAATTCCTTGGAAAGGAGGGCTAAGCCATGAGTATTATCGACTTCATAGCAGTTGTAAGTTTCGGCTTAACCTGCTTTAGCCTTGGATACAACTTCGGCAAAGATACTGCGAAATCACAAAAATAGCCGCCCAGTCCTGCAAACTTTGGCGACTATTTTTACATAAACCAATAAATATGGACTAACCGTCTATCGGTAGCACTCTTTTCAATATCATAATATCATGCATTTCAGAATATGTCAAAATCTTCTTTTCACATATCCCGAAATCTCCGATACCTCTCCTCTACCAGTTCTTCCCCATCCATCTTCTCATACTTTTCCAGGAATCTCAGAATTTTGCCTCTCAATTCTTCACACACCACTGGCATTGTGTCCACCGTAAACTCCCCCGGCTCTTCCACAATCTCTTCTACAATTCCCAGTTCCTTCAAATCCCCCGCCGTCAGCTTCATCACCTCGGCGGCCTCCGGCGCGCGTTTGCCGTCTTTCCACAGGATGCTTGCAAATCCCTCCGGCGACAGGATGGAGTAGATGGCATTCTGCATCATCCACACTTCATCCGCCACGGCGAGTGCCAGTGCACCGCCGCTGCCGCCTTCTGAAATGACAATAGAAAGAACCGGCGTTTTTAACGCTGACATTTCATACAGGTTCCGCGCAATCGCCTCGCCCTGGCCGCGTTCTTCGGCTTCCATTCCGCAGAAGGCGCCTGGGGTGTCTACGAGACAGATAACAGGCCTGTGGAATTTTTCGGCCTGTTTCATCAGACGCAGGGCTTTGCGGTAGCCCTCCGGGGACGGCATGCCGAAATTGCGGCGGATGTTTTCTTTCGTATCCGCGCCTTTCGCCTCGGCGATGACCGTGACCGGTGTGCCGTCAAACGATGCAATACCGCCGATGATCGCCGCATCATCGCCATACAGTCGATCACCATGAAACTCAATAAAATCAGGAAACAGCTCCCGAATATAATCTTCTCCCACCGGTCGGTCCTTTTTCCGCGCTTTCTGCACACAGTCCCAAGCCGATGTTTTCTCTCCCGTTTCTGGTGCTGCCAAAGACCGCTTCACGTCTCCATCCCCCAAAGTCAGCACTTCCGAGGAAACTTCGATATCTTTCCCATGCATCCGCAGAATCTCCGACAGCACCTCTTTCGCCTCTTCTCTTGGCAGAATCCGATCCACAAACCCATGCTCCACCAGAAACTCCGCCCGCTGGAATCCTTTCGGCAGTTTCTGTCCTATTGTCTGCTCAATAACCCTCGGTCCCGCAAACCCGATCAGCGCATGCGGCTCCGCCAGAATAATATCCCCCAGCATCGCCCAGCTCGCCGTCACGCCGCCCGTCGTCGGGTCCGTCAGCACACTCACATACAAAAGCCCCGCATCACTGTGTCTTTTCAGCGCCGCCGACGTCTTCGCCATCTGCATCAGAGAAACAATCCCCTCCTGCATCCGCGCCCCTCCCGAGCACGCAAACAAAATCACCGGCAGCGAGAGCTTCGTCGCCCTCTCCACCGCCCGCGTAATCTTCTCCCCAACAGCCTCACCCATACTGGCCATCATAAACCTGCCATCACAGACCCCGATCACCGTCTCCATCCCGTTGATCCGTCCCTTACCAGTCACAACAGCCTCCGTAAGTCCTGTTCTCTCCTGCAGAGCCCTCACCTTCTCTTCATACCCCGGAAACCCCAGCGGATTCCCCGCCGTCATCCCCTGATCCCATTCCTCAAAACTCCCATCATCCAGAAGAAACTCAATCCTCCGATACGCATGCACCCGAAAATAATTCCCACACTTCGGACAAATATAAAGATTCCTCTTCACATCCTCCGTAAAAATAGCCCCCTTACAAGCATTACACTTCTTCAAAATCCCCTGCGGCGCCTCCGGCACCACCCCATCCGCCGTGTGCTCCTTCCGAAACACCGTCTTCTTAAAATACTTACCCAGCATCATACCACCATCACTCCTTACGTCATAACACTTTCACTCTATTGTCACCATAACAATCTTCCAACCACACACCTCACCCATCGAGGCATTCATTCTCTCTTCACGCTCACTCCTGTCATCCCAGCCGCACCGCCCCGCGGTGTCGCTGACCACACTCTCCCAGTCGTGTGTCTGATCTCAGCCGCCCGGCAGTACAGCAGAGGGGGACGGCGCATTTGCAGGAGGAACTATAGCAAGACCCGAAAATAATGCAAAAAAGGCAGTGCTGCAGAGCGCGAATTGCAAGGAACAGATTTGAAGGCGTACCGGGGTACGACGAAAATCTGTGACGCAGTAATTCACGCTCTGCGGTGCTGAATTTTTTGCATTATTTTCGGGGATTGCTATAGAAACACTTAGGCTTCCAGAATTTGCGTTATTTTCAAAAATCTAACTGTCTGAGCGACAGCGAGTTTTGGATTTTTGAAAATGGTTTTAGCAAATGCTGGAGGCCTTAGTGTTTCTTTCCTCTGAAACCGCGCCGTCCCCCTCTGCTGTACTGCCGGGCGGCGTCCGTCTCTTACAATCTCTCCGTCAACCGCTCCACAAACTCAATATCCGCCCTCCCGGCCAGATACTCCTCTTCATTTAAAATAGAATACAAATAATCAACGTTAGTGTCGACTCCCTCGATGACGACTTCCCCCAGCGCACTCCTCATCCGCGCAATCGCCTCCTCACGCGTCCTCCCATGCACAATCAGCTTCGCCAGCATCGAATCATAAAACGCCGGAATCACATACCCGTCATACGCCGCCGTATCCACCCGTACTCCAAACCCGCCCGGCAGATGCATCTCCGTAATCTTCCCCGGACAAGGCCTGAAATTCTTCGCCGGATTCTCCGCATTAATCCTGCACTCAATCGCATGCCCCGAAAGCCGGACCTCCCCCTGCGTCACCGACAGCGGCATCCCCGAAGCCACCCGAAGCTGCTCCTGAATCAGATCCACCCCCGTGACCCACTCCGTCACCGGATGCTCCACCTGAATCCGCGTATTCATCTCCATAAAATAAAAATTCCCGTCCGGCTCCAGCAGAAACTCAATCGTCCCCGCATTCACATAATGCGCCGCCTTCGCCGCCCGGACCGCCGCCGAGCCCATCCGCTCCCGCAGCGTATCATCAATCGCCACACAAGGCGACTCCTCAATCATCTTCTGATGATTCCTCTGAATCGAGCAGTCCCGCTCCCCCAGATGAATCACATTCCCGAACGAGTCCGCCATAATCTGAAACTCCACATGACGCGGATGACGAATCAGCCGCTCCACATACATCGTTCCGTCCGCAAACGAACTTTTAGCCTCCTTCTGCGCCGTCTGAAACGCATTCTGGAACTCCCCGCGCGTCTCCGCCATGCGCATACCCTTGCCGCCGCCTCCAAGCGCCGCCTTAATCATCACCGGAAAACCAATCCGGTCGGCCTCAGAAAGACCCGTCTCCCAGTCAAAAACAGGTTCCTTCGTCCCCGGAATCACCGGCACACCGGCTGCCTGCATCGTATTTCGCGCCTCAGACTTATTACCCAGCCGGTCCATCACCTCAGGCGACGGCCCAATCCACGTAATGTGGCACTCCTGGCATCTCCGCGCAAACGTGCTGTTCTCCGACAGGAATCCAAATCCCGGATGAACCGCATCCGCCCCCGTCACAAGCGCCGCACTCAAAATACGTTCCATATTTAAATAACTGTCCTTCGACGGTGCCGGCCCGATGCACACCGCCTCATCCGCGAGCTGCGCATGCAGTGCCTCCCGGTCCGCCTCCGAATAAACAGCAACCGTGAGAATTCCCATCTCACGGCATGCCCGGATAATCCGGACCGCGATCTCCCCACGGTTTGCAATCAAAACTTTTCGAATCATTGTGCTGCCCCCACCATAAAGGTCAGTTCCGCCTGCGCGACCACCTTGCCGTCAACCGAAGCAACCGCTTCCCCGACGCCCATCGGTCCCTTGTGGCGGATAATTTTCGTCTCCAGACGAAGCTTGTCTCCCGGTTTCACTTTTCCCTTAAAGCGGCACTTGTTGATGCCACCGAAAAATGCAATTTTTCCCTTATTCTCGTCAAGAGAAAGAATCGCAACCGCACCGACCTGCGCCAGCGCCTCGATAATCAGCACGCCCGGCATCACCGGCTCCTGCGGAAAATGACCCGCAAAAAAATCCTCGCGGTACGTCACACATTTGTATCCAATACCGAATTCGCCCGGTTCAAAATCTTCTATGTAATCCACCAGCAGAAACGGATGTCTGTGTGGAATAATCTCCTGAATCTGTTTCGTTGTCAAACTGTTCATTCGCTGCTTCCTTTCTCGTCCCGGCTTTACGCTTTTACCCGGAACAGCGGTTTTCCGTAATCAACCATCTCGCCGTTTTTCACCAGAACCTCCGCAATCACGCCGTCCACTTCGCTCTCAATCTCATTCATCAGCTTCATGGCCTCCACGATTGCTACGACTTGTCCCTTTTTCACGGTGTCGCCAACCTTCACAAACGGCTCGGCATCTTCTGCCGGAGCTGTATAAAACGTTCCGACCAGCGGGGATGTCACAAAAACGCCTTCTTCTGCTTCGCTGTGATCCTCAGCCGCTGTACTTTTTCCTGCCGTTTCTTTTCTCTCCGGCATGGCTGCTTCTTTCGCTGTCACGCCATTTGCTCCGCCCATCATCTCTGCCATCTGCAGACCGGCACCGGATGGAACCCCGCTCATCTGCACCTGCACCGGAGCTGCTTTTCCATGCTCCATGGCAATCTTGATCCCATCAGCCTCGTAATCAAACGCGGTCAGCGAAGAATCCGAAACTTTATCAATCAACTGTAAAATCTGATCTAATTCCATCTTATTTTCCTTTCTGCACCGGAACACGATGCCGCTTTATTCATATTTCTGAAACAGCAGCACCGCATTGTGGCCGCCAAAACCAAGTGAATTGCTCATTGCCAGTTTCACATCGGTTTCCACCGGAGCGCCGATGCAGTAATTCAGATCGCATTCCGCATCTGCTTCCTTTGTTCCAATCGTCTGATGCACGAAGCCGTCCTGAATGGATTTCGCACAGACAACAGCTTCCACACCGCCTGCCGCGCCGAGCAGATGACCGACCATCGATTTCGTCGAGTTGACCAGCACATGGTCTGCCGCATCACCGAAGGCTTTCCGGATCGCACGCGTTTCAAACAGATCGTTGTGATGTGTGGACGTTCCGTGTGCATTAATATAAGTAACTTCTTCCGGTTTTACTCCCGCTTCTTCCATCGCAAGCTCCATCGCACGTGCCGCACCGCTTCCATCTTCCAATGGAGAAGTAATGTGGTACGCATCGCAGGTTGCGCCGTATCCGACTACCTCTGCATAGATCTTCGCGCCGCGCTGTTTCGCGTGCTCCAGCTCCTCAAGTACGAGAATGCCGGCGCCCTCGCCCATGACGAAACCGTTCCGGTCCTTATCAAACGGAATCGAAGCCCGCAGCGGATCTTCCGACTCGGAAAGTGCGGTCAGTGCCGAAAAGCCTGCCACGCCGACCGGCGTAATTGCGCTCTCCGCACCACCTGCCACACAGATGTCCGCGTCGTTGTACTGAATTGCGCGGAAGGCATCGCCAATGCAGTGCGTTCCTGTCGCACACGCCGTCACCACGCTGGTACATTTTCCTTTCGCGCCGAGTGCAATCGCAACGTTTCCCGCCGCCATGTTCGCAATCATCACCGGAACGGTAAACGGGTTGACGCGGGACGGATTTCCGGCATCAATTTTGGCTTTCGCCTGTTCGCATGCATTCAGATCACCGACGCCGGAGCCCACCAGAACGCCGACGCGGAACGGATCTTCATTCTCCATGGAAATGCCGGCATCTGCAAACGCTTCTTTTGCTGCTGCAACGGCATACTGGGAAAAGGTTCCCATTCGTCTTGCCGCTTTGAAATCCATGCGCTCTTTTGCCACGAAGCCTTTGACCTCGCCTGCCAGATGTACTTTATATTCTGCTGTATCAAATTTCGTAATCGTTCCGATTCCGCAGGCTCCCTTGCGGACGCCGTTCCAGAATTCCTCCACGGTATTTCCAATCGGGGTTACCGCACCCAGCCCTGTGATGACTACTCTTCTCTTCATTCCAACTCTCCTTTTCTTAGATCACCATGCCGCCGTCGCAGTGAATCACCTGTCCGGTGATGTAAGCTGCCGCTTCGGATGCCAGAAATGCGGCCAGGTTTGCCACATCCTCCGGCTTTCCGAAATGGCCAAGCGGAATCTGGGATACGGATGCTTCTTTCACTTTATCCGAAAGAACCTCCGTCATATCGGTCTCAATAAAGCCCGGCGCAATCGCATTGACGCGGATGCCGCGGGATGCCAGTTCCCGTGCCGCTGTTTTCGTCAGGCCGATCACACCTGCTTTCGATGCCGCATAATTTGCCTGTCCGGCGTTTCCTGCCACGCCGACCACAGAAGCCATGTTGATGATGCAGCCGCTCTTCTGACGGATCATCGGCCGTGCCGCAAAGCGGATGCAGTTGAACGTTCCCTTGAGGTTTGTCTCAATGACACGGTCGAAGGCTTCCTCCGACATGCCCATCAGAAGGCCGTCCTTTGTGATGCCCGCGTTGTTGACCAGAATATCGATTTTCCCATACAAAGCAAGAATTTCCTTCATCCACGCTTCACACGCCGCAAAATCCGATACATTGCACTGCATCACGCAGCCGTCTCCTCCTGCCGCGCGGATTCCCGCAAGCACGGTTTCGGCCGCCTCTTTTGAACCATTGTAATTGATGACAACAAAGGCTCCCTCCGCCGCCAGTTTTTCTGCAATCGCACGCCCGATTCCGCGGGATGCGCCCGTTACTACTGCTGTTTTTCCACTTAACATCTCATTCTCCTGCTGCATAATCCACTATCTATAATAAAGTTTCGCACACCTGATGCATTTCCGCATAGGTGCGGATATTGTAACCTTTTACATCCCGGTTGATTTTTCTTAAAAAGCCGGTCAGTGTTCTTCCCGGTCCGATCTCCACGAAGGTATCAACGCCGTCCGCAATCATTGCCTCGATGCTCTGCTGCCACCGCACACCGGATGCCACCTGCTGGATCAGAAGGCCGCGCGTCAGTGCAGTATCACGCACATACTGGCCGGTTACATTCGTCACATACGGAATCTTCAACTCCATAAAGCCGACGCCCTCGAGCGCTTCGGTCAGCCCCTGGGACGCAGCTTCCATCATCGGGGAATGGAACGGGCCGCTTACGTTCAGCGGAAGTACCCGCTTTGCGCCTGCTTCTTTTAACTTTTCCGAAGCCTCTGCCACTGCCGCCTCATATCCGGTGATGACAATCTGACCCGGGCAGTTGTAATTGGCAATGTAGGCGCCGGAAATCCCGCTCAAAATCTCTTCGATTTTTGCAGCTTCCATGCCGAGCACCGCCGCCATCGCGCCCTCGCCTGCCGGAACGGCCTCCTCCATCAGGATGCCTCTTCTGCGGACGACCTTCATCGCATCCGCCATTTCCATACCGCCGGCGGACACAATCGCGTTGTACTCGCCAAGGCTGAGGCCCGCTGTCACATCCGGCGTAAGGCCGCACGCCCGGATGGACTGCTCCATCGCCATTCCGGTTGTCAGCAGTGCAATCTGGGTAAACTCTGTCTGATCCAGATGTTCATTTTCCTCAAAACAGAGTCTTTTCATATCAATCCCGATCAGCTCGGATGCCATATCGTAGACGGCTCTCGCTTTCGGACATGCTTCATAAAAATCCGCGCCCATGCCGACACACTGGGAACCCTGTCCAGGAAACATAAATGCTGTTTTACTCATAACCGCGCCGGTGCTCCTTTCAGAAGTTCTTCCATCTCATTCATCATCTGCTCTATGATTTCTTTGCAGCTTTTCTCGTCTTTTACCATACCTGCAATCTGACCGGACATCACGCTTCCGGTTTTGACATCGCCGTCCACAACGGCTCTTCGAAGACCGCCGAGCGTCAGTTTTTCCAGCTCTTCGAACGGAGCTCCCTCTTTTTCCAGTTCCAGATAATGGCGTGTCATCTCATTTCGGATCGCCCGCACCGGATGACCGGTTGTGCGGCCTGTCACGCGGGTATCAATATCTTTCGCCTTGATCACCAGCTGCTTGTAATTTTCATGCACAACGGCCTCTTTCGAAGCGACAAAACGCGTTCCCATCTGAACCGCCTCGGCACCCAGCATAAAGGCTGCTGCCATGCCGCGTCCGTCCGCAATTCCACCGGCCGCAATGACTGGAATTTTTACGGCATCTGCCACCTGCGGAACGAGTGCCATCGTTGTCGTCTCGCCGATATGGCCGCCGGACTCACATCCTTCTGCCACAACGGCATCTGCGCCTGCGCGCTCCATTCGTCTTGCAAGAGCCACGGAAGCGACCACCGGGATGACGCGGATACCAGCGTTTTTCCACAGTTCCATATATTTCTCCGGATTTCCTGCGCCCGTCGTAACGACTTTTACGCCTTCCTCGGCAACCACTTTTGCCACCTCATCCGCATACGGGCTCATCAGCATGATGTTGACGCCGAACGGTTTGTCCGTCAGTTTTTTTGCTTCGCGGATTTCATTCCGAACCCACTCTGCCGGTGCCGCCGATGCTCCGATGAGGCCAAGGCCGCCGGCCTCGGAAACTGCCGCTGCCAGACGATGCTCCGCCACCCAGGCCATGCCGCCCTGAATGACTGGATACTGAATCCCGAGTAATTTTGTCACTTCTGTGATCATGAATCGCTTCCTCCTGCTTCCCGATCTTTCTTAGTTTTTGTGCTGCTCCAGATACTCTGCAACATCACCGACAGTTACCATCGTTTCCAGATCCTCGGTCGGGATTTCCACGCCGCAGGTGTCCTCGAGGGACATGACCATTTCAAACAGATCCAGGGAATCTGCTCCGAGATCCTTTTTGAAGGAAGTCTCCGCTGTGATGGTATCGATGTCTGCTCCCAGTGCTTCTGCTACGGTTTCTTTTACTTTTTCTAACATGTTTTTGTCCTCACTTTTTTCTTATTCTTCTTATTTTATATGGGCGTTTCTTACCATTCCAGGTACGCCGCGCCCCAGATCAGTCCTGCTCCGAAACCGGAGAGAACGATTCTCTGTCCTTTTTTGGCTCTGCCGGACCGGTTCCACTCATCCAGCAGAATCGGAATGCTCGCCGCACACGTATTGCCGTATGCTTCGATATTCCGCGGAAATTTTTCTTTCGGCGCCTTCAGTCGTTTTGCCACGCCGTCGATGATGCGGCTGTTTGCCTGATGAAGGATAAACGCATCAATCTCCTCGACCGCCATGTCGGCTTCCGCGAGCACCTCGCGGATGACTTCCGGCACGCGTGATAAAGCAAACTGGAACACGGCACGGCCGTCCATCTGCAGATACGTTCCCTTTTCGCAGGTCAGCGACACGCCTTTTTCTCCATCAGAATGGATCTTTTCGCACGCTTTTGTCTCCTGCTCCTCCGCCGTCAGCACAATGGCTCCCGCGCCGTCCCCGAACAGAATGCAGGTTCCGCGGTCACTCCAGTCCACCAGGCGGCTCAGGGCATCCGCGCCGATCAGCAGCACGTTTTTTGCCTTGCCGCTCCGGATATACAGCTGGCCCAGTTCATACACCGCAAGAAATCCGGTGCAGGCGGCGCTGACATCGAGACAGGCGGCACGGAAAGCACCGATTTCATCCTGCACAAGACAGGCGGTATTCGGAAAGATGCTCTCCGACGAGGAGGTTCCGACGAGAATCAGATCCAGCTCTGTCGAACAGATCCCGGCATTTTCCAGCGCTCTTCTCGCCGCCTTTACTGCCATTTGGGCAACCGTCTCCTCCCCGGCTATGTGGCGCGCACCGATTCCTGTCCGCTCCCGGATCCAGATATCGCTCGTCTCCACCATCTTTTCCAGATCTTCATTTTTCCATATCGTCTCCGGTACATACGAACCGGTTCCCGCAATTCTGCCGTTTTTCACCTTACTGTCCTCTTGCTTATTTCATTCTCAAACATTTTTCTTTTCAAATGTTTTGATATTCAAAGTATATCATCAAAATTCATTTTGTCAACCTTTTTTTATTGCTTTTTCCATTTCCCACTTCTATAATGAAACTATGTTCGGGATTTTTTCGAAACTATTTTTCCGGATTCTATTATTTTGAGCCCCGGCGCAGGTTCTCTATCGAACACTCCGGCAGGCTCCAGAAAGGACACCAAACTTATGCAGGTTCCAATGTCATCCTATCTTGTGGAAATCAAACCACAGATTCAGGAACTGATCCGTCTGCTCGAGCGCGAATTTGATTACGTCAGCGTGCTCTGCACCGATGTCAAAGGTACGACCTACCGCGTCAGCATGCATCAGACCACCGTCGGCGATTATCACTTCTGTGAACGCGGCTTCGTTGTCCGTGCATGGCAGGACGGTTCCTACACCGAATATTCCTTCAACAACCTCACCGATGCCGCAGATCTTGCGGAGGAAATTACTTCCGCGCTGAAATCCGAATTTCAGGCATTAAAGGCACTCGGCATCGCGCAGATGGAGTCTCCTCTCGTGCAGGAAGAAGCCATCACCAAAACGATGCAGAATGAAATCGAGATTGACCCGGAGACCGTCTCCGCAGAGGAGATTCTCTCCCACCTTCGGAAGCTCTGCGACGCCGGCGCTGCCCATGAAGGAATTCTGGAATTCCAGAGTACCGTCAGCTTTGCCCGTGTCAACAAGCTGTTCCTCTCCTCCAAAAAGGATCTGATGCAGTCCTACGCTTTCTCGGAGGGCTCTCTTTCCGCAATCGGCACAGAAAACGGAAAACAGAATATGTCGTACCGTTCCTGCTCCGGCCTGAAAGGCGTGGAAATCTTAAATGAGATGGATGCGATTGTTGAGGAAATCATCGCCGTTCTGTACGACAAGCTCCACTCCGATCCGGTCATCCCTGGCATGTACGATGTCATCACCGCACCGGATGTCACCGGCGTGATTGCACACGAGGCATTCGGCCACGGTGTCGAGATGGATATGTTTGTCAAAGACCGCGCACTCGCCAAAGAGTATATCGGCAAGCCTGTTGCCTCCCAGCTCTCCTCCATGCACGACGGAGCAGTCGGCGCACAGCAGGTCAGCAGTTATCTTTTTGATGATGAGGGAACGCTCGGCACTGACACCACGGTCATCGACCACGGTACACTCGTTACCGGCATCAGCGATCTCGTAAGCGCACTCCGCCTTGGCACCACGCCGACCGGAAACGGAAAACGCGAGAGCTTCGAGCGCAAAGTCTACTCCCGTATGACCAACACCTACTTCACCGCAGGCACAGACAAACTCGATGATATGATCGCTTCGATTGATCACGGCTATCTTCTCGAAAGCGTTCAGTCCGGTATGGAAGACCCGAAACACTGGGGCATCCAGTGCATGGTCGGACTCGGCCGCGAGATCAAAGATGGTAAGCTGACCGGAAAAGTCGTATCTCCTGTCACCCTGACCGGCTACGTTCCGGATCTCTTAAAGAGCATCTCCATGGTTTCCGACAAAGAAGAGCTCTTCGGCTCCGGCATGTGCGGAAAAGGTCACAAAGAATGGGTCAAAGTCAGCGATGGCGGCCCGTATCTGAAATGTAAAGTGAGGTTAGGCTGATGAACGAATTATACGATGTATTAAAAACAAGCAAAACCAGCGACTTTCTGATCCGCGAAGAGCAGACCGAATCCCGCGAGGCATTTTTCATCGGTCAGAAGCTCGACATGAGCCGTGCGAAAAAAGTAACGCACACGTTTCTGACTGTCTTTGTCGACAGTGAGGATGGGAAATTCCGCGGAAGCGCAGAAAAAGAGATCCACCAGGGCATTTCCCGCGAAGAAATGCAGCAGGAAATTGACCAGGCGCTGTTCGCTGCACAGTTCGTGCAGAACCCATGGTACCCGATTGCAGAGCCATCGGATGCACCGGCAAATGATGGAATGCCTGATGCCTCCCGCGATCTTACCTCTGAACTCGTAAAACTGGTGCAGGCCATGCAGGAAATCAAATCGGAAGAGGATTCCCGCGTAAACTCCTATGAGATTTTCGTCAACCAGAAACAGACACACATCCGCAATTCCCGCGGTGTCGATGTCACCTTCTCCGGCTTTGGCTGCGAGATCGAGGTTGTCACAAACTCCCGCACGGATGATCATGAGATTGAGATCTACAAGGATCTCCGCTTCTCCGACAAATCTGCCGAGAAGATCATCGCCGAAGTGCGCGGAATGTTCCACACCGGCCGCCAGCGTCTGAATGCTGTTCCGACCCGCCAGAATGAGCACGCCGATGTTCTCCTGACCGGAAATGCCGTCGGCAGCTTCTTCCAGTATTTTGCTATGCATACCAATGCTTCTTATCAGTACATGGGCGTCGCAAAGGCAAAAATCGGTGAAGCCATCACCGGTGCGGATGCGGATCCGCTGAATATCCGCCTCGTGCCGACGCTCGACGGCTCTGCCAAAAACGTGCCGTACGACGAAACCGGCATGCCGGCAGCCGAGCGCGTTCTGTTTGAAAACGGCATCTGCCGCTCCTACTGGGGCAGCCTTCAGCATGCCCATTATATCGGCATGAAAGATACCACTTCCATGAACAACATGGTGGTTGAAGGCGGTTCGAAAACACTCGACGAGCTGCGCAGCATGCCGCATATAGAAATCACCGATTTCAGTGCGTTTGATATGGATGCCGTAAGCGGCACCTGCGGCGGTGAGATCCGTCTCGCATATGAGAGCGACGGAACCACCTCCCATCCGACAACCAGCGGATCCCTTTCCGCCCGTTATGACGATGTACTGAAAAATCTGACTTTCTCGAAAGAGACACAGCAGCTCAACAACCGCGTGGTACCGTGTGCGGTACTGCTGCGGGATGTGACGGTGGCGGGAGAATAATTTTTCATTCTGCAGCATACGAAAAAGGAGCATCTCCAGGTTTCAAGTTCGAAACCGTAGATGCTCCTTTTTAATTTTCTGTGTTTATGTTCAGTCTTTTCTTCGTCTTCTGGATTTCTTTTTGCTTCCAAAATCCGGAACAACGACCAAGGTGTTAAGACCCAGATAAGTTTCAACATCTTCTGCCGTTTTGATATTGTCATTCAGCACAGTCTGCAGTGTCAGAATTGCCAAAGCAAGAACAAAATTTCTAAACAGTAATGGGGTCTGACCCCAATGTGGTTATTTATAATCGTGTATTTTCAGTGTTGTCGTAATCAGGTTGTGGACCGGCGTATCGTCTTCCACGACCAGTATCAATGTCTTATTCATTTAAATTCACCTCACTGAGCGGCAGCGTAAAACGAAAATGACAGCCGTGCGGAGCACAGTCACGAAGCACCAGTTCCCCGCCATGCGCATTTACAATGGAGCGGCACAGCGCCAGCCCAAGGCCAAGGCTTCTGCGGCTGTCACTCACCTTATTTTTTCCGGAATAGAACATTTCAAATACATGCTCCCTGCACTCCGCCGGAATGCCGGGTCCATTATCCTCCACCGCAATCCATACGTTTTTTTCTTCTTTTCCGGCTGTAATCCGGATCTTGGATCCTGCCTGTGTATATTTTACTGCATTGTTGATCAGGTTTACCAATACCTGTACAATCAGCTTTGCATCCATGCGGGCGAGCAGTACATCTTCCCCGCAGTCCACCGTAATTTTATGTTCGTTTTTCCGCCGTTCTACATGGCGCAGCGCCTCACGGACTACATCCTCAACCACCTGATCGGATAACTGCAGTTTTACACTTCCATCTTCTATTTTCGTAAGCGCAAGCAGATTTTCCACCAGTTCAATCAGCCATCCGGCATCCTCATAAATATCCGAAAAAATCTGTTTCCGCATCCCTTCGTCCAGTGCGTCAAAGTTACTGATCAAAGAGTCTGCATTGCCGAGAATTGATGTCAGTGGTGTGCGCAGATCATGGGAAATCGTCCGCAGCAGATTCACCCGAAGCTGCTCATTTTTCGCCATGACTGCCGCCTCTTCTTTTTCTCTCGCACTTTGTTCCCGATCCAGTGCCATGGCGCACTCTCCCAGAACAGAAAGCAGGATACTGTTCTCAAACGCATCCAGTGGCTTTTGTCCGATGAAAATGCCGATCACACCATATCTGTTCTGTGCCGCATAGATGGAAAGGTACAGATACGGTTCTTCAGAAAAACGTTCTGTCATAGCTCCCGCCCGTTTCCGGTTTTTCAGAACCCACTGCAGGATTTCCTGTTCTTTCACATTAAAAACTTTTTCTGATTTTATTCCTGTTTCGGCGTTATAAAGAGTTCCCTGCACAATGCCGTTTTTCTTTTTTTCTACCGGCGCCACAACCAGATTTCTTCCCAGAAGCTTTATCAGCTGCGTTGCCGTAATATCAAAAATTTCTGACGCATCCTCTGCCTTTTGCAGAAGCTGGCTGGTATTAAAAAGAATCTTGGTTCGAAAGGCATCTCGTGCAGAAAGCTTTGCATTTTCTTTCAATTTTAAAGCAAGCGTACTGGTCAGGATTGAAGTGCCAAGCATGATCGCAAAGGTCACCGGATAGCCGGAACCATACGCATACAACGAAAGCCTTGGCTCTGTCATAAAATAATTAAACAGGATAACACTTGCCACAGAACTGATTACACTACAGGTATAACCGCTGGTCAGAATAGATGTCAGCATGACGCCAAACAAATATACGGTAATGATATTGGCATCGGTAAAACCGAGCCGAAAAAAGATTTCTCCAATTCCGGTCGCAGCAGCCAGAATCAGAACCGTAAGCATCAGTTCTTTCCAGGAAGGCAGCTCCATCCACTCCAGAAATTTTTTTCGTTTCTGATATCTCCGGTACACGTCTGAGTCTGGAATGATGTGAATTTCCAGATCAGGCACAAGATCCGTCAGACGCTCGGTCCACACCCTTCGCTGATGGAAATAGCCCTGCTTCATCATGCTCTTTCCAATGACAATCCGCGTCACCTCGGAAATTCTTGCGTATTCTGCAATCTGCAGGGCAATATCCTCACTGTGTGTCGTTACAATTTCTGCCCCGCTCTGCTCTGCCAGACGAACATGCTTCTGCAGCCTTGCCAGATCCTCCGGTGTTTTTTCTGTTTTTTCTGCTGTCTGCACATACAATGCCGTAAAGCCGGCCTGAAACGCCTGTGCCATCTGCGCCGCAGTCCGAATAATTTTTTCATTGGATGGCGAAGAGGACAGACACACCAGGATATGCTCTTTTTTTTGTTTTTCTTTTTCCAACTGTCTCACCCCGCCTCCTATTGTAGATCATAAATGAAGAGAAAGCTATAATCAGGAAATCTTTTTTTCTCCCGTTCCCTGTTCTTGTTTTCTGTTTTCCGTGAAATTTTGTCCCGTTTCCGGTTCCTCTCTTCTGTTTTCCGTGAAAAATGTCTCTATCTGATCTACGAGCACGCCTCCAGACAAAAAACCGACCAGGGTAACGAAGAGCAGTCCTACACTTAACACAGAAATCACCTCTCTTTCAGATTCGAAAACATTTCTGGATCGCTTTATATTCACCAAGAACCAATATGGTAGCATCGCCATTCAGAACTGTCTCCGGAGACACCGCAACATCTGTTTTTCCATATTTTCTTGTTGCCAGAATATTAATACCGTATTTTTTCCGGATATCCAGCTGGCCGACATTTTTTCCAATCCAGTTCTCCGGGATTTCAACCTCAAAAATCGCATACTGACTGTCAATTTCAATATAGTCAAACACATGATCCGAGCTGTAACGAATTGCTGTCCATTTTGCCATCTGTTTTTCCGGATAAACAACCTGATCCGCTCCGTTCCGCAACAGGAATTTTTCCTGTACATCCCGTTCTGCCCGGGACACGACCCATTTTGCGCCCAGCTCCTTCAAAAGACATGCGGTTTCCAGCGAATCCTGAAAGCTGCTTCCGATCGTCACAATACAGACATCATAATTTCCCACACCAAGGGATCGCAGAAAGTCTGCATTGACACTGTCACCGATCTGTGCATTTGTCACATACGGCATCACGGCATCGATCCGTTCCTCATTTCGGTCTACCGCCATCACCTGATGTCCAAGCTGATTCAGATGCATGGCAATATGTCTCCCAAATCTTCCTACTCCAATCAGTAAAATATTTTTCATCTCTTCTCTTCCTCTCTTCTTATCCTACATTTATTTTTTCCAGCGGCATTTTTGCATGTGCGCTCTTTCTCCCCGGCATCGCAGCATAAACAAGCGTCAGACCGCCAACCCTTCCAAGAAACATCAGTGCGATCAGAATTCCTTTCGAAAGAACACCGAGCTGCGGCGTAATTCCAAGCGTCAGGCCAACCGTTCCAACAGCAGATGCTGTCTCAAACAGACACTCAGAAATCGGCAGATTTTCTGCCACACTGATCACCATTCCTCCCATCAGCACCAGAAAAAGATACATCATCAGAATCGTAGATGCATTTTTTAATACCTCCTGGCCCACCCTGCGTCCAAACATCTGTGTGTCCTCTCTCTGACGGAACGTAGCAGACGCATTAGCTGTCAGCACGGCAAATGTGGTAATTTTCATTCCGCCAGCCGTTGATCCCGGTGCTCCGCCAATCATCATCAGAACAATCATAATCGCCTGGGAGGCACCTGTCATCCCGGAAAGATCTGCTGTATTAAATCCGGCCGTTCTTGTTGTCACGGACTGAAACAATGCGCAGAGCGTCCGCTCCTTGACCGGCATTCCGGCGAAATCCCGGAAGAAAAAGAAAGCCGCCGGAACAAAAATCAGAAACAGACTTGTAATCAGGATCACCTTGCTTTGCATGCAGTACTGACGAAAATGGTATTTTTTTGTATAGATATCATCCCAGGTCAGAAATCCGATTCCACCTGTTACAATTAGCCCCATAATCGTAAGATTAACCAGTGGATTTCCCACATAAGAAGTCAGGGACGGATACAGATGATCCGTTTTTCCGAGAAGATCAAATCCTGCATTGCAGAATGCGGATACAGAATGAAACAACGCCATCCAGATTCCTTTTCCGCCGTAATCCCGTAAAAAAACAGGCAGAAGAAACAACGCCCCCAACAGTTCAATTCCAAAGGTTCCTTTGAGGATAAAACGCGTCAGGCGCACAATTCCGCCTACCTTCGGGGCAGAAATCGCATCCTGCATCGTGCTTCGCTGCATCAGGGAAATTTTTCTCCCGGAAAGCATCGCAATCGAAACAGCGATCGTAACCACACCAAGACCACCGATCTGAATGAGCAGCAAAATCACGCTCTGTCCAAAGACGGACCAGTAGCTTCCTGTATCTCTGACTGCCAGTCCTGTCACACAGGCGGCTGATGTTGCAGTAAACAGTGTTTCTGTAAATGGCGTTACATTTCCTTCCCGCGAAGCCACAGGAAGCATCAAAAGCAGTGCTCCTGCCAGAATTACCCCCGCAAATCCAAGAATGATAATTTCAAACGACGACCATCGTTTCCTGTATCGCAGTTTTATACTCCACATTTCTCTTTTTACTCCTTCTTTTTGATTCCTCCTTATTTTAGAGACTTCCGTTTTAAAAACGTATAAATACCTTTTCCATGGTATTAAGATTGTATAAAGATTTTTCGAATTTCAAGCCCAAAAACAGGAACCGCCCAAAAGTTTCCCACAACAGTAACGGGGTCTGACCCCAATGTGGTTCAGCACTGCCTGGAAATATATCCGGAACCCTTCACAATCTCCTTCGACCCGAACTCATACGTCATCCCGCCACCTCCATTTCCCCACGAAAAAAGCACCAGCCAACCAGGTGACCGATGCTTTCGTAAATATAATCATCCCCGTCCAAAACAATCTTTCCAGTCAGGTTCCACACCCCGGACCACGGAGAACCATCATCCCCCGGAACACAGAAGGACAGCCTTCCATCTTCCAGAATAACAGGAGCCACCGCAATATTTTTCATCCGGTTATTAAACCGCTCCTTGAAAGGGACTTATACCACAGAACAATTACTTCGCACTTTAAAAGACATAAAATTTGCGGATATAGAAGAACAGGGTTTCATGCCGGTATATGAACGTCAGGAAATCACTGACTATCTCCATGAAACCTGCGGATTCAGAACGGACTATCCATTCATAACAAAACGGAAAATGAAACGTTCCTTTTTCCTTTGTCTGCTACCTCGTCTTGTAAATGTATTTGAAAAAAATCCTGTTATGAAAAGGGAGTGCGAAAAAACGTAACTTTGCTTTTTCGCACTCCATTCCTATAATGTCAAGCCCTAAATCACTTCCGCAATCCGCAAGCCCCACTTTGCGGTATCGCTTGCTTCCTTTGGCTGCCGTAGCTCTCGTCTTACTTCGCGCTGTCTGCATCTATCACAGACTGGATCTGTTTCATCAGCGTATCATAATTCTCCTGATTGTCGATTCCGCCAAGCATCGGTTCTCCCACAATATTTCCATTTCGATCGACTAAGATTGTGGTCGGAAATGCCATAATATCGGAAGCATACTTTCCTGCAGCGGAAGCAGAGTCAATGGAAAGATTGCGGTATTTCGCACCCTGGCTTTCAAGAACCGCTGCTGCTTCTTTGATCGCATCCTGATTTCCGTCGAAGGTTTCTGTGTTGATGCCTACAACCTCGCCTCCCATGGATTTGATTGCATCGTTTAATTCGTTCAGCTTGGATAACTCAGCAACACAAGGCTTGCAGCCGGTAAACCAGAAATTCACGACCGTTACCGCATTTTTGGAAAACAGACTTTCGTCAACTGTATTGCCATCATAATCCTGGCCCGAGAAATCCCGGAACGGAGATGCCTCTTCGGAATCGTTTTTCGCGTCGCTATCTTCCGATGCTGTATTGCCGTTTCCCATTTCTGCTATCTGTTCCTCGATTTTTCGTATCGTTTCAATATCATCCGTTAGTGTTTTCAGCTCGTCCTCATCAAAAGAGTCCTTGTTGGCTTCAACCGTGTCTGCCAGATAATCCCCATAATTTCCGCTCGGATCAGCTGTGCTTTTATTCATCATGCCAAACACCTTGTTCCATACATCCGCATGATCTGAAAAAATCTGGTTCTCCTGCTGATATAAATCGTCCAGCTTTGTGCCGGAAGCCCCTGCCGTTTCGGTTCCGGATTCCGCAACAGATCCCGTAACAGCTTCTGTGCCGGATTCCGTCTGGGTTGTCTGCGTTTTCTTTGTGTCTGCAGCCTCTTTTCCGTTGCATGCAGTGAGTAATAATGCTACGCTGAGTGTAAAAACAGGGATAAAAGTTCTTTTGGTTTTCATAAATTATGGCTCCTTTTAAGATAGTATAATGTAAAAAACAAGAATTCAATATCATCCTTCGATGCTTCGTGATCTGCTGCTGATCAATGGTTTCTGATCTCTGACTGTTGATCTCCGGTGTCCTTTTTCTGACACGTTTTTCCCATAAACTGGTAGTGGATCGCATCCTTCGGGCAGGCCTTGATGCAGGCTCCGCATCGGATGCATTCCGGATGATTTGGGGTCCGGCACACGTCGATATCCATTTTACATGCCCTGGAACACTGATTGCATCCGACACATTTGCTGTCTTCAATCGTGATATGTAAAAAGCTTACCTTATTAAATAAGGAATAGATTGCCCCAAGAGGACAGATCCATTTGCAGAAGGGTCTGTAAAACAAGATGCTGAGCACGACAACCGTAATCAGAATACCGAATTTAAACGAAAACAGCTTGCCCAGTGCAGACCGGATTGCGGCATTTCCGATGGAAAGCGGGATCGCCCCCTCCAGAACGCCCTGCGGACAAATATATTTGCAGAAGAACGGATCTCCCATCCCGATCGAATTCGTTGCAAACATCGGCAGAAGAATCACAAAAACAACAAGGATGATATATTTCAGATACCGCAGCGGCTTCAGTCTGGCCGTGGAGAATTTCTTTCCGGGGATTTTGTGAAGCAAATCCTGAAACCATCCAAACGGACACAAAAAACCACAGATGAATCTTCCCAGTGTCACGCCGAGTAAAATCAGGAACCCGGTTATGTAGTAGGAAAACTTAAATTTGGATGATCCGACAACCGCCTGAAAGGCTCCGATGGGGCACGCTCCCGTCGCAGCAGGACAGGAATAACAGTTTAGTCCCGGTACGCATACCGTTTTCGCCTTGCCCTGATATATTTTGCCCTGAAAAAAATTGGGGATATGAGGATTGGTAAGCAGTGTGGCCGCTGCCTGTATCCACCCGCGTATTCCGGCTATTTTCTTTGATCGTAACTTCTTTTTCTTATCCAATTCCGACACACTCCAGACATAATTTAATTGCTTTCCCAAGCACAGCAGCCGCTTCCCCTCTGACGGCGCCATAGCCCATCATTGCTATGCCTGTGATAACTAAAACAATTTGAGATATTTTTCTGCACTTCAAAATATGGTTGCTCCTTTTATTCTATTGATTGACCAGCTGACTCTGATATTATACAATAGCAGTTGTAAAATCATTGTTAAGAAACGGGCAGGTGAAAAAAATTTTGAGATTATTAATCGTGGAAGATGAGAAACAAATGTGTGACACAATTGCCAGAAGTCTGTACGCTGCCGGGTACGAGGTGGATACCTGTTACGATGGCGCGGAGGCTCTGGAATGCATCCTGGCAGAAAATTATGATCTGATTGTCCTGGATCTCAATCTGCCCGGCATGGACGGAATGGATCTTCTAAAAGAGCTCCGGAAGGAAAACGAAGAGACGAAGGTTCTGATCTTATCTGCAAGAGGACAGATTGCAGACAAAGTAGAAGGACTCGATGCCGGGGCAAATGACTATATGGAAAAGCCGTTCCATCTGCAGGAGCTGGAAGCGCGGATCCGCAGTCTGACGAGAAGAAAATTTGTGCAAAAAGATGTCTGTCTGGAAAGTGGCGGGATCAAATTCGATACCATCAAACGAGAGGCCTATGCCAACGGAACCCTGGTTTCCCTGACAAGAAAAGAAAACGGAATTTTGGAATATCTGCTTCTTCACCTTGGCAGACCGGTAAGTCAGGAAGAATTGATCGAGCATGTCTGGGATGCCTCCGTGGACAGCTTCAGCGGATCCATCCGCGTCCATATGTCTTCTCTTCGCCGAAAGCTCAGGGCGGTACTTGGATACGATCCGATTTTAAATAAAGTAGGCGAAGGATATCAAATACGAGAGGAGTCCGACCGATGAAAAAAATATCACTGCAGTGGAGACTTACCTGTATCATTACCCTGTATATTGCGGTCATCTGTGGATGTCTGACCCTGCTTGTCTATAAAAACGGAATTTATTATATCGATTCCCTGCAGGAGACCGTAGATGCCAGGGGCGATGATGCCGGAGATCAGGGCGGAGACGGTGCCGCAGACGGTTCCGATCAAATCTATATCAGCATTCCGGAGGACAAGTGGGATGAATTTGCCAGAGATTTCTCTGTTCAGGTGTACAACAACAAAGCAGACTACAAAAGAAACAGCCTGATCCTTTCCGCCTTATTGGCCCTTCTTGGCGGTGTCGCTACCTATTTTATCAGTGGCCATGCACTTCGGCCCATTCGTGAGTTCTCCGAAAAAATCGAGGAGGTGCAGGCACAGAATCTGGCCGATTCGCGCATTGAAGAAAACAAAGTAAAAGAGCTGAACCAGCTTCGTATTTCGTATAACAAGATGCTGGAACGTCTCGCAGATGCTTTTGAAATCCAGAGACAGTTTACAGCAAATGCAGCACACGAGCTTCGCACTCCACTGTCTGTCATGCAGGTACAGCTCGATTTATACCATTCCACCCCGCATCCGGGCAATGACGCTGACACCTTACAAACACTGAAAATGGTGACGGAACAAAACGGCCGACTCAGCAAAATGGTCAAGACACTGCTCGATATGAGTGAGCTTCAAACAGTAAGCAGGGATGAAACCATTGCCGTTGACGCCCTTGTCGATGAAGTACTGGTGGATCTGGAACCGCTTGCCCAGGAAAAGGAGATAAAACTGATCGGGAACTGTAACGATACCACTATGGTCGGAAGTGACATTTTGATTTACCGGATGGTATACAATCTTGTTGAGAATGCAATCAAATACAACCATTTCGGCGGACAGGTTACCGTAACCGCATACCGGAAGGGAAAAAACATCTGCCTGTCCGTAGAAGATACCGGAAGCGGAATCCCGGCTGAATTAAAAGAACGCATATTTGAACCATTCTTCCGCGTAGATAAATCCAGAAGCCGCCAGCTTGGCGGAGTAGGCCTTGGGCTGGCCCTGGTTCATGAAATCGTGCGCGTACATGACGGCAGAATAACTGTTCAGTCCAGCCCGTCCGGTGGAACGATCTTTGAGGTAGTCTTTACGCAGTGACATCATCCCAAAAGCCAGTCGATGACATTCACAACTTTTATGCCATCGTAGTTTCCAAGAGAAAAGCGATCCAGTGTCAGGACAATCTTTTCATAATTGTCCTGAATGCTCCGCAGCGGTCTCATTTCTCTCTCAAAGGTTTCTTCCGCCGTCATATCAGCGGTCACCTGATAATATTTTAATGGGGTCAGACCCCAATGTGGTCACATTCGTGTTCCCGTAAGTCCAAACGTCTGCCGCTGTTCCGGACGTATCTATGATCGCAATCATGAGGGCGATTTTGATATTACAGACCAACAGGAAGCTGTATATCTGTTATACACCAGAAAACAGAATTCCTATTTCGTAAACCGTGTCTTTCCAATATTTAAGCCCTCCGATCTGCGGCACGATCTTATTGAACGTGCCAGAACAATGACCAGAGCCCGTATGGAAAACCATCCGTGGAAATCTATGGATGATGAAAAACTGCTCAGAACTTCCGGATTGATTCTTCGTGACAGTATGACCGGAAATGAGGGAATCACACTCGCCGCAATTTTGCTGTTCGGTCCGGATGAACTGATACCTTCCAAGCCACGCAGCCACTCTTCCAGTTTCTTTTCCTTGGCCTTTGCTGCTTTCCCGGCAACTGTGTTTTTCCCTACTGGGTTGTTCTCCGTGTAATGCTCGTAGATCAGATCCAGCAGATTCTCCACTGGTGGGTAATACTCCGGCTCCGTTTTCTTAATACAATCCTCTAGCAACTCCTTCAATTTTTCTATAATGCTACCATCCTTCCCAACTGAGATCCACTTTCTCAGTTACGGCACATATTACCGTAGACTTTTGCACATAGCAACCTATTTTTTGCGATTTTGGGGATGTCCCATCTTCTCCTTCACTTCATCTGGCATGTCGATCAGTCCGAACCGATAGAACATCCCGTAAATATAAGTCACTCCCCGGATATCCCCCAGAGCTTTCGGTCGTTCTACCACTTCCCCTTTAATACTCTTGAGTGCCAGCAATACCGAACTCCATGCCAGGCTTTTACTATTCTCCCGGCGGTCGATCCACAGCTCTTTTGTGTACTCACCATTCCTGCCTTTTCGTATTTCATAGGTAAAGGGTAAGCCGGAATAGGTTTTAAAGCGCACACCAGAATAAAGCAAGACCGTCTCCCACAGGTGCTCCTCTGTTGGCTCTGATCTCAGTTTTCTTACTGCTCTATATCTCCGCCTCCGCTCTGCTCCAACACTAATTTTTTCTTTATCTACTGTACTCGGAAAGTACACGCCTTTCTGATATGGTAGGTACGAGGTAACAGAGGCTTTGGAGAGTTGAAGAGTACTTGCGGTTGAGAGGATGGCTTCTTTATAGTTCTGTGTTCCTCGATAATCCTCAACGGTATCCTGTACCTTCTCCGCCACATCCGATTCATACACACCAGCCGTGATGAGCAGCTTTCTTACTTTGATTGGATTCAGAGTTAGCGCATCTGCAATGGACCGGAGGGAGCAGTCCTCCTCATAAAGTGCAACCGCACTTTCCATCTGCTCTTTTAGATTCTTCCCGGCATCATACTCCGGCTTCAGCTTCTTCCGGCCGCCGCCAGGCTTCCGAGATTTATACGCTCTTTTTTCTCCCATGCTTATTCGTGCAGTTCCAGTGGCAGTCCGTCCGGGTCATGGAAGAAAGTCATCTTCTTTCCGGTATAGTCATCCACACGGATTGGCTCACATTCTATACCAGATTCTCCCAGCTCTTTCACCGTCTGCTCCACGCTATCAACGCAAAACGCAAGATGACGCAGCCCACAGGCTTCCGGGCGGTTCACACGCTTCGGCGGGTTTTCCTCAGCGAAAATCTCCAGCTCTGTGTATTCATTGACACGCAGATCCATTTTCCAGTCCTTACGCTCCGGGCGATAGTTTTCCCTGATAACAGAGAAGCCCAGCTTGTTCACATAAAAATTCTTTGCGGCTTCGTAGTCAGACACGATGATTGCAATATGATGTATTTTTGATAAATTCATTTTTTCTCACGCTCCATTACTTTTATTTCCGTTGTAAACTATACAGCAACCTTCAAAAATTACCGTGTGAACTCCTGGAGTCCAGTTTGTCCACACGGTCGATCTCATTTCAGTTTTTCGAGGATTTCATCCGCACTCATGCCACTTGCCAGCAGCTTCTTCAGCACACTCTCGGCTTCAGCCTTCTTAGCTTCTTCAGCGGCCTTCGCATCTGCCTTGGCCTTCTTCGCTTCCAAAGTTGTCACTTCTTTTTCGGCCTTCTTCAAGGTAGACTTCTTTTCTTTCAAGTCAACCTTCAAGGTGTCAATGTTGGCAGTGATGGATGCGATCTCGGCAGTCAGAGACGCAATCGTCTCCTGCTTCTCTGCAATCTGGGGTGCGTAGTCTTTGGTGATATTGGTTTTGGGACGGTTTTTGCTGCCTTTTGTTCTGGGCATAGGTATATACCTCTTTCCTTTTTAATGGTTTATGTATGACACTGTCTCGGGGTGAGGGCAATCTTACGGCAGCATAATTCCTTTAGACAGAAGATATGCCTTAAAAGCACCATACAATACAGGAATTCCAGCTGTCGCACCAGCCACCGCAATATCTCCGCCCTTATCTTTAACATATTCCCAAAGAGGATGTGTCTCGTCTATCTCTTTCTTTATCAAGTTCATCAGTTCTTTTTCAACCAGAACCCCATCTTCTCCAGAAGCAAAAATATTCTGCAGTATTTCTAACTGTTTTTGGCCGGTTTCCAATTGTTTTTGCAATGTTTCATTTGCTTTTTCTAGCAATTCAATATGTGACGATTGCTGGTCAATCATCTTTTCCAAACGTTCATTAGTCACATCTGTATTATGTGCTGTGCGCTCCATCGCTTCCTGCATCCGTTTTCTATTCTGATATGCTTGCTCGCCCACTTCTTGAGCCTGACGCATCATACGGTCCTGTTCTGCTGCAATACTTTCTGCAAGCATTCTTTGCGGTTGTATACTAGCATTAAATTTTGAAATCATGTCAGGCGTAAGTGGGGTCCCAAATTTGAAATCATCTGCCATTAATCTTCTCCTATATATGTGAACATCCTTGTAATAATCTATTAGCGGGGTCCAGAGGTACGGCCTCTAGGTGCAGTTTCGTTTATTTACATCTTCGGTTCTCTCCAGTTGATATATATTCCCTGTGTGACATGAATAGTTCCCACCAACGCCGCAGAGGTATGTAAAATCTCACCGTAACGATAAGTACATATGTTGCCTTCCATCCTGACCACGATGTCGGCCTTCTGGTTCTTTTGGGATTTCGACGCTCACTAGCTATCCCTGTTACCTTGCTGTCTACGCTTAGCCTGCAACGTTACCGCGGCAAACTCAAGACTCGCTTCAAATGCTGTGGTTAGCAGCTTATTTGATGGGGCCTCCACCCACCGGACTATATACCCTTTGCTGGACGCACGGTCAGACCCCTGGTACGCTTAACTTCAATAAGAAATTTTTGTTTGCAATTCAGACGCAAATGGCTCAAAATTAATAGCATTCATAATAATATTACATAATTCTTTGATAAAAGCATCTTCTGATATATTACGTTTTTCTAAATTGCCTAATATTTTTCTATATAGTGCTTTTCCATTATTATCATTATCCTGTACATAATCTGCAAGTATATCATCTATTGATTCAACATTAAAAAAAGTATCATTAATCTTTCTTTTGATGTTTTTGTACGTTGAATCTGTACATACATTATAGAGATATTTCTCAATACTGTTAATTGGTAAAAACATTTT